>CACFXF010000025.1 GCA_902570265.1 uncultured Alphaproteobacteria bacterium | reverse complement strand
CTAACTTTAATTTATTTTACTGATTTGAAATTCAATTTTGTAAAATAAAATGTAGTATTTAGGTTTACCCATATCAAATAATTATCTGACACTTCTACTGGCGCATTCTAGAGAGATATAAACATTTTTTAAATTTGGTGTATAACTAAGGTGTATAACTTTATTTTTAGTCATAGTTAAGGAATTTAGTGTATAACTGTGTATAACTCAAGAGAGGGATGAACTCTCTGTTCATCTCTCTTATAAGTTATTGATTTTCTTGGGTATTTTGGTAGCGAAGGAGGGACTTGAACCCCCGACACAAGGATTATGATTCCTCTGCTCTAACCGCCTGAGCTACTTCGCCAAATAAATGATTTCTTAATTTAAGCTTTCAATTAAGTCAAGTTATAGGAAGTAATCTTTTTTTATAATATTAAATAAAAAATTCTCTTTTTCCTATAGATAGAGCACCTTCTAGTGCATCTCCTTTTGGTTCACTACAGGACCTGACAAAAATATCTTTTAAAAAAGGTAAAAATAATTTACCAAGTCCTCCAATTAGACAGAAAGGATTTTCTTCCCTAAAACCAGCAGCAACAAGTGATTTTTCTATAAGTACAACCTCACATTCTATTAATTTTCTCGCATTGCTGTCTTGGCCACACATTGCTGAAAAAATTTGAGGTGCATACTGAGCATAATCTGTTGGCTTAAAAGACTTTGCGCATTCAACCATTTCTTTTATATCGCTATTAAAATTTCTCAAAAAATCTATTGTGAGATCGGAATGATTTTCTAAACCATCATGACATTTTATTGATAATTTCATAAGTTCTTTTCCCAGTTTAGCTCCAGACCCATCATCTCCTAAATTAAAACCCCAACCACCAGTAAGTTTTGTAATTCCTTTTTTTCTGCCAACAAAAACTGAGCCAGTCCCTAAAGCTCCAATACATCCATCAACTGGTCCAATGGCACCTTCCAAAGTGATTTCACCATCATTTAATATTTTATTTTTTGCAAATGGCAAATCATTAGACAACTTTGAAGCATAATTACCAAGATTAGATCCTGCTAAACCCAATATAGCATATGAATACTTAAAGTTGTTTTTAGACAAATTTGCTACTTTAAAAGCAGTCATGCATGCATTAATTATATTATCTCTAGCTTTAGAAAATGATGTTTCTATATTGGCAGGCCCACCCTTGGCTTTCCCCAAAATTTTTCCATCACTTGACGTCAAAACTACTCTGCATCCAGATCCTCCTCCATCAACTCCAAATAAATAGTTCATTTCGAATTACTATAAAAGTTCATAATAAAAGATTTTATTTCATCCGATAAACTTGATGGCAGCTTTGACAATTATTAGTGATTTTTGCGAACATGGGTTTGAAATCATCCAAATTTTCTGGTTCTGCGTTTAATGCAAATTCTATATCATCTATGAATTTATTTACACTTTGCTTAAAGCCAGATCTGTCTGTCCAAATGGTTTCAGCAGCCTCTGAGTGAGCTACTGCCTCTTGTTCAATTGGGAAATAGCTTGCATAGGGTTTTGCAGCATTTAGCATCTGGTCAAGCATTGAAATTACTACAAAATCATCATAATCGGTTTTACCTTTTGCCATTGGAAATAAAACTTTAGTAGCTTCCCTTACTTGTTGCATAGCATTTTGGCGTTTTTTCACACTATCACTCGAGGCATAAACGAACACTATTGAAAATGCATATATCAAAAAAAACATAATAATTTTTTTCATAACTCTTCCTTAAAATGATTGGGTTATTAGACTAAAAATTTTAATATGTCTAACTTAAAAATTCTTCTAGCCTCCAGTGTGACTCATGAATCTAGACATTTGGCCTGAAATTTTTTTGCGAGAATAGTCAAAGTCATGGCCCTTTGGTTTTCTATCTACTGCTTGCATTATTCTTTTTCTTAGTAAATGGTCATTATCTGATCCTTCTCTCAGAGCTGATCTAAGATCTGCATCTTCCTCTTGTCCTAGGCACATAAATAATTGCCCTGTACAAGTCATACGTACCCTATTGCAGGACTCACAGAAGTTATGGGTAAGAGGAGTTATAAATCCCACTTTTTGACCTGTTTCAGAAATTTCAGAATATCTAGCAGGCCCGCCAGTAGTTAATGATATGTCTTTTAAGGTCCATTTTTTTTCTAATTCTTCTCTTAGATCTTTTAATGACCAATATTGATCTAATCTATCTTCTTCACCAAAATCTCCCATTGGCATTACTTCAATAAAGGTAAGATCAAACCCTTCATCACCACACCATTGTATAAATTTGTTCAATTCATCTTGATTAGTTTTTTTCAAAGCAACTTTATTTATTTTTATGGCTAGACCTACTTCTTTTGCTTCCTGAATACCGTCAAGCACTTGATCTAATTTTCCCCATCTTGTAATTCTTTTGAATTTTTCAGGATTTAATGTATCTAAAGAAATATTTACTCTTTTAACCCCTAAATCAAACAATGGTCTTGCAAATTTTTTCAATTGGCTCCCATTAGTTGTAAGTGTAAGTTCTTTTAAATCTCCTGTAATTAAATGCCTTGAAATACTTTTAAAAAAACTGAGTATATTTCTCCTTACTAAAGGTTCACCACCTGTAATACGCAATTTTGTAATGCCCATTTCTATAAAGACAGAACAAATTTTATCTAATTCCTCTAAAGTTAGTAAATCTTTCTTAGGAAGAAATTGCATTTTCTCTGACATACAATAAACACAACGAAAGTCACATCTATCTGTAACGGAAACTCTTAGATAGTTAATTTTTCGGTTAAATGGGTCAATAAGCGGCGGATATTTTGTCATTTAGCTAACTTATGTTTTTTTTCCAAGTTTTAAAGGTACATTTTATTTTAAAATTATTCAATTAATTTAAATAAAATTCTATTTCTTTCTTTTTTTATTTATCTGTCTAGTTCTTCCTATTGAAAGTTCATTATTTTTAATATCATTAGTTATTGTTGAACCCGCGCCAATAACTACATTATTTCCAATTTCTAATGGTGCAACCAATGATACATTTGAACCTACAAAAGTATCGTTAGAAATAGTTATTTCATTTTTGGAGTAGCCGTCATAATTACAGAATATTGTTCCAGCACCAATATTTGAATTTTCACCAATTTTTCCATCACCTATATATGCTAAGTGATTTACTTTAACATTTTGAGAAAGATTTGACTGTTTTATTTCAACAAAATTACCTACTTTTACTCCCTTATCTAATATAGTTTTTGGTCTTATTCTGGCAAATGGTCCCAAAGTGACATTAGAGTTAACTTCACATCCTTCAAGGTAGGAAAAAGATTTTACAACTACATCATTTTTAATTTTCACACCTGTTCCAAAAGTAACATTTGGTTCGATAATTGTATCTTTTCCAATTTCAGTATCGTAAGAAAAATAAGTTGATGATGGGTCTTTAAGAGTTACACCATTTGATAATGCTTCTAGTCGTTTATTTACTTGGAACTGATTTTCTACTTCAGATAAATCCTTACGGTTATTAACACCCTGTGCTTCAAGCTCGCTGCAATTCACATATTGTACATTGAGACCTTCTTTATTTGCATTATATACTATATCAGTTAAATAAAATTCTTGGGCTGAGTTATTATTTCTAATTTTGTTTAGTAACGAGAATAAAATTTTGCTATTAGCGATCATAACTCCTGAATTACACAATTTTATCCCAATTTCATCTTTAGTAGCATCTTTGAATTCAATTATTTTTTTTAAATTATTATTCTCATCGACAGCCATACGTCCGTATTGTTTGGGATTATCAGCAACAAATCCTAATACTGCAAGATCAGCTCCTTTTTTTCTTGAAATAATAAGATTATTCAATGAATCAATAGAAATTAAGGGACAGTCCCCATATAGAATAATTACATCTCCTGCTTTTTTTTCAAACTTCTTCGCTGACAAAATAGCATGTCCTGTTCCAAGTTGTTTTGATTGAACAATTAGATCAATTTTTTTAGACAAATGTTTTATAAAGTTTCTAATTTCGACAGCTTTTTCAGATATTACTACCCCTATATTTGTTGCATTTAATTTTTGAGCTAAATCAATTGAATAATAAATCATAGGTATATTACCTACGTTATGTAGAACTTTGGGATAATTGGAATTCATTCTAGTTCCTTTACCAGCAGCTAGAATTAATACTGAAAGAGGCATTTTGACTTTCCTTAATAATCTATATTCATTATCATTAATAATTATATATCAAAGAATAGGAATTTTCCATCATAGAAAAAGGAACATATATGAACTCAGCTGCTATTTTTGATTTGGATGGAACATTAGCTGATACAGCTTTAGATCTTCTTAATGCAGGTAATCTAACTTTTGAAGAAATTGGTATTAATTACAGGCTAAAAGAAAACAGGGATGAGGGCATATCCTCAAAAGGTGGTAGAAGTACGATCAGACAAGGTTTATTAAAGGATAATGGTTTTATTGACGAACAAATAGTTGAAAATCTCTACCCAAAATTTTTAAAAAATTATGAAAAAGTAATTGATGATAATTCTGTTCTTTATGAAGGTACACTAGAAATGTTGGAATACCTTAAAAACAATAAAATTCAACTTGGAGTTTGTACAAACAAACCAAAAAAACAAGCTGATATATTGCTAAATAAATTAGGCATCCATTCTTTTTTTGAAATTATAGTTGGCCCGGATACATATGGTTGTGCTAAACCAAATCCTAAACCTTTATTAAAAACTATAGATAATTTAGGTGCATCAATTAAGTCCTCAGTTTTTGTTGGAGATACAAATACAGATTATATGACCAGTAAGTCTGCAAAAGTTCCTTTCTTATTATTATCATATGGTCATGGTGTTATTCATCAGAATTTTGATACTTCATGCACCCCATACCTGGCTAAAACAGCTTCAGAGATAATAGATATTACTATAGAAATATTAAAAAAGTATTGAAATTTCTTTTAGAAGTTTTATGGTCTTTATTATTCATAAGCGGGTGTAGCTCAATGGTAGAGCAGCAGCCTTCCAAGCTGAATACGTGGGTTCGATTCCCATCACCCGCTCCATTTACTGCAAATTAAAATATTCTATACTGTTATACTCTCAATGGCCTTAATACAATTTTTGCTCCATTTGTGTATATCGAATTCGTTTATTTGTTCAATCATTCTTATCCAGCGATGAAGTTTCTCTTCTGAGGACATTTTTAAACTTATGTTTATTGCTTCGGTTATAGCTTCGATATCATAGGGGTTTACTATAATTGCCCCATCCAATTCTTCAGCTGCGCCTGCAAATTGAGAAAGTATAAGCACTCCTGGATTAGAAGGGTCTTGAGCGGCAACATATTCTTTAGCAACCAAATTCATGCCATCTCTAAAAGGGGTTACCAAGCCAATCTGACTCCTTCTGAAAAATCCAGCAAGAATTTTCCTATTAAAACCTCTATTTAAATACCTGATTGGTGTCCAATCAAAGTCTGAATATAAACCGTTAATATGACCTGCTTCAGTTTCTAACTCTTGCCTAAGTTCCTTATATTGCCAAACGTCTCCTCTGGAGATTGGAGCTATTTGCATGAGAGTACTATTTCTTTTGTGTTCTGGATATTTTTCTAAAAGATTTTCATATGCTTTAAATCTGTTTATTATTCCTTTGGAGTAATCTAATCTATCTACACCAATAATCAAATTAGATTTTCCTAAACTTTCAACTAGCCTATTAACATGAGCTGATCCAACTGCATTTTTTGATAATTCTATAAATTTCTCAGTATCTATAGAAATTGGAAAATGTTGTACTTTTACTTTTTTTCCTTTGGCAAAAACAAATCCATCGGAATCAATTGTTCCATTCATTTCTCTAATTATGTAATCTAGGAATGATAGAACATAGCTTTTTGTTTGAAAGCCAATGACATCATAATCTAAAAGAGATTCCACAATCTCTTTATGATCAGGTAGTGTCATCAAAACTTCTTTTGAGGGCCAAGGAACGTGTAAGAAAAAACCCATTTTATTTGTGCATTTTTTTTTCCTGAGTTCTCTAGCCAAAAGTATAAAGTGATAATCTTGTACCCAGATTATATCTTCTTTTAACAAGAAGGGGCTAATCAAATCTGAAAAAATGCTATTTACTCTTTGATATCCTGAGTATTTCTTCTTAGAATATTCAACTAAATCTAATCTATAATGCAATAGTGGCCATAGAGATGCATTTGAATAACCATTATAAAAATTTTCATAATTTTCTGGAGAAAGTTTAAGCGTGACATATGTAACATTGTCATTTTTTAAAACCTCAGGTTCTATTTTTTTATCATTTGATATTTCTCCACTCCAGCCAAACCAAACACCACCATTTCTTTTTAATGACTCCTCTATTGCGACGCCTAAACCACCAGCCGATTCTTTGTTATTCAAAGATGGCAACATTACCCTATTTGATATGACTATGAGACGGTTCAATTCTAACCTCTTATCTTATTTTGTAATATTAATGATTTGCACCTAATTTTTTTTGAGCAAAAATATACTAAATTTAAAAATTTAAGAACTGATATTGTATCTTTAATAAAAAAATTGGCTAATGTATTACTTTCATATCCAACTTTAATGGAATAACCACCTAAATTGTTTACTAATTCAAATCCATATTCGTCAGTGACATCGTCACCAATATAAATGGGGATTTTATGCAAAAAAGGGTGTTTATTCATAAAAAAATTTATAGCTTTTCCTTTGTTTGAATTCTTTGGAACTAATTCTAAAACTTTTTTGCCTTTTAATAATTTAAGATTACTACCTCTAATGAGATGATTAACAATACTAATAGCTTTTTTTTCTATTTCAGGTACATTACGATAATGCAACGCAACAGAAACATTCTTTTCTTCAATCATACTTCCAGGGTGATTCTTTGAAAATTTATAAAGCTTTTCATATATATCTAATGGAATAGGTTCTGTATTATTTATCAAATATTCTCCAAGATTATTAGTATATTCTAAACCATGAATACCAGATGCTGAGAGTTTTAAAGGACGAATAATATTTTGAATATCCTTGACCATTCTTCCACTAATTAAAGCTAGGGCCCCATTAAGTTTATTTCTTAAATTGTAAAGTATGAATCTAAGATTTTTTGGGATCATGATATTATTTGGATGATCAGCATGTGGTATTAACGTTCCGTCTATATCTAAAAAGATAGCAATTTTTTTTTGGGATAATAGCTTAACTATTTGTGATTCAATATGATTTATATTTAGCAACGCAGGCATTAAAGAGCTTTAATTTTTTTTTTTAGAATTGTACATTTTATCTAGAGGAAAAAATATTTTTTCTGATATGATTGTTTAATTTTTAATCAAAAGCACTTAACTGCCTGTAAAAAAAACAAATGATGATAATTGATTTTAAATTTTTACTTTTACACTTTCTACATTAATAACTATTTTATAATTGTGGTATAGTGATGAAACTATGTCTAAAGTAAGAAAAGCAGTTTTTCCAGTTGCAGGGTCGGGTACTAGATTTTTACCTGCTACTAAAGCTATGCCTAAAGAATTACTTCCAATAATTGACAAACCATTAATACAGTATGCTGCAGAAGAAGCAGTTAAGGCTGGTATTGATACTTTGATATTTATTACAGGAAGAAATAAACGAGCGGTTGAGGACCATTTTGATAATAATCAAGAATTAGAAATGGCTCTAAGGTCAAAAGGTAAAAACAAACAAGCAGATATGGTTAGGAATATATTGCCAGAAGGTATTGAATGTCTATTTGTCAGGCAACCTGCACCTCTAGGTTTGGGACATGCGGTTTTGTGTGCCAAAAGAGCTGTTGGTAGTGATCCTTTTGCTGTGCTTCTAGCTGATGATTTTATTGTAAGTGAAGAAAAAGGCGTAACTTCAGATTTAGTAAGTGCTTTTGAAAAAACTAGAAAAATTCAACTTTCAATTATGGATATTTTTGGTTCAGAAATTTCTAACTATGGTGTAGTCCAATATAATTCAATCAACGGAAACGTTGAAGGTTTAGTAGAAAAGCCAGAAGAAAATTTAGCCCCCTCTAATTCTGCTTCTATAGGTAGGTATGTACTAACTGCAGAAATTTTTGACATATTAGAAAACCAAACAGTTGGAAAAGGTGGAGAAATACAACTTGCTGATGCTATTAATCTTTTAGCAAAAGAAAATAAGGTTGAAACTGTTAAACTAAAAGGCCACAGATTTGATTGCGGATCAGTTAAAGGTTATTTGTCTGGAATAAATTTTGTTGCCAATAAATTAAAAATTAATAATTAAAATGAATAAAGAACTTACTTGTTTTAAAGCCTATGACGTTCGCGGAGAACTAGGCGTGAATTTTGATAGTGACATTTGCTATACTATAGGTTGTGCTTTTGCAGAGATTATAGATCCTAAAGTTGTTATTTTGGGAAGAGATGTACGCGAATCTTCCCCAGAATTGTTTAATTCATTATCAAAAGGATTAATGGATCAAGGTGTAAATGTTTATGATATCGGTATCGCTGGTACTGAGGAAGTATACTGGGCAACAACACATTTTAAAGCTTGTGGTGGGATTATGGTAACGGCTTCACATAATCCAATCTCTTTTAATGGTCTTAAGATGGTAAAATCTAAATCCCAACCTCTTGATGATTGTGAATTTGTTAAAATAAAAAAAACAGCAGAAAATAAAATTTTTTCAATAAAAGAAAATAATGGAGTACTTTTTGATAAATGTTCTGAAAGTAAAATTGCTTACGTTAATAAGTTGCTCACATTTATAGATGTAAAACTTTTGCCTACTCTCAATATTGTAATTAATTCGGGAAATGGTGCTTTGGGTCCCACTTTTGATCATTTTGAAAAAAAGTTATTAAAAAAAAATAAAAATTTAAATTTTATTAAATATCATCATAATCCTGACCCTAGCTTTCCCAATGGGATACCCAATCCATTACTTAAAGAAAACCATCAAATAAATAAAAATTTAGTGATTTCAAATAAAGCTGACCTTGGTATTGCGTTTGATGGCGATTTTGATCGTTGCTTCTTTTTTGATGAATTTGGAGTTTTTGTTCCAGGTGAATATATTGTTGGGTTATTAGCAGAAAGCTTCTTATTAAAAGAGCCTAGTTCTAAAATTATTCATGATGCAAGAGTGATTTGGAACATACAAGATATAGTAAAAAATAATAATGGATTATCTATTGTATCTGTAACTGGACATGCTTTTATTAAAAAATCAATGCGCGAAAATAATGCTATTTATGGTGGAGAAATTTCTGCACACCACTATTTTAGGGATTTTTCCTACTGTGACAGTGGTATGATACCATGGTTGCTTATAGTGGAGCTTATGGGTAAAACTGGAAAAAAACTTTCAGAATTAATTAAAGATAGAAAAGAAAAATTTCCTAGCTCTGGTGAGATTAATTTTACAATAAGTCAACCAAAAAAAGTATTTGAAAAAGTTTTAAAATATTTTGATGGTCAGTATTTATCCTATGATGATTTTGATGGTCTTTCACTTGTGTTTGAAGATTGGAGATTTAATTTACGTAGTTCTAACACTGAACCTCTTATAAGATTAAACGTGGAAGCAAAAAAAGGTTCTGCATTTTTAAATCAACGTGTTAGTGAATTAACTGAAATATTGGGCAATTAGATAAAATATTACTTTAAATTGAAAATCATTGATTTCAATTCTTGACACTAATTACTTTCTTGAATTATCTGTTTCTATAAAACTTTGAGGTAAAGTGTTGGACTGGTTTTTTAAAAATTTTCTTATAGTATTTTTATCTGTTTTTATAAACTTTGAGTTACTTGCAAATGAAAAAATAAAAGTAGTTACTACTTTTACTATAATTTCTGATATAACGAAAAATATAACGGGTGATGCTGCCGACGTGGTTTCTATTACTAAGCCAGGTGCTGAAATTCACGGATATCAACCAACTCCAAAAGATCTAGTTAAAGCATATGATGCTGACTTAATTTTTTGGAATGGAATGAATTTAGAATTATGGTTTGAGCAATTTTTTTCTGGTCTTAATGATGATATTCTTTCTATTATAGTTTCCGAAGGAATTGATAATATAAATATCAAATCAGGTGATTATTTAGGAAAACCAAATCCACATGCATGGATGGGGTTAAATGAGGCACTAATTTATATAGATAATATAGTTAATGCGCTTTCAAAATATGATAATAAAAATGCAGAACTATATTCAAAAAATGCTTATCAATATAAACAAAAAATTATTTCAACCATTGAGCCTTTAAAAAAGAAAATATTAAACATTCCATTAAAACATAGATGGTTGGTTACTTGTGAAGGAGCATTTAGTTACCTTGCTAGGGATTTAAGCCTTCAGGAATTATACATTTGGCCTATGAATGCAGACGAAGTAGGCACACCAAAGCAAATTAAAAATGTGATTGATAAAATTGCAGAAAATGAAATCCCAACCATTTTTTGCGAGAGTACTGTAACTCAGACACCAGCTAAGCAAATTGCTAAAGAAACAGGGATAAATTTTGGTGGAATTCTTTACGTGGATTCATTGAGTGATAAAAATGGACCAGTTCCAACATACTTGGATTTATTGAGATCAACTTATGAAACAGTAGAAAAAGGATTAAATTATTCAAAATAAATTAGATTTAAAATGAAAAAACTACCAATAAGTTTGTCAGTAAAAAATGTTACAGTTAGTTATCGTAATGGTCATAGAGCTTTATGGAATGCTAGTTTTGAAATTCCCTATAGCACAATTACTGCTCTAGTTGGTGTAAATGGTGCAGGAAAATCAACTCTTTTTAAAGCTATTATGGGCTTCTTGCCAATTTCTGAAGGTACTATAAATATTAACGGTAATAATGTTTCAGAAGCTCTTAAAACAAATTTAATATCCTATGTACCTCAATCTGAAGAGGTTGATTGGTCTTTTCCAGTATTAGTAAAAGATGTTGTTATGATGGGTCGGTATGGCCATATGGGGTTTTTGAGGATTGCTAAAAAAAGTGATCATTTTGCTGTTGAAAAAGCATTATCCAGAGTTGGTATGTTAGAATATAGCAATAATCAAATTGGAGAATTATCAGGTGGTCAAAGAAAAAGAGTTTTTTTAGCCAGAGCAATAGCTCAAGAAGGTAGTATAATTCTTTTAGATGAGCCTTTTACTGGAATAGATGTTAAAACTGAAGATCAGATTATCAATCTTCTAAATGAATTTCGTAAAGAAGGTAAAGTTATGCTAATTTCAACACACAATTTAGGCTCAGTTCCTGAATATTGTGATAGGTCAATTTTAATAAAAGGGACCATTTTAAAATATGGTTTAACAGAAAATGTTTTTACAAGAGAAAATTTAGAAAATGCCTTTGGTGGTGTTCTTAGACATTTTTCATTAGGTGGTACAGATCTACATGAGGATGGTGATAAAAGGGAAGTTTCTATTTTAACAGATGACGAACGGCCCTTTGTTCAATATGGTAATGTTCCCTTGAAAAAAGATAAAAAAAATGATTGAGCAACTCATTGAACCCTTTAATTACAATTATATGATAAATGCAATGTGGGTTTCTACATTAGTAGGAATTGTTTGTGCATTTCTATCTTCTTTTTTAATGCTAAGGGGTTGGTCATTAATCGGTGACGCACTGTCACATTCTGTTGTTCCCGGTGTAGCTATTGCGTATGCCATAGGAATTCCTTTTGCCTTAGGAGCTTTTATTTCAGGCGGTTTAGCTGCAGGTACAATGCTTTTTCTTTCAGAACGTTCTGGTTTAAAAGTGGATGCTGTTATTGGGATAATTTTTACATCTTTTTTTGGATTGGGATTATTCATAATTTCTATTAATCCCATGTCTGTTTCTGTTCAGACAATCATAATGGGTAATATTCTGGCAATTTCTTTTGAAGATATAATTCAAGTTGGAATTATTGGATTTTTCTCTCTTTTGATATTATGCATTAAATGGAAAGATTTAATGGTTTCATTTTTTGATGAGAACCATACAAGAACAATAGGTATAAAACCGAGATTGATAAAAGCTTTATTTTTTACTTTATTATCTGCATCTATTGTGGCAGCTCTGCAAACAGTAGGAGCTTTTCTAGTTATTGCTCTAGTTATTATTCCAGGTGCTATTGGTTATTTAATATGTGATCGCTTTCACTATCTCATTATAGTATCTGTATTAGTAGGAGCATCTACTTGTTTCTTTGGGGTTTATTTAAGCTATTTTTTAGATGGTGCTACTGGTGGAATAATTGTAACCCTCCAATTTATTCTGTTTTTATTATTTTTTATAATAGCCCCAAAGTATGGTCTTGCTTCTAAATTGAGGAAATCTAACATTAAGTTTGGAAATCACTAAATGCTTGATTTTGACATATTAGTTGAGCCATTTAAGTATAGTTTTATGATTAACGCTTTTATTATTTCGTTAATTATTTCAATACCAACTGCTCTCTTATCTTGTTTTTTAATATTAAAGGGATGGGCTCTTTTAGGTGATGCAATTAGTCATGCGATTTTACCAGGGATTATGATAGCCTTTATCTTAAATTTACCTCTTTTAATTGGAGCATTCATTAGTGGTTTATCATGTGCTGTCCTTACTGGTTATATCTCAAATAATTGTAGATTAAAGCCAGATACAGTTATGGGTGTTTTATTTTCTGGATTTTTTGGAATAGGGATGATCCTTTATTTTTTTGTTAATACGAACATTCATCTCGATCATATTTTATTTGGAAATTTGTTAGGTATTGAAAGTCATGAAATGAAAACAATCATACCTATATCTACCATAGTTTCCTTAATAATAATAATAAAGTGGAAGGATTTTTTGTTATATTCATTTGATTTGGTTCAGGCTAAGGCTTCTGGATTAAAGGTAAATGTTTTACATTACATCTTACTTTCAATTATTTCTTTGACAGTAGTTGTAACTCTCTCTGCAACAGGTCTGATTTTAGCTGTTGGTTTAATTATAACACCAGGTGCTATAGCTTTTCTTCTTACAAGAAAGTTCTTAAACATGCTATATGCTTCAGTGCTGATTTGTATGATTTCTATGTGTTTTGGTACCTATTTAAGCTTTTATATAGATAGTTCACCTGCTCCAACAATAATATTAGTTTTAACAGCTTTATTTTTTATTTCATTTATATATCGAATTTTATTAAATCCTAAAAAATCAACATGATATTTTTAGATTTTTTTAAAATGAACTTTTTGAACCATGATATATTTTTATCTTAATTCAGCAGCAGTATTTCCTCCGTCTACCGTTAGGATATGTCCTGTAGTTCTCTTCATTTGTGCTAATGCTGTAAATCCTTGACCTACATGTTTAGCTTCTACTTCCTGCTGTAAAAGATTACCTTCCATATATACTTGTTCACTTATTCCTCTAGACTTTGAACGTTCTTTAATAAAATTGTCTGTTAGTAAACCTGACCTTACTCTATCAGCATTGATGCCATTTACTCTTATTTTATCATTTCCTAACTCTAAAGCAAGTTGACGCATTAAGAACATGGTGGTGGCTTTAGGAAGACCGTATGCCCCCATTTTACTTCCAGGATTGATAGCTTGTTTAGATATATTGAATAAGATCTGTCCTCCTCTTTTTTGTAGTTTCATAATTTTAGCAGCTTCGACTGCAAAAGATTTATGGGCAAAGAAATTTAATTCAAAAGCTTTTCTTAACTTCTTATCGTCCAGCTCTAACATTAGTCCACTTGTGGCATTTCCAGCATTAGAGATCAATATGTCTATCCCTCCAAAATTTAAAATTGCATTATGCATAACTTTTTCAGCTGATCCATTTTTTGTTATGTCACAAGCAAAAGAACGGTCAAATTTTGTTAATTGTTTTAAAGCATTTTCAAGAGCTTTAGGATCTTGATCAACTAGCAAAATATTAGCTCCCAATTTTGAGAACTCCTTGGCTGTTGCAAGACCAATAGTACCAGCTCCTCCTGTGATCACTAAAACATTACCTTGAAATATAGGTGCTATTCCTTTACCCAATTTAGCTTGTTCTAATGACCAATATTCACAGTCAAACATATCTTTTTCTTTTAAAGGATAAAAGCCACCAAAATCTTCTCCAACTGCCCTTACTCTAAGGTTTTGTTCAGCTAAATCTGCGGCTGCAGCAGCAGACTTTGCATTAATTCCAATACCTAGAATACCGAGATTCTCTATCCAGGCATGTTTTGGATCAGCTTTTAAAATTGTTTTTGGTTCAATTGCTTTTTTTACTTGTCTATCAAAATATTTTTCATAGGAATTCTTAAAAGCAATCACCTTTTTTGATATTCCATTGAAGTTTAATTCCGATTTAGAAAGGTAAATAGGTTTTCCTTTTGTCCGTAAAACATGATCTGGAGATGCCATACCTCTTTTTTCAAGAATATTAATATCTTTCCTTTTAAAAAAATTTAAAACATTTTTATTATTTCTTAGATCAAAGATAGGCATAGGTTCTTCCTTAGAACCATTATAATTAGCTATTATTCCTCTTAAAATTGGAAGAAAATGAATATTTTTTGTTTTATTTCTTTCTCCTATAGATGTTGGTTGTTTAAGCTTGAAATACTTAGCAACTTGGTTAGTGTGCTCTACTATTTTTTGATAACTCTGCTTGGCTGTATCTCCGAAAGCGAAGTGCCCATGATTCAAAAGTAATAAGCCTTCAACATCTGGTTTTTTTTCATAAATTTCAGCAGCCTTCTTTGCGAGTGCAAAACCTGGCATGATATAGGGAACAATGGCTAACTTTTCTCCAAATATTTCTTTACATACTTCACGTGCATTTGGAAGGTTAGCCAAAATTAAAAAAGGAGTAGCGTGAGTATGATCTACAAATTTATGTGGTAAAAATGCATGTAGTAAAGTTTCTACTGATGGATTAGGTGAAGTACTATCTAAAAGGTTATTTCTTTGTATATTTACCATTTCTTCATCACTAAGCTTTGATAAATTTCTTAATTTACAAAGAGGATCAAGCCTTACACCTGGTAACCCTGGGGCTTGAAGAGTATCAAGATCCCAACCAGATCCTTTTACATGTAATACACGTTCTATTTCTCCAAAAATATTTTTTCTATTTACTTTGACAGAAGTATTTCCTCCACCATGCATTACTAGATCAGGATTCCAACCAATTAATCTTGAAGTATAAACCCTTTCTCCAAGGTCCTGGTCACATTCCAAGACTCCATGATTTTCTCTCCATTTTTTTGCTTCTTTATTTTTGTATAAATCTTTAATCATCTGCAATCTTTCTGATTATTTTGTGGAAAAAGTTTTTGCAGCCCATTAGAAGATGCTTCGCAAATACCTTTTTCAGTTATAAGTCCTGTAATTAACTTAGCTGGAGTTACATCAAAAGCGGGATTTGATCCAATTGTTCCTTCTGGTGTAACTTTTAATTTGGATATGACACCTGTGTTGTCTTTACCCTGTATCAATGAAACTTCACTTTCGCTTCTTTCTTCGATAGGAATTTCGTTTATACCATCTTCAATAGTCCAATCAATAGTAGGCGAGGGTAAGGCAACATAGAAAGGAATATTATTATCTTTTGCGGCAAGGGCTTTTAAATATGTTCCTATTTTATTACATACGTCACCCCTAGAAGTTGTTCTATCTGTTCCAACTATGACCATATCTACAAGTCCATGCTGCATTAGATGACCTCCTGCATTGTCAGTAATGTAATTATGGCTTATTCCATGACTTTTTAATTCCCAAGCTGTTAGTGCTCCTTGATTTCTTGGTCTAGTTTCATCTACCCACACATGGATGGGAATATTTAAATTATGAGCTTGGTACATTGGACTAGTAGCTGTTCCCCAGTCTACTGTTGCTAACCATCCTGCATTGCAATGAGTTAATAACCTTATGGGTTCACCTTTAGGTTTTTTCTTTGAAATAGATTTAATTATCTCAAGTCCATTCAGACCTATCTTTTTATTGATCTCGACGTCTTCATTGGCAATTTCAATTGCTAATTGCATAGCTTCATATCCTCTGTCTGTCAGAGGAATATTTAATAGGTGGTTTCTACATCGATCCAATGCCCATTTAAGATTAATAGCAGTCGGTCTTGTCTGATTTAATCTATCCCAACTTAAATCAAGATTTTTATTGGAGTGGTCCCTTAGCATTTGTCGAGCAATCCCAAATGCTGCAGTTGCGCCAATTAAAGGAGCGCCTCTAACAGCCATATCCTTGATAGCGGTTTCAAATTCTTCAAGAGTTTCTACTGTAATTATTTCAAACTCATAAGGTAAAAGTCGTTGATCTATAATCTTTACCTGATCGAGATTTTTATCATACCAAATAGAATGGTAGTGATTCCCATTAACTTTCACAGTATATTCCTTTCATTAAACTTTAAAGCTAAAGATGTCAGATCTGATATTTCTTTAATGCTATCTGAAGAAAGAATTAATTCTCTCCCCAATAACAAGTTTCTAGCTTCTAATTTTGCTCTTAATGTTACATCCTCTATTTGTTCAAAATCAGCATTATGTGCAAGTGATAAGCAGCGTCTATGCATTTCAATTCCACAAACAGACATAGCATCATTCAAAATATGTTTTAATACTAAATTCAGTGCATAATCTGTAGTTTGATCTTGATCCTCATATAGGCATTTCGGGAAAAGGATACCTTGCCTACTATTATGCCATAGATTTGTAAACTCCTCAAAAAAGGCGTTTACTGTTTCTTCAATAACTTTAAGTATCCATCCTTGAAATGATTTGTTATCATTTGAATTTTTCCTATGAGCTGGTTGACTTAAGAAAGCCATTAAATAGTTAGCGATATTCATGCCTAAATCAAAGCCCATAGGACCGTAAAATGCAAATTCAGGATCAATCACTTTTGTATCGGTTTCGGTACACATAATTGATCCAGAATGTAGATCGCCATGACACATAGTTTCTGTATTACTAGTAAATTTTAAAAGCATATACTGAACTTTACTTTTCATTACTACATCGTCGCGAAGTGTTTTTACAATTGTATCTAACCCTTCTGTATGATTATTCATTTCTGCTTCATAATATGGATCTGTAAAAACAAGATTCTCAGTTATTGACATTAATTCTAAATTTTTTTGAAAAAGAGATACGTCATTTTTCTTATCTTTGGTTTGCATGTAAAAGTCAGAACCTTTAAAGGCTAGACGAGCGCAATGTTTTCCAATTACTTCGCCTAAATTTGAAACCTTTTCTCCGGCAATTAATTTACCCCTTAGAATCTTATGACTATCTAAGCATTCCATTGCTATTAAGCCTTGTTCACGATCAAAATAAAAAACTGATGGAGCAATTCCTGGATCTCTTTCTTCCTGGCGAACCAAGGCATTATATTCAAAGAAAGCTCTATCGAGTGTTAAAGGCCAACTATCACCTACTACTCTTACATATGGTAAAGCTTGTTTTATAACAATTTTTCCATTACTCCCAATTACTATAAAAACTAAATTAAGATTTCCATCACCAACTTCTGTAACCTGCCATTTAGAAAAATCAGTCCCAATTTGGTCTGTTATAGCAGTAATGGAAGAAAGCCTTTTGGGAAGCTCATTTAAAGTTAAAGCTGAATAATTTTTGTTCATAGTTTATTCTCCTAATTGGTTAGAATTTCGCTTTTGAATTCAACTTTGTCAATACGATTGACAATTCTTATTTCAATGAGCAATATAAAAATGACTGTTAACTAACAAATGAGTTTAAATGAAAAAACTAGCCTGTGAAATAAGAGGCTTGGAGAAAGCTTTTGGTCCTAACAAAGTTTTAAGAAAGATTGATTTAGATCTTTTCCCAGGCGAAGTAACGGTATTGATGGGAGCTAATGGAGCAGGTAAATCTACACTAGTTAAAATATTATGTGGAGTACACAAATCAGATGGAGGCTCTATTAATCTATTCGGTAAGTTATTTAGACCTAAAAAGCCAGTGGATGCATTTAATGAAGGTGTAGTCACTGTACATCAATCAATTAACGATGGAGTTGTTCCAGATTTAGATGTTGCTTCTAATTTGATGTTAGATCGTTTAACTGATAAAAAATCTGGTTTTTTTGTAAGTGAAAAAAATCTCAGAATTGAATCAGAAAAGATTGCTGAAATCATGGGATTATCATTTGACAGCAAAAAACCAGTTTCAGAACTTGGTGTAGCAGATCGTCAGTTAATAGCTATTGCTAGGGCAATGGCAAGAAATCCTAAAGTATTAATTCTAGATGAGCCAACTTCTTCACTTTCAGCAAAAGAGGCTGATAGGTTATTTAAGTTACTAGACAGATTACGAAGCACAAATGTAGCAATATTGTATATTTCACATAGAATGTCTGATATCAGACAAATAGCTGATAAGATAATTTGTATGAGAGATGGTTCTATATCCGGAACTTTTGATGAAAAACCATTAGATTATGAGGGTGCAGTTACAGCTATGATAGGTCATAAGATGACTGAGGTAAATTTTAAAATTTCAGAAAAAGGAAGAGAAATTTTAAAATTATCTAGTCTTAAACTGGATGGTGACAGTGCTGACATTAATCTTAAAATTCATCAAAATGAAGTAGTAGCTATTACTGGACTTTTAGGAAGTGGGAAAACACAATTAGCTTCAATACTTTTTGGGGTTATGAAACAGTTTAGTGGTTCTATATTTTTAAATGGTAATAAATATTCCCCTTCTAATCCCATGGAGGCAATTAACTTAGGGGTTCATATGAGTCCGAAAGATAGATCTTCTAATGCCGTCATAAAAGATTTCGATATAGAAAAAAATTTGACAGTTCCTTTTTTAAATAATTACTCATGGTTATCATTACTTAAATTTAAAGGATTAAAAAATGTTGCTAAAGAAACTATCAATGACTTGGGAATTGTTTGTCAATCAGAGAATGATGAAATAGAAACTCTTTCAGGAGGAAATCAACAAAAAGTGGTAGTTGGTCGTTGGTTATTAAGGCCTTGTAGTTTACTTGTACTCGATGAACCATTTCAAGGAGTTGATATAAAAGCTAGAAGAGATATTGGGAATTACATTAGAGAAACCTCAATTAATAGAGCTACGATAGTTTTTGTAGCAGAATTAGATGAAGCTCTGGAAATTGCAGATAGAGTTTTAGTTATGAATGAGAAAAAAATAGTTGGTGAGCACAAAAACAAAAATGTTGATATAAATCAGATTTTGGTTGAAATAGCTGGTCAAAGTACTTTTAGTGAGCTTAGTAGGTGAAAAATGAACAGTGAATTTGGTTTAAGAGAATTTTCAATTAAATATGGATTTCTTGTTTTATTAGCAGGTTTGGTGTTATTTTTTTCCATTTTTGCTAGTGGTTTTGCGGGAGCACGTTCGGCTGTATTTATTTTTCAGTCAGTTGCAATTACAGGAATATTGGCATTAGGTGTAACATGTACACTTGTAGTTGACGGATTTGATCTTTCTATTGGTTCTGTAGCTACTTCTTCACTGATGATGTCTGCATATATGTTGGTAATATTAGAGCAAAGTGCATTTGTAGCAATTATTGCCTGTTTATTAATGGGAGCTTTCGTTGGTCTCGTTAATGGTTTATTGATTGTAAAAATGAAAGTTCCTGATTTGTTAGCAACTCTTGGAATGATGTTTTTATTAATTGGATTACAAAGAGTTCCTACAGAGGGAAGATCAATAGCTACAGGCATGCGATTACCTTCTGGAGAGGTTGCAGATGGAGTTTTTCCAGCAAGCTTTTTATGGATTGGAAGACATAGATTCGATGTTTTTTTGGAAAAATTAATTCCAGTGCCTGTCATCATTTTTTTGGTTGTAGCCCTAATTATTTGGATATTTTTAGAACTTACTCGCCATGGACGATTGATGTACGCCATAGGGTCAAATGAAAGAGCTGCTTCTTTAGCCGGAACAAATGTTAATTATTATAAAATTTTAGCATATGTTATTTCTGGTATTACTGCCTCAATTGGAGGGTTGCTTTTATCAGCACGTCTTGGAAGAGGGGACATAGCATCTGGGAATAATCTTTTGTTAGATAGTGTAGCAGCAGCACTTATAGGTTTTGCAGTGTTAGGTGCAGCAAAACCTAACGCTTTAGGTACAGCAATAGGCGCTCTTTTTGTAGGTGTTTTACTTCATGGTTTGACTATGATGAATGCACCATATTATACTCAGGATTTTGTAAAAGGAGGGGTTTTAGTTATTGCACTAGTTTTTACCTTTGCTCTTACATCAAGATCTCGCAAGGGAGGTCATTAACCAAAGTTTGTTTTTAAATTGAAGGGAGAATTATTTATGAACAAAATTTTAAAAAAAATTGTATCAGCTTTTGGAGGAGCTATACTATTATTAACTGGTTTTTCAACAGCTTTTGCTGGTATGCCAGCTCCTTTAGACGACCCAGGAAAAGTAAAAATAGCACTAGTTCGTTTTTTGAGTACTGGTGATTTCTTTCAAGCTTATCTAGGTGGTGTAGAATCTCAAGCACAAGCCATTGGTGTTGATCTAAGAGTTTTTGATAGTCGGCAGGATGCTGCATTACAAGCAGATATGGTTGATCAAGCAATAGCCTTAGGGGTAGATGGTATTATCATACAGCACGGACTTACTGAATCCATGAAAGATGCAGCACAAAGAGCTGTTGAGGCTGGAATTAAAGTTGTAGCATTTGATGTAAATGTAGAAAACCCTGCAATACCTCAAGTTGAACAATCTGATTATATGCTAGGTAAGCTTGCTTTAGAGCAAGCTATTAAAGATAACGGAAACTCATTCAAAGCAGGTTATGTCTATGTGCCGGGAATTGCCCCATTGGATAGAAGAGACAAGGCTTGGCAAGAAGTTAAAGCTGCTAATCCTGGTATAGATGAAGTTGCTGTGTTTGGAACATTAGACAACCCAATTGCAAACTCTAATGCAAACCAAGCAAGATCAGTTTTACAAGCTAATTCTGACATTACAGTAATGTTTGCTCCTTATGATGAATTTGCCAAGGGAGTTAAACTTGCAGTTGATGAAGCTGGGTTAACTGATCAAATAGATATATACTCTGCAGACGTTTCCACTGCTGACATTTCATTAATGAGAGAGCCTGGTTCATCGTGGGCAGCAACAGTTGCAACTAATCCTGCAGTTGTAGGAGAAGTATGTGTAAGATCATTAGCAATAATGTTGACTGGTGGGAATCCAGGCAGAAGTGTTATTGTCCCTCCTACTTTAATAACTCAGTCTTTTTTGAATGAGCAAGATATTAAAAATATGGAAGATTTAGGAAGTAAAATGCCACAATTCCAGCATGCAGATGTTGCAATGACGGATTGGATGCCATTACCTAAAAGGTAAAATAACAAAGGGTGGAGAGTATATCTCCACCCTATATTATTTTTTATTTAAATGTTTATATCACTTTGATAAAGATATATTCATGAAGAGAAATCACCTAATTTATTTAAAAATAATTGATTTGTTAAAGGATGGTGCTTTTAATAGATCTAGTGGATATCATACTTTTGTGTTTTCCAGTTTAAGCTTAAAAGAAGTTCAAAGTAGATATGTAGTTCTTAGAAATTTTATCGAAAAAAATCATAATTTAATTTTTTTTACAGATAAACGAAGTCCTAAAGTAAAATCGATTATTAAAAATAATCAAACTGAATGTTTGTTTTATGATAAGTTCAAAAAAATTCAACTTAGAATAAAAACAAAATCTTTTATATTGAGAGATAATACAGAAATTAGAAAATACTGGGACAAGGTTCCAATAGAATCTAGAAAATCTTATTCAACAAAATTAGCACCGTCTTCTACAATAGATACTAAAAATAAATGCAATGAAAAAGAATATTTATCAGATAAAAATGCTTTTTCAAATTTTTGTGTAGTAGAAAATTATATAAGAGAAATTGACTTTTTATCATTAATTACAGATACACACGAGCGTATGAAAATAATAATAAAAAACAACCAAATTAAAATAAAGGAATTAATCCCATAAGAATGCTCTAAATTGCCTCTATGCATTTTGAGCTATTATTTCTCGGCGAATTTACATAGTTTCCAATTCTATGGCAATGAAACTCTTGAGATTGATTAAGATTTTTGATTTCAAATTCGTTAATCCATGATCTTCTTTCATTTTTACCCAAAATTAAGGGTTGTCTATGATGTATGTTACATAGTTTTGGATTTGCCTCTTTAGTTACTATTGAACAGCCCTTATCATTATAAATTCCAGCAAAATAAATTATCTTATTATTGTTATGAATATAAAAAGGTATTTTCCCAAGAGTATTTGATTTTTTCCATTCAAACCAACCGTCTGAAACTACAATACATGGTTTCGAGTTCTTAAAAGCAGGTTTTTCTTTTAGTGTTTCTATCCTGGCATTGATTAAATTCATAGGTTTGTTAGCCCATTCAGTAGTAAGTCCCCAATAAAGAAGAACCGGTTCTGGTATCAAAATAAGGATTAAATTAGAAGGTACAATATTATAATTTGGTGTTATTTCAAATCCTATTTTTTCTTTTACCTTGTTCGAATTATGAAGTGTAAATCTTCCGCACATATTTTAACCTAATTTCAATCGCTTTTTTTCATCAATAAAACCCAAAAACATTGCAACAGTAAGGGCTCCTAGATAGGAAGTTACATTTGTTCCAACATCCAATTTAGGATTAACCTCTACAAAATCAAATCCCACAATATTCATTTTATCATTTAGACTTTTTAATGCTTTTTTCAATTCATCAAAATAAAAGCCGTTAGGCTCAGCAGATACGCAACCTGGGACTAAGGACATATCATATGCATCAATATCAACAGTAACATAACAATCTTCACCATTAGGCATATGTTTCCAAATATTCTCTGCGCCTTTTTCCCTTATTTCACTCATTTTTATAATACGGCTTCCATTATTTAGTGCATCGTTTACATCTGATTTTTGATCTCTCATACTTCTAACCCCAACTTGACTCAGTGATTTTACATGATCCAATTCATGCAATAATCTGAATGAAGTTGAATTAGTATATGTCATACCTTCTTCTATTTTGGAGTAATCCATATGCGCATCGAATTGCACAACGTGTAGAGGTTTATTAAATCCTCTGACGACGGGATAGGTAATGGTATGGTCGCCCCCAAGAACAATTGGTAATATTCCTTGATAAATTATTTTTTGTATAACAGTAGTTAATTTATCCATAGTTACGTCAGCTCGGCTTGGAGTAATATCTATATCACCAAGATCAGTTATTGCATTGCTAGAGATAGCATCTCTTAAATATTCCTTGTTATTTTCAATGTCGTAAATTGCACCACCACCAAATCTTAGTGAATGTTCCCTTACTGCTCTCGCACAAAATCTTGATCCACCAACAAAAGGAGAACCTTCATCATAAGGAACGCCTAAAACTGCATAGGATGCGTTTATTGCATCTAAGTTTTCACAAATTTTTGATCTTAAAAATGTTGGTATTCCAGAATATCCTCTATTTGCATCAGATCCTGCAATTAAGCGATCACTTTTCATGAATACATCCTCCTATATTTTTGGGTTAATTCTCTCAATACCTCTTGCCAAAATTCTTTTGATTGTGCACCTGGCACAACATAATCGTTATTTATTATAAAAGTAGGGACCCCAGAAACACCTACTTTTCTATATTTATTTTCAATATCCTGAACAATTTTTATGTCTTTGGCATTTGCAAATACGAGTGAAGTTATTTTTTTCGTTAAACCTGATTTCATACCTATTTCAATAAGACAATTTATATCCCCAATATTTTTACCTTCTAAGAAATAAGCTTTAAACAAATTTTCTACTACGTCATTTCCTTTGCCTTCTAATTGACCCCAATAAATTAACTGATTTGCATTAAAGGTATTGGGAGTAGTTTTAATCTTTGAAAGATCAAAATCAATTTTATTTTCATTAAATTTATTTACAATTGGGGTATACACTTCTGTTGTTTTCTTTTCATTTCCAAACTTTTTTATTAGATAATTTTTTCTATCCATACCTTCTTTAGGCATATTAGGGTTTAGCTGAAATGGTAGCCATTTAATACTAAAATAATGAGATTCGAATTGTTTGATTGCCTCATCAAAACATTTTTTCCCTATATAACACCAAGGACAAATAGGATCAGAGAGTATAATTATTTTTATCACAAAATAGCCTTAAATTATTAATTATTTAAACATTATAACAGTCTTTAAATTAAATTCATTAAAGTAAATTAAACAAATATACCTTATAATATGAGTCGGGATTGACAAATCTGATAATTTTAGTAAGGATTAATTATTCCTGACAATTTAAGTCAGGTATTTCATGAAGGATGTTTAAAATGGCAGAAAGGAAGGTTGAAAGTTTGCTTAATGCAATAGAAAACTACGATGAAAAATTGAGTCCAGAACAGAACACTAATAAAACAGCTGTAAATAAAATTAATGCACTGGACTTAATTGGTTCATCTAATACAGCAATAATTAGTCTAGGTTCACAGGACTATATTTTGCGACTTACTAGACATAATAAACTTATCCTTACCAAGTAAGTTTTACTAGAAAACAGCCAGCTAAAATTGTGCTAGCCAAATAAATTAAAGAATGGAGAAAATAATGAATAGCAAGGCAAAGATAACAATAGCCTCAGTAATTTCCATCTTAAGCCTAGCCAGTTTTGGGTTTTCTGATGGTCATTCGAGTGACACATATGGCCCTTATCCAGTTACTCTTAAAGGGTATTCAGGAAGTAAGACAAACTCAGTTTCTTATACTGGGCAAATTGGAAGACAAGTATTACATACCAGTATCAAAAAATTATCATCACAAGGGAATGGTGGTGCTAATGCTGGAAAAATAAGAGCAGAAATGATGTCTTATTTTGGAGGAACTGACAAAAATAAGAAAATATTATCTCCTGTGGATAAAGGTGATTTTAATATCAAACAGGAAACAATGAGAGAAATTTCTAATACAAACTTGGCAGGTAAAGCTTCAAAAGGCGTTGTTACTGGATGGCCAGGTCAAATGACTGGAAAAGAAGCACTTGCGTTTATGATCGATAAAGCTGCCATTACTAATAAAGGTTTTGATCCAAGCACAGGATACGATTATATCCAGTTAATTTCAAAGTTTACAATGGGTGCTGTTTTTTATCATCAAGCTTGTGATAATTATCTAGATGAAAAAATGGGTGCTGATAATAAACCGAATGATAAGCCTTATAAAGAGGGTAAGCATTATACAGGTAAAGAGCATTCATGGGATGAAGCTTTTGGATATTTTGGCGCAGCAGCTCATACATTAAAACTTACCCCAGAACAGAGCTATAATGTTGCTAAAATGAAAGATCTTGCAGCAGCAGATTCTAACGGAGATGGTATGATTGATCTATTAAGTGAGATGACTTTTGCACATGCCTACTATGCTTCAGCTTTTGATAAAGGTGGTAAAACCAATTATCTAGCTACTATCACAAAAGCATTTGTAGATGGACGTCAACTTATAGCAGATGCTGAAGGCGAAAAATTATCAGATGCAGAAAGAGGTAAATTAGTAAATTTAGCTGGGGTTATTTGTTCTAATTGGGAAAAAGTCATTGCAGAAGCTGTATTTAAATATGCTGGGTCTGTTTACAATGACATAACAAAAATTGAAGAATTAGTTGCTTCAAATTCTGATACTAAAAAAGCTTTTAGAACTTATGCTAAACATTGGGGAGAATTAAAAGGTTTCGCAATGTCACTACAAACAGGGAAATTTAATCTTGGTGAGACTGCTACTAAATTAAATCGAATGATTGGAATGGGCCCATTACTAATGAATGCATCACAAGTAACTGGAATGAATTCAAGTGGTGAATATTTAAAAGACGAAGGGTCAGGTTGGGGAGAATATAAACTTCATATGCTTAAAGTTCAAAAACTAATGGTTGATGCATTTCAAGTAGAGGCAAGAAATAAAGACAAATTGTCTGATATGAGTAACCTAGCTGAAAAATTAGGTGGAAGTAATAGTTCAGAAAATGATTAATTTTGAATTAATTTATTACATAGAAAATGATTGATTTTTTTTCAAACATTTTTGAGCACTTCATAGACCCGCGTAAGCGGGTCTATGTTGGTTATTTAGCAATTTCCATACTCATTGCTCTTATTTGGCTTGTCTTTTTTAAAAAGGTAAATCTAAAAAACTCATTAAAATTTATTTTTGATAAGAAAATATGGTTTTCTAGTTCTTCAAAAGCAGACTTTTTTGTTTTCTTAATAAACCGAATTATATCAATAAGCATTTCTCCTGTTTTAATTACACAACTAGTAATCGCAACGGCAATTTTTTATTGGCTTCATGAAATAAGTTGGTTAAGTTCTGGTTCTTTTCAAAATATACCTGTTCAGGTTGTAGTTTTCCTTTTCACTCTTTTTATATTTTTGCTAGATGATTTTTCAAAATATTGGGTTCACCGTTGGATGCATATGTGGCCCATTCTGTGGGCTTTACATAAAGTTCATCATTCAGCTGAAGTTTTAACTCCAATGACAGTTTATAGAACCCATCCTTTAGAGGGTATTGTTTTTACATTACGCGGTACTTTCACTCAAGGAGTTTCCATATCAACATTTATTTTCTTTTTTGGAAATAATGTTGACCTTTTTACTGTATTAGGCGCGAATGTTTTATTATTTTTATTTAATACAGCAGGCTCTAATTTAAGACACTCTCATATAGGTATTAGATATTGGAGTTGGCTGGAATATATTTTAATCTCTCCTGCCCAACATCAGCTACACCATTCGGTTGCTCAAAGGCACCATGATAAAAATTTTGGTGCAGCTTTAGCTATTTGGGATTATATTTTTGGTTCCTTGCACCACTCTGTAGAAATCGAAGAGTTAAAATTAGGTATTGAGACAAAAGAACAAGATTTTAACAAATTATCGACATTATATTTTTTTCCACTTATTGAGATAAAAAATATTTTAAAAAAGAAAATTCAAAATTTTTTTTATTATTTAAAACTAGTTAAAAGATAAATTTATTAATAAAAACTTAGAGGTAAGCAATGAATTTTAGAAAGATATTTATATTATTTTTTTTAACTTATTTTTGTAACATACCAATTTTATTTGCTAATGAAATCAATATATATTCACATAGACAACCATTTTTAATTAATCCTTTTTTAGAGGCTTTTACTAAAGATACTGGAATAAAAACAAATGTCGTTTATGCCACTAAGGGACTAGCGCAAAGATTGAAAGCGGAAGGAAAAAATAGTCCTGCAGATGTGATTTTGACTGTGGATATCGGTAGATTATATATTTACGAAGATATGGATTTATTAGCTGAAATTAATTCTCCTATTTTAGATCAAAATATACCAGCTTACCTTAAGAGTAAAAGGAACACTTGGTTCGGACTTTCAAAAAGATCTCGAATTATTGCGACTTCTAAAGAAAGGGTTAAAGAAAATGATATACTTCGTGTAGAAGATTTAGCTGATCCAAAATGGAAAGGAAAAATCTGTAGTAGGCCTGGAAGCCATGTTTACAATAGAGCCTTAATGGCTTCAATTATAGCAGAATATGGTTTAGAAAAAGCTGAAAAATGGGCTTTGGGTTTAGTGTCAAATTTGGCCAGAAGGCCTCAAGGAAACGATAGAGCTCAGGTTAAGGGCATACACGAAGGATTATGTGATATCGCTATAATAAATAATTACTATTTTGGTAAACTTAAGTATTCAGATGATCCTATTCAAAGAGAATGGGCTCAATCCATGAGATTGACTTTTCCTAATCAAGGAGAAAGTGACAGAGGTGCTCATATAAATATTTCAGGTGGTGGTGTTGCAAAATATTCAAAGAATAAAGAATCTTCAATAAAATTATTAGAATTTCTTTCTAGCCCTGATGCCCAAAAGATGTACAGCGAGATAAATTTTGAATATCCTGTTAATCTAAAAGTTAAACCTTCTGATGAGTTAGTTAGCTGGGGAAATTTCAGGGAAGACAAAATTTCAATAGAAAAAATTGCTCAATTATCTATCGATGCTCAAAAAATAATTGATAGAGTAGGTTGGTAAAGGTAAAAAATGAAAATTCTACCCCTTAATGGAGAGCGTTTATTTTTCTCTAGTACAATTATTTTCACTTTTTTATTTTTGTGTCCAATTATTGCTTTATTTATAATGAGTGGCAACACAAATGATAGTATATGGCAGCATCTACTTGATACTGTATTATTTAAGTACATTTATAATACCTTATTTTTGATGATTGGTGTTATGTTATTATCTCTCTTGATTTCAGTTATACCTGCATGGATAGTCTCAAACTTTAGTTTTAGATTTTCCAAATTTTTTGATTGGATATTAGTTTTACCTATTGCATGCCCGGCTTATTTAGTTGCCTATGCTTACACTGATTTTTTAGAATATGCTGGTCCTGTTCAAAAATTTATAAGATTTTCTTTTGGTTACAATTCCCCAGACGATTATTTCTTTCCAGAAATAAGATCTTTATGGGGCGCTATATTTGTAATGTCCTTTGTCTTATATCCATATATTTATGTTCTTGCACGAACAGCCTTTAGGAAAGCCCCATTAAGCCTTTACGAAACTTCAAGATTATATAACAAGTCAACTTTTTTTTCTGTAGGTTTGCCATTGGCAAGACCAGCTATTTTTGCTGGTTTAGCATTAGTATGTATGGAGGTAGTATCAGACTTTGGTACTGTAGAATATTTTTCACTAGAAACTCTTACTTTAGGGATCTTTAATGTCTGGATAGGTATGAATAGCATTACTTCAGCAGCACAATTATCAATTATTACATTTATCTTTATTATCTCTTTGCTTCTAATAGAAATCAGGTCTCGTGCTGCTAGTAAGTTTCATGACACTAGTAGGACTAAGACTTATATCAATTTAAAAAACCTTAATAGAAAAAAAACTATTTTATGCTATGTTATTTGTGCATTTCC
>CACFXF010000024.1 GCA_902570265.1 uncultured Alphaproteobacteria bacterium | reverse complement strand
AAGAGCTTACTACTGGTCAAATTACTCTTATGGAATTTGACGATAATGGGCGAAGTTCAACTGACTTCATTTCCAATGATACCAACTTTGTTTTGAATGTTGAAAATAGAGAACCATTTACTGCAGTTGAGTTTTATAGAAAAATAGATAGTGGTTCTTATGAAATAGTTACTAAAAATCAAGATTTATCCTTAACTGGAACTCAAGATATAACTTTTAAGGCTAAACTTACGGACCTTGCTGGTAATTCTTTGGAAACAGGAGAATTAATTGTTAAATTAGAGAAAGACCTTCCTGTTTTTAGTCAATCTATAAGTTTGGGTGCAGATGACAAAGGAGTACTTGCAAATGACTTATTTACGTCTGTAACACAACCTACATTCACATTTGTTTCAGAACCTAACTTAAGAGTTTTTTTAAAAAAAGAAGGCGACGACGGGAATCCAACTGAGTTGTCTTCAACTTATAGTTCATTAGATGCAACAAGTGGTCAATATACTGTTACAGTTTCTAATGCTTTAGATGATGGAATATATAATATTACGCTTGAAGATGACGCTGGAAATCACACAGTAGCAACCTCAAGTGAAAAAATAAAAATTGATGCTACTCCACCTGTCTTTTCACCAATTGCTTTGATTAATGGAACTGATAAAGGTGTTAACACCAATGATAGATATACAGCTGTTCAAAAGCCAATTGTATCTTTTGATTCTGAGCCTAATCTTACTGTTTTTATTAAACACGAAGATGGTGTTAATGCACCTTCTGAATATGATAGTACAACAACTATCAATGAAATAGGAGCTAAACCTTTTTTTAGTGTAAGTGGAGGAAACTCGTCCTCTTTTCCATATGAAATAGATAATGTTTTTGAAAAGGATATAGATGATAATTCAATTATGTCCTTTGAAGTTAGAGATGTATTTGGGGTGTTAATTTCTCCTGAGCAATTAGCTAGCCTTGGTCTTATAATAAAAAGTGAATATAGTAGCGATGGAATTACATATACTGAAGCTAATTCTAATCACTTGCAAGACGGTTCACTTACTATCAGTTTATCTGAAGGCAACGAAGGAGCTCCAGAGCTTGAAGGAGTTTCTCATATTAAGATAAAAGTAGACGATGATAGTGGTCTTGCTGGAAGTGTAATTACTGAAAAAGTTTTTCTTAAGTCCCCGACAAATAAATACAAAATTAAATCTAATTTGGAAAGTAGTTTAAACTCATTTAACACTTCTATTGTAAGAATTGAAGATAACATAACTTTAAATGAACTAGGCATAACTAATGCCAATTTATTTTTAAAAACATTGATCAGTACTGATAATGGATCAAATTTTTCAATCCCAACGACAGGTTTAAATGAAGTTTTTTCAAGTATTACAGATGTCAAATTCGTACTTGAAGATCATACAGATCCATTAAATCCAATAGTCGAAGCAGAATTAGTCGAATCTATTTCATCTATTTATGGTAATATATCTGGTAAATATGTTATCAATTTTAATACCAATTTAGGTGACGGATCTTATCAAGTAATAGTAATGGATAAAGCAGGAAACCGAGTTCCTGGTGAATCAAATCAAATATTTAACATTGATACTACTGTTCCTACCTTTACAGGTCCTATTAGTTTAGGTTCCACAGATCATGGACGCTTTAAACAAAATATTCTTTATACCGCACAGGATGAAACAGATGGTAATATTCCGGAAGGAAAGTCAGTAGGGGATATTAAAGTAGCAACTGATAGATTAACTAATAACACTAACCCCGAAATAACTTTTCAAGCTGAAACTGGGTTAAGAACGTTTATTTCATATGATGATTTAAATGGTAATGTTTCTTTACTACCTGATCCCTTTGCGGATCCCAATAGTTCTGGTTATAGTCTTCCAATTTATACACAGGCTTTTTCCTCAGGCACCTATACAATTACTTTCAACAGTGGAATTATTCTTGAGGATGGGGAGTACACAATTATTATTGAAGATGACGCAGGTAATAGTGTTGTCGGAGGAGCAGAGCAGAAATATAATATCGAAACCGTAAAACCAGTTCTGGATACATTAAATTTAATAAATAATACAGATACTGGTAAGGCTAATGATGATAGACTAACAAATAGTGCAAGACCTGAGATTAATGTCAATTCAGAAGGTGGTTTGAGGATATTTGTTCAAAGAACGAATATTGATCAGACAGTTACACTTCTCTCTAAACAAGGTATTGATAACAATCCTGTATACTCGGTTATTGAGCCTAATTTAGACGCTGGAAACAATGCCCAATACAGTATTAGTTTCTTAAGTGATTTAACTGATGGAACTTATAATATTTTTGTTGAAGATGACGCTGGCAACCAAAATGATATAGTTCCTGAAAACACATTTACCATTGATCGTACAGTACCAATTTTACCAAGAATAAATTTAGGTGAGACAGATAATGGAAAATCTAATTCAGATCTTTTAACATCACTTGATTTGCCAACTATAAAGTTTAATACAGAACCAGGATTAAGTGTATTTATAGAGAATCTTACATCATCAACAAACTTAAAAGAATTTGATGGCGGAACTGGTCAATTTGATTATTTAATAAGCTCAGCAGAAGATGGTTCGTATCAAGTTAATTTTTCTCAAGGATTAGTATCAGGTGATTATCGTATTTCTGTTAAAGATGACGCTGGCAATCAAAATGAAGAAGGGCTTGGACAAGATGTATTTCGTGTAGATGTAGATTTACCATCTTTCGCAACCCCCATTAGAATGGGTACTACTGATATTGGTAGAAATACTGATGACAAATTAACAAATATAAAAAAGCCGGAAATCAGTTTTAATGCAGAAGAAGGACTTAATATAGGAATACTATATAATTCGGTTTCATCAGGAACTCAGTCAATATTGGCATCTGAGAATTTTAATGTTTTTGCTTCTAAAAATATAAAATTATCTTCAAATCAAAAGGTAATACTAGAAACATTACCAGAGGTTGGGAATTTTGACCCATATCCAATTGAAGACGTTTTTACTATCACTTCAACTCACGTAACGGATAACCCCAATTTAGGTATTTCAGCAGGCAGCTATATTCTAAAAGGTAATGCTTCAGATGGTTTTCAAGTACAGCCTGTTGATGTTTCAGTTCCTACTTCAATTGTTACGAGTGGGTCAGCTATTTCCATCACTGCAGAACAGAAAACAATTTGGGATTCACTTTCTTTAAGTTCAGTGGGTACATTTGATCCAAAACCACCAGCTAATGTTTTTACTATCACTTCAACTCAAGTAACGGATAACCCCAATTTAGGTATTTCAGCAGGCAGCTATATTCTAAAAGGTAATGCTTCAGATGGTTTTCAAGTACAGCCTGTTGATATTTCAGTTCCTACTTCAATTGTAACGAGTGGGTCAGCTATTTCCATCACTGCAGAACAGAAAACAATTTGGGATTCTCTTAGCTTGGTTCCTTTATCTGATAAATATGATGCTTTTTCTTCCTTAAAGGTATTCACAGTTTCAAAAACAGTCGCGTCTAATAATACTAATTTAGGTTTAAATGAAGGAAGTTATGCGCTTAAAGGAAATGCCACCAGTGGTTGGGAAGTTGAAATTTTGGATCATATAATTTTGAAGGTTACTGCAGCTGGAGGTCAATATTCAATAAATGGTGTTGAGCAGGATGCATTAGAATTAACAGAGGGCACGACATATATTTTTGATTGGTCATCAGCATCATCCCATCCATTAAAATTTTCAACTACGAGCGATGGCACACATGGATCAGGAGAACCATACTCTCGAGGAATAATTGTTGATACAGTTAATTCCACTACAACTATAAATGCATTACCTGGTACACCTGATTTATATTACTATTGTGATACTCATTCGGGAATGGGATCATCCATTACAACATTATCGGGATCTAATTTAAAGACAATAGAGTATAATATTTCTTTTAATAATGACTTGCAGGATGGAGAATATGCTATTGTTATTACTGATGATGCTGGAAATGAAGTTATAGGCTCGAATGACCAAAAATTTATTATTGAAACTAATGTTCCTGAAATTTCCACAATTGTTTTGAATGATGGTCTGGATACTGGGTTATCCAATACTGACAGGGCTACTACAGAATTAAAACCAAACTTTAGTTTTAATTCTGAATCTGGTCTTAGGGTATTTATTGAAAGAACAATGGATGCTAGTTACACTGGTGCAGTGGCAAATGGTCCACTCACTGAAGGAACTGATTACTCTGTTACTGATGATGATGGATCTTACCAGGTTGTATTTCTTACAGATTTTCCAGATAGTACTCAAGGTGCCTATACTATATCTGTTGAAGACGATGCAGGTAACAAAAACATAGTTAATCCTGGAAGTACCGATCATATTATTAGAGTAGATAATTTAAAACCAATACTTTTAAGTCAAAAAATCGATAGTTCTGGGAGATTTTTAGAACTTACTTTCAATGAAGAATTAGACCTAAATCCTGTTACTAATGATATTACTCTTACCTTGGTCTCAGGTAATGGATCAACTAATACATTTAATTTGTCTGCAGCTGAAATAAGTAAAACTTTGGATAATAAGTCTATTTTAAAATATTCATTAGATCTCCCAGTTTTTTCTGGTGATACTTATGAAATGAATTTTTTGAATACTAATTTACCCAATTTTAAAGATTTAGTAGGAAAATTATTTGATGATCCTGGCACTTTGAATGTAACCAATGATTCAATCATTCAAAGATCAGCTGGAAAGGTAGCAGACGGATATATTTCTGGTGCCAAAGTTTTTCATGATTTAAATGAAAATGGTATTTTTGACCCTGAAACTGAAGTCTTTGTAAATACGCAAAGTGACGGATCTTTTTCTGGTTTACACGGTGATGTAGGTAAGCCACTCGTTGCGGTAGGTGGTATAGACACATCAACTGGTTTACCTTTTCAATCAAAGACAAGCAGTGGTGTAACCAACGATATTACTCTTTATAGTGAATCTGGTTCAACTATTATAAACCCACTAACCAGTTTAGTATTTAAAATGGTTAAACAGGGTCAAAATCAAAATCAATTGAAACTTGATTTTGACTCTGAAAAAACATCGTTTTCAGCTCAACTCAATGGATCCCAACTAGATACAGCCTCTTATGATTTAAAAATAATATTTAGTAGTGAATCAAATGATGTTGGGGAGTTTACTCTAAGTGAAAATTCTATTACTGAAACTGAATTTAGTGATAAAATTACCGAATTATTTGAAGATAATTCTAGTGCGTTTGATGGTGTAAGGGTTGCTTTGTTTACAAAGGATACTAACTCTTTAGTTGTTGAGACTAATACTTTTGATAGTATAGATGCGGCAAAAACATCTGCTCCTTCTTCTCCAGTTTTTACAAGTGTAGAAGCCTCTACTCTTTTAGTAAGTACATTTTCAAAATTGACTACTTTATCTGATATTTATAATTATGACCCTATTGCTAATAATGATGTAAGCACACAAGCCTTATCAAGTCAGATTGCAAACCTAATGATTGCTGCTCCTTATTTGCTTAATGATCTTAATAACTCTGATCAGGTATTAGATATTCTAGTTAATAAAGTAATGGCATTCAAAACAGGTGATACAGCAATTGATTTAGGCTCTCAAAGTGATTTAGAAATGTTATTTGGAATAGATAATTCACCACCTTCTGAAGGCGAACCTTCACCTGATATTTTAAAAGATTTAGCTTTAGCCAATAAGTCAGTTGGCGATGCTACAACGATTGAACTTCAGACTTTTGGTTTGGTTGCGGCCAGAGATGAACTAATGGAGAATAGAATTTCCAGAGATCTTTCGTCTTTAGATCCAGCTTTTCAGTCTACCTCAGATTCCGAAAAGTTTATTGGTTCAGAAGATGATGATATTATTTACGGAGCTGGTGGAGATGATTTATTTGGGGGAGGGACGAGTACATCTTCCATCAACGAGGGTGATATTTTTGTAGGTGGTTCAGGTAAGGATACAGCAGTTTTTGCAGGAAAAGAAGAAGATTATATCTTAATGGTAGAAAATCCTGGAACCAATCTCTACAATGGTATTGAGCTCGCAATGACTCATGGAAATTTAAGTAATGAAAAATTACTTGTTGTTCAAAAGGCAACAGATCCTTCTGGTTACACTTTTATACAAAGTGAGATCATAAGATTTACAGGCGATGGAACCTGGTTCAATTTTGATCAAACAACAGGTGAAATATCTGGTAGCATGATGAGTGAGGTTATTACTGGATCCTCATCAAAAACTGATAAAATAAATGGTGGTGCCGGTAACGATACGCTTAATGGTTTTGGTGGTCAGTTAAATGAGTATGATTTAATTCACGGTGGATATGGTAATGATATTATAATTGGAGCTGGGAATAATACGGAGGCTAGTGGTGGTGGTGGTCAGGATACCTTTAAGATTTCCTCTTTAGCAGGAACTTTTTTAATTAAGGACTTTAATGCTTTAGATGATAAAATAGATTTTAGAGATTTTAAAAATTCTGGATCTGACCTTACATATTCAGACTTAATTGCTGCATCAAGTTTATTTTCTGAAGGTAATATTGAAGGCGTAAAAATAGATTTATCAAATTGGTCACATGGGGAGGATATCTATACAGGATCCGTCATTATTAGCGGTTCTACCTTAGAAGAAGACAGTATAAAACTATCAGATAATTCTTTATTAACTGGGACTAATTTTTTTATTGAAACATTGGAGGGAAATGGAGAAGGAGGATAATATAATAAGTTCTTAAATTTCTTTATTATTAGCTTTTAAATCGAAAAGCCAATTAAGAAGAGGTTTAAAACTTTAACTATGAAAGGCCTATATTTTATTGGGTAATAGTGTTACCATTTAGACAAATTTTTCAGACTCGAGTGATTCGGGTCACGATTATTTGAATTTTGTGGTGAATATAAGATGCATGAAATTTGAATAATTATTTAAAAAGGGGAAAAATAAATGACTGAGATAGCAAGTAGTAATGTAATAAACATTTCATCTGAAATTGAGCTTCCAGGACCTGGTTTTGGAACAATTCATCCAGGCAATTATGCTATATTGCACACAGGGAATGGTACATTTCATTTGTATGAAATTTCTATGGTAGATGGTAATCCAGTTGAAATGGCTAATTCGCATGTCTGGGCTGATTTTACTGAAGATTTTCTTGCTTCTCTCGACCCAGGTGGAACCAATATTACAGAGGTTGATGCCTTTTTTGTACCTGAGAATATTATGACTTTTTCAGCTAATGCAACTTTTGATCTCAATAGTGGTTCTCAGAGTTTTGATGTTGGTTCATACTTAATTATTCCAAGAAGTATTATGGATTCTGAGGGTAACTTGTTAGAAGGTGAAAATTTTGGTCATGGCACTTTTATGGCAGTGAGAGTTGAGTCTGATGGAGATGGTGGTTTTTTACCGCCTACTGCAGAAGCAATGTCTAATGCAATAGTATTGGATGATCAGGATGTTTCTGGTGCAGCTTTATTAACAGATCAAGTTGCGGCTTCTGCTAGTGCTGAAATGGAAGAAGATGGTTTGATATTGCCTGCAGATTCTGAAGATAAAATCGATGTATTGGAAACTGCAGTTGAAAATTCTGCAGCTTTTTCCTCTGAAACAACATAAATAGGTGCAGGATCATAATCGAATGATTGATGATAAGTAAAACTTTCAGCACTCAAATTTAGTGAGTCAAATGCAGTTTTTTGATTACTGGTTAAATCTTTTAAATTACCTATAGAATTATAAGGCTTGTGAGTGTCAATTGTAAACCAGCCAGGTGATTGATAATTTATGTATTGAAAATTTCCAGTTGGTACGGTTGCAATTGCACCTAAATCTATAACTTTTTGATTGTTATTATCATTAATTTTTAATGACAGTTGAGAATGTGATTCTGCTCCAATCGACATTAATTTACTCATTGGGACGAAAAAGTGTTGAGAGCCATTTAAATCTATAGCTTCTCCAATAAAAGTATTAACTGTCTCATTAGTAACACTATTTGAAAAATTAGCACTCCATTCTGTACCATTACCCACATAGAAGTCTGTTTTGTAATCCTTTGGAACTGTAAATAAATAACCACCAAAATTATCAAGATTATCAATAACTTTTCCATATTCGTCGACAGTATCTACTCTAATTTTCACTGCCTCTGGAGATTTATTTCCCGATGAATCAATCAAATAAAATCCATAATTATTATCTGGTAAATCAGTACTCGAAAAATTTAATGGATATACAGATTGACCAGTAGCCTGTCCATCAACAATAATTGGTTGTTCAGTGCCTATAGAAAAAACATTTTCAAATGGACCTTTGTTAAATTTTGAAGTGCCTTTACCATCACTAATATCCATCCTTATATTGCTAGCGTTTAATCCTGATTCAGAGGTCAAATTAATTACAGGACGTCCAACACTAGTAATATTATCATTATTAAACAAACCAGTATCGGTATCAACAGAATTTGAATCCTTAGATAAAATAATAGAAGGAACAGTTGGACTAGTGAAATCTAAACTAATTGGATCAGAAGGCAAAGATTCACTTTTATCGTTTAAAGAAGCCTTAAATATGTAGGAACCTTCTAAAGCCCTTAATTGAGCCTCGGAAAAAACATTGCTGCCAGAAGACTCAAAAATTTGTCTAGTTGATGTAAAGCTTAAGGGATCAACAAGAAATTCAATTATTCCAGAATCAAGATCAGTTTCAAGAAGATTTTTTTCTGCAATAGTTTCAAATGTACCATTATTTAAAGAAGAGAATAGTTTTACTTTATCCCCTGTTTTAACACCAGTGCCAGCAATATTAATAGTGACTGGGAAGCCAGCTTTTAACTCATCAATACTCACTCCAGATTTTATATTACTAGGCAAATCTGGTTTTGAAGGATCGCCAATTTCTAAACTAACGTTAAATGATTTACTTTCGGCTGATAAACCTAATGTATCTCTTGCATTCACTGTAACTGTTGCATTGCCGGCTTCACTCCCTTTTAAACTAAGAATTTGCAATGCACCAGTGATTGACGATAAGTCCCCTACTAACTCTACAGACGAAGTTTGTAAACCAACAATGGAAAGGTTTGCACTAGAAAAACCTGAGTTAAAAGGAATTGAATCTAAATCAAATGTATTTGAAGAACTCAAAGATAATGCATCAAAAGCAGATTTTTGAGAATTAGAGAGTGTAATTGGTGAACCTTCAACTACAATGTCAGTACTATTTGAAACATTTAATGGATATAATTTCCAACCATCGGTGTTATCACCAATAAGTGCAAAGCTTCCTACAGATAAGGGTAAATCACCATTTGCATCGACAATTTCTGAAGAAATTTCGTATATATTCCCAGATGCTCTTAGCCCATCATTACTATTTAAAAAGTTTTCAATTGCGCTAATCTTGCTTAAGTTAGAACTTGCAACGATAACATCATCATCAGCCGATGTTTTTACAAAATCATGTGATATCCCTGAAGTAGTGGAATTTTTATCTACAGGTTCTAAAACATAACCAGTTTTTGAACTACCCTCGATAATATAATTACCACTTGAACTTATGACCCCACCACCAAACGAATTATTATCTAATGAAAAAATTTCGTTAGCATTTAAAACGCTTATTACCGAATTAGAGTTAGTGAGATAAATATTTTCATTTTCATGTTGAAATGTAAAAACTTCTATTTCTGCCGTCGAAGCTCCTCCATCCCCATCATGATCAAATGTCTGCCCTGTATTTGTAAGTGAAGGAATTTGAGTATCAAAAACACCACTTGATGTATTAATTCTAATAGTCATCGATGCATCTGATCCTCTATCAACTGCATCTGCATCCGTAAATCCAACTTTTGAAAGACTAAATGGAACACCTCCAATTTTAGAAGATAAATTTCCACTAGGTATCTGAACTTCTGGTGCAGTATTAGGGACAGATAAGAAAATTGTATCTGATTTTGATATATAACCGTCACTTACTGTAACAGTTATAGAAGCATCACCACGGGTATTTCCTATAAATTTTAATTGCTGAAGTTGACTATTTGCTTCAGAAATTGAAACTCGTTCTGCTTCGCTTGATCCTCCTATAGCATTGGTAGATAAAGTTCCTCCTTCAGAAGATAGTGTAACAAAAACTTTATCATTGTCAGAATCTGAAATAGAAATAAATGGATTACTAGTTGAGCCCATTGCACCGAATGAAGTTGCTTGTCCAGCAGACGAACCAGCAATAGGTACGAAAATGTTAGACTTTGATACTTCCAATTCAGGTGCAGTATTATCAACTATAGTAAGGTACTTAATATCACCATCAGCAGTACTAGTTGTCCACTTAAGTGGTTCAAATGGCCGATTAGTGCCAAGATTTACAAATGCTTTTTCAGTTCCATCTACTGTCTTCTCGATAACTAATTTATAGTCATTATTAATTTTTTGAATATATGCATCTAATGTTGTATCACTAAGTGCATTACTTCCATTAGGTACAGCTGTAACGTCACTTTCGTTTATTTTTTTCCAATTAATGTTTGAGGAAATACCTATCTTTTCTCCCTTTTGCAGTCCATGAATAACATCAGTGACCCCGTCTTGAAGGTCTGAATTTGGGAAAACATAAGTATCAGAACCTAATCCACCACGGAGTTGATCAGTTCCTAAACCACCATAAAGAGCATCACTTCCTTTATTTCCAGATAAATCATCATTACCAGAACCACCCTTTATTACATCAGATCCTTTCTTACCTTTAATGATATCGTTTCCAGACCCGCCAGTAATTGTATCGGAACCACTTCCCCCAAGTGTATTCATATTGATACCGTCTTTTCCTATTATGGTCATAGCCCCACTTGATTGGGATGCATCTACATCTTCAAAACCTACAACTTGAGCCCCAGATGCGTTTTGAAAAACATTCTGCTGATCAAGGTTTTTTATTTGATTATTACTGGTATTTACTTCCGAAAGGTCAATAATTACATCCGTATTTCCAATAATCCTAAGAAAATCAGTTCCTGCACCTCCTTTAATAATTGAGGCAGTAGCACTATAATCTACAACATCTGAACCATCGCCAGCATCAATCACATCTTGTCCTGCTCCACCAGATATTAAATCTCCCTGTGGAGATCCAGTAATAGTATTGGCATCAGTTGTTCCAACAATATCTACACCAATATTCGAAGCTGTGACACTTGAAGCATCAACATGAATAGCTGTTCTAATTGGATCACCTAAATTACTAGGCACATCAATTTTGGCACGATTAAGAGCAACATGATCAATATTAAGATCCACTTCCATCCAATTAAATGAAGAGGGATTATCCGATATTGAAAGAGCTAATGTCTTAGTGCCACTTGTGACCAATGCTATTGGATTATCCGATATTTTTACAGTTACTGACTGTTTTTGACCTGATAGAACTTGAACATCACTTGGATCCGTATAATCCAATTTCTGTGTAGATTTAGCTGTGTTCCCAGCTCTATCGACATCTTCCGCTTCTACAGTTATTGTTCTATCACTTGCATTGGGTGTTTCCGCACTTTTAAAAACTATGTTCTGTAGTATTTCCTGATATTGATCTTTATTAGCAGATCCGGATATTGTTAATTTAGCATCAGAAACTCCTGACACAGCTTCCTTAGAGAGTGTAAGGTTATTTGCTTTAATTATATTTTGACCTTGTTGTAATATCGACAAACTATCACTAATGGAGGAACCATTATCTGCCACTCCATTAGATAAAGTAACAATCATTTTAGATATAAAGTCACTGTCAATATCAGAAACATGAGCTTTAGGTGCAATCTTGACACCAACACTTTTATGAACTCTACCGACATAGTTTGCAGAACCACCATCTTGCCCAGCCTTCGATGGACCTGATAAACCATCTAAATCTAAAGTTGGGTTATCATTAACTGCTGTTAAATTAATTGTTTTAAAAAATTCATTACTAAATGCATTTTTATCATCAGAAATAACTACACTGATTTTTCTCGGATCTAAAACTGGTGAATCACTACTGTTCGTATAAACGATTGACTCTAGTAATGTTTTTAAATCAGACATTTTAAAGCTACTGTCAGAAGCATTATTAATTGAAATCTCACCAGAACCAGAGTCATAAGTAGAGGTTAAAATATTATTATTTGAACTATTCTCTTTTATAGTAAGATCACCTGCAGCATCAAAAGATGCTGTAAAACCAGAAGGGGCTGAATAACTAGAGGGAATAGAAATTTTATCCTCACTACTTATAAATCCACTATTTATTTTAATAATTGCTTTCGTAGGAACTAGATCACTTAAACTGGTAACATCACCATCAGAAATGGTTGCATTACTAAGAATGGAAGATGCTCCAGAACCTTCAGAGTATGACAATGATGTTTGAGCAGTAGAAAAAGAAGGTATATCATTAGTACCCAAAACATTAATATCAAACGAAACAGCTGCACTTGTTTTATTATTAGAATCTGAAGCAGAACTAGCAGAAGGAGCTGCATCCTTAATAGTTACTGAGATTTTTCTAGTTTCAGTAGTATTTGGATTATCTTCTGAATTACTAAATTTTACTGACCGAATTGCATTTTCAAAAATAGATATAGACTTACCAAACTCAGTAGACTTACTTGTAAGTGTGAGTGTTTTTGCATTAGCATTTTCAACAGCAGACCAAAAATTTTCAGAATATAATAGAGCATCGCCTACTTGTTTATTACTTAAGACAATACTAACTTCGGACAAAGTATTACTATCTTTATCTTTAATTGAAAGACTACGATCTAAATCCAAACCTAAATCACCCTCAGTGAAAACTCTCTTAGCCACATCACCAATGATCTCTGGTTTATCATTTATTGGGTTAATAGGAATTGTAGCTAAAGATGGTAAGGAGTTTGCAGTATCCAAAACCGGATCTACAACTGCATATTCTATAATAGCTGCATCAGTTCTATCCGTATCCGGAGTAAAAGTGAAATCTTTTTTAAATGATGTAATAACTCCACTTGTTCTTACTTCTTCTAAGGTTATTTTGGCAGCACTATCACCTAGCTCGACATTATTACCTCCCAGTTTTAGCATACCGCCAGTTACACTTAAAATTCTTATCTCAGTGGGTTGATCACCATCAGAATTTATTAATTTTGATGAAGGTATATTAAACGTAATTGTAGGATTTGATGTAGTATCTTCATCTACTAAAGCATTTTGAGTAATATCACTACTATTTTTAAAAACCAAATCCCCACCTGGTTCAGGAGGTTGATTATCTACTACTGTAACATTAATTACGCTTTTTTCAGTTGCTGATTTTTTTTCATCTCTAGCATCAACTGTTAACTGAATATTTCCAGTACCTTGTACCCCAACATATTTTAGATCTTCCAGAGCTACGTTTATTGCAGAAGGAGATCCTGTTATACTAATTTTACTAGTATCTAAACCCTCAACATTATAAATATCTGAATTGATCCCTTTAAATTCACCTGATGGTGCAGAAACTTCAACAGTAATAATAGGACTATCAATATCGCTAACTTTAATACCTGGTAATGAAGCCTCTTTTTCTGCTTTTACATTTATTTTATTTCTTGGAGCTACAATACTTGGTGGAGCGGTGTTAATTCCAAATAAACTTATTTCTTTATTTGTGTCAGGAGTTAAACTATCACCATCACTAGCAGTAATTTTAATATTAGCTGCACTTAAATTCGCATCTGGTTTAAATTGTAGACTCGAAAGTACAGAATTTACAGCACCAGATTTTCCTAAAATGTTTGCACCACTGCCATCTTCAAAGATATCCACCACGACTTCTGTAGTATTAGAAGCACTATCATTTGGATCAGTTAATTTTATTTGACCACCCTCAGAGGATAATGTCATTAATATGGATTGAGATTGCTCATTTGTATCTTTAATGCCATCTGAATTTAAGTCTATAAAATCAATATCATTTACTGTAATTCCCAAAAGTGACCCAAACTGACCTGCTGTAAAATTGTTTCCATTAAAGAATGGTAATGTAATTTCTGGTTGATTCTGAATTTGGTAATTAAGAGTAGCCTCTCCTGAATTTCCCCTATCAGCATCTCTTACTGTAACTAAGACACTGCCTGCATTTTTTCCTTCTGTCCCAGTGAATGATATCTTATTAAGTGCACTTTTAACTTGTGTAAAAGTTAATTTATCATTTGTACTTATGGTCTGATCGTCAAAAGTTACACTTCCACCAGAAACCAATGAAGAAATAGTAAAAGAAGCTGAAGGATCAAAATAATCAAATTCAATTACAGAATTATTATTGCTACTACCAGCTGAAACAGCAATCGATTGAGAATTCTGTGCAGTTAGTTCTGGATTGGAAGGGTCATCATCAAAAATAGCAAAGCTTACTACATCCTCCAAAATTTGAGCTGTACCAATTTCATCAATTAATCTGACATTAAAACTTTCATCAGTTTCTTTAATAGTATCGTTTTTTATTCTTATACTTAAAGTTTTTGAACTTTCATCTGGAGCAAATACAATTTTTCCTGAAGGTATTACATCACCATCAAAATCTTCTGCTGTGAGAGTTTGACTAGTTTGAACTTGATAATCAATACTTTGTGTCTGTGACATGTTACCTTTTCTAGTAACAGTAAAACTAAACTCAGACCCAGAGCCATCAGTTCCACCCTCAAATTGATCCCTTTCAGTAGGATTAGAAGAAATTGTATAACTAGTGGGAACAACAACTCCAACTGACGCACCATCAGCTAACCCCCCCCAGGCAAAAATATTATCTGCCAAATTTTCGTTTAGTATAAAAGTGTCAGCTCTAAAAACAGGTGCATTGTCTTTAGAAAGTACAACTGAATTATCAGCAACTGATTTTATTTCAAAAGTTAATCCTTTTGATTTTAAAACATCTTGAGAATCTCCAGGAGAACCACCAGCAGCTACTCTTAAAATATCTGTACCAAAAACTGTATTTGATCCACTAACTTCTACCCTATTCATCGTTGGAGCTGTAGTTGAACTTGAAGCTATTTGATTAGCTGCACTGTCAGATAAAGTAACTCGATACCAATTTACAGAATGAACAGAAGAATCAATTGGAGCGCCATTAATTTGTAACAAATACCCGCCTTCATTTAACTCTAGATAGCCTGATTCATTTTTGGTAATAGCCTGACCTGTACTATTGACAGGAGTAAAAGTTACATTGTTTGGCAAAGTATCAGAATAACTTAACCAGTCATTATCTGCACTGCTATCTTCCAAAGCCTCGTTAGCATCTCCTTGCCAAACACTTTGTGTTTGTATGATTTTTGTCAATGCATCTATTGCTGTTTCTGTTGTACTAGGAAATGAATCTGGTGCAAAAGGCTTATTCTCAATTCTATGCACGCCAGCTGCCAAAACTAAAGACTCATTGGTTATGGCAGATTTATAATTATTATAGTTATCACCTAATACTATTTTAGCTGCAGGGGTGATTATTGCTTCAAGCTTTTGGGCTATATCATCAACAGACCCAGTTTCTGACCCAAAAAGTTTTAATTTTCCATCTCCTATATTTCCTCCAATTATTGCATCAGCAATTGCATCAAACATTATTTCACTAGCTTTTTGGGTAGTAAAAGGATTTTGCTGACCCGAAATTTTATAGGCTTCTGGGACAGTATCTCCCGCTGCTTCAATTTTTTTGATTAACTCAACAAAACCAGTACTACCAATATCTACAACTAAAGCAACAGAAGCTGCTGCCTTCTGATATTCAATTGCAGAAACTATATCCGCAGTATTAGAAACTGCACTATATGCGTCAAAATTATTAAAAGTAATATTACTTACACCTAATGAACTTGATATCTGAGTTTCAGCAGCAACTGTTGCGGCTGTATCATTATTTACTGTATCTTTTGTTTCTAATGACCTAATTATTGACGATATAGGGTTAATCACAGTATATCCAGCCGGAGCCTCATATTGAACACCAAAAGGTAATCCAGTTGCTTTATCCGTACCACCGGACATAATCATGGCTCCTGTGGCACCATATAGTTTAAATACGCCTGTTGGATTAGTGGAAGCAGTCGAATCACCAAAACTTAATGAACCATCACCATCGTTATCTGAATAAATTGAGACACCTTCAACATAGCCATCAACACCAACTCCTGACGCACCTCCTTCTACTGTGATACCAGTTGGATCTCCTCCCAAGGTAAAAGTGGTATTTGCATTGTTTCCATGTGAATCTCTTATTACAGCAGAATAAGATTCTCCAGAAACTTTTGATGATGATCCACTACTTGATGAAATCGTAAGATCAGCTGTGTTAGCCCCATTTCCCACTATTGCAATTTTCCCAGAACCTAGGCCTACTGCTTTTAAATTATTAGTACTTGAAAAAGCATTATCAGAATTTAAAAATGTTCTTAATTGAGTAGCAACAGCAGAATTACTTGTAGCACCCGAATTTACAGAAAATGATCCTGATTTATCACCACTATTTGTTACTTTAATTGTATCTCCAGCACTAAAATTTCCAGATAACTGGAAAACACCTTTAGTAAGTCCAGTGGTTGTCGATATTGTTATTCCATTATCATCAAAATCACTATTTGCGACTGTATAAGAAAATTTTAAAATAGAACTATCTGATGAATTTTCTTTGGTGGCCATACGCACCCTGTCACCAACATTTAGAACTAAAAATGGATCTTGATTAGAAACAGGAACAGTGACTGATTCATCATATGTAAGTGAAAAGTTTAACTTTTGACCAAGTGCAAAAGACCCTGTTGGCAAACTTAATACCCCCGATGGTCCTTTTGTATCAACGGATATAACTTTTGTGCTAGACGATCCAGAATTACCAACTGCATCCTGATATCCTCCACTGGCTACAACAAATGATACATTTCCATCAGTATTTCCTGCTGGAGTATAAGGAACAGTAAATGTATTTGTTGTTCCACTTGAAGGTGAGACTGTACCTATTGAACCACTAGTTACACTTACATCAGATGCAGTAAATTGAGAAGCAGCAATTGCTTCAGATAAAGTAACCGTTATATCAGTTGTACCAGAAAGTGTAGAAGAAGGAACTGAAATTGATGAAACTGAGGGACCCTTGGTATCAAAGGCTTGTATATATTTATTACTTGAAACACCATTCAACGTATCTGGTAACACAGAGATATTATTTAATGCACTATTTTTAGCTCCACCAGATGTATTAATTGATAATTCAACATTTCCTTCTTTGTTATTATCAGGAGTAACAACTACTGTATAATTCTTATTGGCACCTGTGACACTAGCAATAGTACCGTTGTTCACTGTAAAAGCATTGCTATTCCCGTTTAGATAAATGACATCCTGATCAAAAGTAATACTATAAGTTATATTTCCAGTTGCTGTTCCTGATACGTTATCTGTAATACTTGATACAACAGGTTGACTAAAGTCAGTTGAAATCGCACTTGAAGTTAATGAACTAGAATTACCAAATTCATTAGTTATGTCCGCTTTTATTTTAAAATTTCCTGTTGGCCTTGCACCTGTTGGTAAAGTAACACTCCAATTACCAGCAGAATCAACAATACCTTTAATATTTTCGAGTCCGGATATAGTTTGATTACTTGCATTGAGAATAGTAACTTTTACATCACTTCCAACTCCAGCATCCGTTTTTCCAGATACTTTTAAACCTGATTCCCATTCAGGAATATTTACCTTACTATCTGATCCCCCAACTGTGTTTATCGTTATACTAGAAGTTGTTTCAACAAGCTCAACTTTTTTTTCAGCAGTAAACACAATACCACCAACACCTTCAGTACTAGCTTTTACAGTTATTGGATATGATAAATTTGTAAGTATATTTGTCTCAGCATTAGTAAGATTAGAAGTAGTAAAATCAGCTGTCCATTCTCCAGTATCTTTGTGGGTTAGAATTTCCTTTTCTAATCCATCAGTAAGAATAACTTTTACAATTTTTCCAGGTTCACATACTCCAGATACCAAAAACCCATCATTTTTTTCAGTTGCATTTATAACATTATCAGTTGCTACAGATGTAACTGAAAGTCTAGAAACAGCACCTGCTTCTTGTGCTGGAGAAGATGAGAATGCTGTATTTAATGTTTCTGCAAAACTTTTTGATTCTTCAGCAATTGTATTAGCTGTGTTAAATATTTCTTTTGATTCATCTGAAAATACTTTTGTATCGTCAATTTCTTTTATATCTTTATTTGCAGATTTTGTTTTTTCAATCGCTGAATCTATTGCGAGATTAAAAGCACTTTCTGAAGCACCTTTTGAAACTGCTTTTTCAGTAGCCTCCACTTGAATTTGTTCTAAAGTTGTTGGATTGCTAAAATCTATTGTATTTTTTGTTTCAACATTAGTTTTCACAACAGATACAACAGCCTCTAATGCCATATCAAAAGCATCTTGTTTTGACAGACCAGCTCCCTCTCCTGAAGAGCTTATTGCCGTTAACGTGGTTATTACCATTTGTGAAGTTTTCTCAACAGCAGCTGCCATTGTTGGATCGGCATTTTCAGAAAAAGGATTAAAATCTAAATCAAAACCTGACGGTAATCCAAGAGCTGTTGCAATTTCATCAACTGTAAGATTACTTTCTACAACCATAGTACTAGTTGGAGAAACAACTGAAGCACCTTTGGGCGCTTTTAGTGTTACACCGTCAAGTACTGCACCAGTAAAAGTATCAATAGTATTACTATCTGTTGTCACTACTACGGAATTAAATCCTGATGCTGCATTCAGATTATAACTACCATCACTATTTGTTAAAGTGGATGGTTCGTTACTGTCTTGAATACCATCTCCATCATAATCAGCAAATACAGTCGCTTTACTTAGAGGGCCTTTAATAACAAATCCTGAAAAAGAACTAGTTATTACTGATTGATCACCAGAACCACCACCTCCACATGCTGAAAGAATAAATAAACTTAGGGGTGATAGATGAACTATACCCTTTTTAAATTTATCTTTCTTTTCTTGACGTGTCATTATTATTATTTGTATCCTTGAAAAGTTGTTTTTTGTTACGTTACTAATTCAAAATTCTTTTTCTATTTTTTGCATACTACTTATCTGTCAGCAGAATCATGGTCTAAATTAATTATTAGACCATATTAATCGTATAAAATAAAGATCCTACTATCTTGTTCGATTTATTTTGTTTTATTCTTTTTTCTATAAAATATGTAATAAGATATTTTTTACTTTATTTCCTAAAAACCAAAATCTTGCATTACATATAAAAAAAAGGGCTCTAAAGAGCCCTTCTAATTTCATTATTTATTACTAGTTTTTATGCAATAAAACTAAAGTTATCTGCATGGAAAGAAGTAACGTTATTAACACTATCAAATTTGGCAATAGTAGTTGATGTTATTGTACCATCTGCAAAAGTTGTATCGTTGTTAGAGGTTGTTGTTACCTCACAGTGAGATAAGTAAGTGTGAGTATTATCATCATAAAGCACCAAGAACATATCCTTTGCTGTAACTTCTCCATCAGCAGTAAGTGCAAATGACCCACCATTATCCAGAGCTGCTACGACTGCAGCATCGTTTGCTAAATTTCCATTAAGTGCAAGTATTGTAGTGTTCGCGGCCAAGGCAGCTAGGTCAAGTGCTCCAGCAGTAATTGTAGTTAGCACAACTGTATCACTTGTTGAAATTTCTCCAGCTGCTACAGCAGAGTCACTAAGCTCAATTAGGTTACCATCAGCGACTCCACCAGCATCTTCTTCCATTCCTGATAAATCCAACCTGATTACATCACCATTAGCGCCTGCACCAAATCCAGTGATTACGTCTGTTCCAGATCCACTGTCCAAAATAACAACAGTATCTGTTCCAGTTCCGACGTTAATAATGTCGGCTCCATCACCACCGGTAATTGTATCATTACCAGCTCCAGCGACAACTGTATCTACTGCTGTTGTACCAGTAAAGGTTTCGCCACCACCAGTTCCATTAAAAGTAATAGTGTCGGTACCACTATTCCATGCCGCAAAAGTAAAGTTTGCAAGCGTAACAGTCTCACCAAAAGCAGAGTTAACAACAACACCATCAGTACCTGCAGAACGAAGAGCAATAGTCTCTCCGGTTACTTGAGCACCTGTGAAAGTTGCCGTTTGACCAGATGCTAGAGATACTTCTTCGATATTATCAAAACTTGCTGCGGTCACTGCACTGAAATCTGTAGTAGTATTAACACTAACGACATCAGTACCAGTATCTGTTGATGTCTCAACAATGGATTCTCCTGATGCTGCATCACCTGTGTCGTACACATATGTATCTGCACCAGCTCCACCAGTAAGTGTATCTGCTCCAGCATCACCTGTTATATTATCGGTACCAGCTCCACCAGTTATTACATCAGCTCCAGCTCCACCAACAAGAATGTCATTACCAGCTCCACCTGAAATAATATCGTCACCACCAGCACCATCAAGATCATCGTTAAGAGTACCACCAGTTAGCGTATCCCCTCCAGATCCAGTATCGAAATCGTTCATAATACCATCTGCACCAGTAAGTGTTAGAGCTGCTGTAGCTGCGCCATTACTAATTACAATTTCGTCGGCTGTTGTAATTCTTGTTCCATTAATTGTTAATGTGGATAGATCTGTTGAAGTAGCAGTTCCCATTGCTACTGTAATGTCAAAGGTATCACCCTCAGTTGCATGATCAATAATGATTCCCTTACCACTTACCAAGGCATTACCGACAGTAAGAGCTACTACACCATTTTCCAAATTAATTGTTTCCACATTTGACATAGTAAATGCAGTACCTGCATTTAAATTAAGAGCATCAGTTGATATCGACAGTATATCAGCTCCGGCACCACCATCAATGGTGTAAGTCTTAGCTGCTGTAGCACTCGCACCCCAAGTTATGGTATCAGCACCTGCACCAGTAGAAAGTGTTAAGTTTTCCCCTGTTGCAGCGACTGTTATCGCATCAGCACCGGATCCTGTTGTCACAGTTTTAACTTCACCAGAATTAAGATCTGTCCATGTAACAGCACCAGTTCCAGTATGCGTAAATGCAGTAGCTGTAATATCTGACGCACCTAATGCAACTGCGGCATTTGATGATATAGTAAAAGAACCAGTTCCTACTGTATGTGTACCAGCTAGTGTTATTAGGTTAGAACCAGCGTTTATAGTAAGGTTAGTGTTGTCTGAACTACCATCTATAGCAGTCAAAGTTGTCATATCGAGTGTTGCTCCCGCAACAGTTGTACTTTCAACAGAGGCGTCAATTGTTGCTGTTTTAAAGTCTGTAAGTGTCAATCCACCTGTAACATCAGGTGTATCGTTTAGAGCAACATTACCATCATCCATAGAAATGGTTACAGAATTACTGCTTGCACCAGCATCTGGACCATCAATTGTAGTAGTACCAGTCTGGTCACGAGCAATTTTTACACTGGCTCCTGATGCAACAGTCAAAGTTTTAGCTGAATTATCAGTATCCAAATTAACCACATCGACTGCAGCAGATGTTGCATCTACATCACCAGCACTACCAAGTAAAGAAAGCGTTGTAGTAATATTCGCTGATGCTGCATCGGCTGTATTATCAACCACGGTGATTTTATTACTTGTTAAAGCATCTAAATCAGCTGCATCCATTATTGCAGTAACATTTTGACTACCAGTCAATGTTACAGTGGCGAGTCCCTCAGCATCCGTTAAATTAAAGGAGTGAGCTGAACCGTTTCCACTTAAAGTAACTGATGTAAGTGTGTTAGCTGCTGAATCATCTACATTAGATGCAGTTGTTCCACCAGCACTCAATGTAGCAGTAGCTGCAGCAGCTAATACTATATCCATTTCATGTGCTGAAGTTAATGTTACTGATGTTGCTGCATCTAAACCATTTCCAGCAGCACCACCACCTCCGCCATCATCATTAGCATCAATGTCACCTGCTGAAGTTGCTACAATTGTAGTCGCAGTAATTGCATTAAGAGTCATATCACTGCCAGTAGTAGTGAAAGTAGCTGCAGCATCAGAGTCTGTATCAAATCTTGTGTCAGCTGCTGCAGCTGAATCTGTGCCAGTCATATTTATAGTTGTCGTACTACCAGCTGCTGAGTTAGCATTAATTCTATCCGCAGAGGCAGTAACAGTTAAGGCTGCATTATCATCACCATCTACAGTAGCTTGTGTTGAAAAATCGTCAGAAAAAGTAACCACCGAACCAGTAGCCAAAAGTGTTATTGAACCTTCTGTAATAGGAGAACCCACTTTATTGACATCCATTGTGAATGTCCCGGCTGCCATCGCACTAGCTCCGGCTTCGAAAACAGCGTCAGTATTTGTACCTGAAGCAGAGACAGATTCTAAAATAAAGTTAACTGTTTCTACACCAACAACAGTTGGAGCAACTGTGTTACCACCGCCTCCACCATAATCACCTGTAGTAACTATATTCAATACGTCGGCATCAGATGTATTACTATCAGCAATAATATGCGCATTGGTAAGAGTTGTAGAAGTAGCTCCTATAACATCATTATCAGATGTTCCAAACACACTTGTTGTGGCTGCTTCTACTGTAATTGCATTAGTTGTAGGCTCAGCTGGCGCAGCTGGGGTAGCTGGAGTTGAAGGGGTTGTGGCCGCTGTATCATCTGAAGATGAATTACATGCTGCAAGTGACACTGCGAGTAGACCAAATCCACCTATTTTCTTTACACGAGTTGCCTGCTTTTTTTCCCACGAGGCAACTAATTTAGCAACTGCTTTCTTCAAAGCTATTTTGTTTGTTTCTGCCCCGCTTGCTACGAGTTCAGATGTGTTAACCATCATATTCATGTTCACCATCTCCTGGTTTATTAGTTAATTATATTCAAATTTCAAAACGTATATAACGATTCAATACGGTATACCTTTATATTAAGATACTGTCTACACTTAGATTACTATGTCAGGCAATATCTTTTTTAACATTTTTATCCAATTTTATTAAACTTAAATTGAAGTGTTTCTTTTCTATCACACTTAAAACTATTGTCTAGAAAAAATTCAGATAAATTCATTATTTCAATAATTTTGACTATATTCAAAACATTATTATGTAATTTCACCTCATTAATCTATATAATAATTACAGTTATAATAATAGTAATTAACCAAATTTATATATACTTAAATACTAATTTCTTTTATATCTTCAGAGTATAATTTTGTGATTTAGGATTATTTTCAATAAACTCTCATGCAATAAATTAGAATAACAAATAAAACTTAAATGGTATTTAAAATGGATAATGAAATCGTTCCTGTTTCCAAAATAAAACATAGAAATTATTACTTCCATAGTATAAACGATAAAAATTCAGATTTTAGTAGCTTTAAAAATCTACCCAATTGCCCCGTTTTTATTGATGAAATTAAACCGGTAGCCTCTTGCTTTCCGATAGTTTTTTTAAAAAATGAACAAGGTTCTTTTAGAATGGCATGTGTTTTTAGTCTGCTTAAAGACTTAAATGTATTTATAAATAGTGAAAATAAGTGGTTAGGTTCTTACATTCCAGCCTTTTTTAGATGCCAACCATTTTTTTTAGTAAAGTCAACCAAAGATAATAATGATATACTTTGTTTTAATTCAAAAAATCCAGCAATTAAAAGTACACCTGTTAAAGATTTTTTACCTTTTATGAGCACTGAGAAAGAGATATCAGAAGCATTAAAGAATATTTTGAATATTTTATTTGTTATAGAAAAAAATCGAGAAAAAACACATCATGCATTAGAAAGTTTAAAAACATTTAATTTAATCAAAGAATGGAAGATTAAAATTAAAACAAATGATTCAGAAAAGGAAATTCAGGGTTTTTTTAATATTGATGAAGAAAAACTTAAATCCTTGTCAGCTTCAAATTTACATAAGTTAAATTTAAATGGGGCTTTAGAAATTGCCTACGCTCAATTAATTTCAAATACAAAATTAGATATCATTGGAAGCATGCATTTGGAAAATGGAAATATAGAAAAAGACCATAAAAATTTAAGAGATAAGACTTTAGAAAAGCAACAAAAAGAAAAGAAAAAAGAGTTAGATCAACTAGTTGAAAACCTATTTGACCAAGATTAAAAGTAAGATTAACATGGCATTTAAATTGCAAAATGATTTATAAGGTTTAATTTATATAATATATTTTTAAAGAGGAAAAAAAATGGCTAAAATTAAAATTGATGATGTTGAATACGATACAGAAGATATGTCAGATAATGCAAAAGCTCAGGTAGCTTCTCTTCAGTTCAACGAAGCACACATGAATAGGTTAAGAAATGAGTTAGCAATAGCAGATACTGCGAAAATTGCCTACGTAAATGCTCTTAAGCAAGAACTGCAAAGAGAAGATGCCAATGATAGTAAAACCAAAGCATCTAAATCAAAAAAATAAATATCAATTTTTAAATAAAATACTTTATCACCCCTTAAATCAAGGGTTTTTGGTTTATTAGAATTTGGGAGCCTGTGACATTTATTTTAACTTTATGATCATATTGCGCATCTAAAATATCTGGGGTAGTTAATAATCCACTGAGTAAAACACCTCCTAAGAGCGGGTTAATTAAGCCTGATACCATAATCTGAGAAAAAATTTGGGTTGTTTTTTTCGAACTAACAATAGCATCAATTTTTTGGGGACAATTGGAAAGAGGAGTCACACATATTCCATCTCCTGAAGCCGATAAAATGCCCCCTTTACCATCATCAATTGAAATTTTTGTATTTAAAAAATCTTGAGGAACACCACAGATGGTTTTACTCATTAACAAATCAAAATAAGTACAATTTGGATTGCCATCAGTCCAATGAATCGAGGTTAAAATACTTATTTTTTCACCTAATTCTGCAATAGGAGTTTTCGAATTATTCATATGAATTTGAAGTGGTATGTTCCAGTGTTTATCTTTAATGAATCCGAACTCTAAATTAGCAAAGCTTGAAGATATAATTCTATTTTCATTATCCGAAATTGTTTTTGACATATCTAGGTCTAAATCTTCAATATCTAGAATAATGGATGGATTATCATTTAAAATGCCTTTTCCATTAAGGTTTTTTCCACTTAATGTAAAAGGACCATATTTATTAGAATACTCAAAGTTTATTTGATTTACCTTGAAATTAATATTTTTATTATTGTCTGCTATTCCTTCAAACAAAAATTCCAACTCTGAGAAAACTAATGAATCAGAATTTTCTATCTCATTGATTTCTCCAGCTATAGATAATTGATTCGATTTATTATGATCAAAAATTACATTTGCCTGCAAATTTTTCAATTTGCTCGAAAATTGTTTTCCTCTTAATTCTAATTCTTTAATTATGATTTCAACAGGTTTTGAAATACTAAAACGAGGTGAAATTTCTATTTTTGGAGAAAAAAATATAAAATCATCATTATTTGATTTAAATTTTATATTTTCAAAGATAATTTTAAGATTGGCCTTTGTATGTATTGAGCCAATAGCTAAAGTTGATCCATTTGGCAAATTATTAATGATTTGTTTTTTTAGATAATCAGGAAGAACCAACCTACCTGCAGCATAAATTGGCAGCAGTAGCAAACATAAAACAAAAAAGGCGTAAAGAATATATCTTAAAAATTTCATTTTTAAATACAATTAATCTGTTAATCTGTAAGTGCTCTTTCTTTAACTTTCATCATTGGGTTCCAAATATAGTCTAAGATTGTTCTCTTACCGGCTAAAACATCAACTGAAGCTACCATGCCAGGTAAAATTTCAACTCTTGACCCATCATCTTCAAACAGCTCTCCATCTATCTTAACATCAACCAAATAATAACTACCTCCTGTTTGTCTATCTTCGACTGCGTCTGCAGAAACAGACAAAACCTCTCCTTCAATACTACCATAACGAGATGCATCATAGGCTGTTAAACTTATTCTTGCTAGCTGACGTGGTTCAATATATGCAATATCTTTAGGATCAATACGAGCCTCAACTATTAATTCATCACCTGTTGGAACAATATCCAGTAAAGCGTCACCTTTACGCACAAATCCACCAATTGTTTTAAAACTTATTCTATTGATGATACCATTTACCGGTGATTTAACCTGATTTCTTAAAACTCTATCTTCAAGAGCAGGAATCTTAGATTCTATTTCGGCTATTTCTGAAATAATTTTTGAAAGTTCCGATTGACTTTTAGTTTTATATGATTGTTGCACTGATGAAATTTCTTGTTCTACCTCTATAATTGACGAATTCGCTCTAACCAAAGAAGTACTGGCACTCTCTATTTTCCCCTCAAAATCCCTTGCTTGCCTCAATAGTGATAAAAGATCTGTTTCAGGAGATAGGCCAGATTTGACTAATGGGTCAATAATTGAAATCTGTTGTTCTAATAATACAAGTGTTTCTTTGGAAGTTTTAATGTTAACATTAATTTCGTTAATTTGCTGTTTCCTTTGTAAAAGCTGTTGATTTAGAACTGATAACTGAGCATTTAAATCTGCTCTTCTAGCAGCAAATAATGCTTTTTCACCAACTACAACTGTGGAAGAAGATTTTTTTAAATCTTCTGGAAATTCGGGTTCACTTCCTAAAACCTCAGAAGATAGTCTTATTTCCTGTATCTTAAGACTTGCTAACCTCTGCATCGCTTGCTCGTAAGTAGATTTGGCATCTATAGGATCAATATTAAATAACAAATCACCAGTTTTTACTCTTTGACCTTCTTCTACATGCCTTGACTGAATAACTCCTTCCTCTGAAGCTTGGACTATTTGATTTTGAATTGAAGATACAATTTTTCCTTGCCCTCTAGTGACATTATCTAACTCAGTTTTACTAGCCCAAAAAATAACAACAGCAATTAAAATAAGCACTGTGAACAATAATATAGATCCAAAAAAACCAGTTGAACCTGACATCTCTTTTGATAATTTTTTGAAATCTGTTGAAGACATTTTTTATCCTATTACGATTTAGATCCTAAAAATTTCTCAGGGTTGTCATCAGCAATTATTATACCTCTGTCTATAACTATAACTCTAGTAGCCAAACGAACCAGTGTATTTCTATGTGTAATCGCAATTAAAGTTTTATTTTTTAAAGAATTTTTTAAATTATCTAAAACTATTTTTTCAGTAGCAGCATCCATAGAACTTGTAGGTTCATCCAAAATCAAAAGAGATGGTTCGTGAAGAATGGCTCTTGCAAGATTAATAGATTGTTTTTGTCCTCCAGATAGACCTTCTCCTTTTTCCTTTAATTGCAAATCATAACCAGATGGATGTTGACTTACAAAGTCATCTACTCCCGCAATTTTTGATATTTTAAGAATATGTTCATCGTCATACTGAACAAAACCCAATTGAATGTTTTCTTTGATTGAACCAGAAAAAAGCCAAGTTTCTTGGAGCATAGATCCTACATTTGTTCTGATATCAGCTTGATCAATTTGTCTTAAATCAACACCATCAATGAGAATAGACCCTACATCAGGTTCGTATAAACCAGATAAAAGTCGTGCTATAGTGGATTTACCTGAGCCCATTTTTCCTAAAATAGCAACTTTCTCACCTGCTGTAATCTTAAAACTCAAATCTTTTATCACAGGTTCTTTTGCACCTGGATATGAAAAAGTTACATTTTTGAATTCAACATCTCCTTTAAGGTTGGGTCTGCTCAATGGATTCTCATCATCCTCTCTATCTTTTGGTTTTTTCATAAGTTCATTTATAGTTCGATAGGCAGTCCTAGCAGCATTTACTCTGGTTAATGCGTTAGCTAATTGAGTTAACGGAGCGAGTGTTCTACCTGATAAAATAACTGCTGCAATTAATCCTCCCATTGTTACTGTGCCCTCTGCAATTAAAAAAACTCCATAAAAGATTATAGCTACTTGAGCAAACTGTTGAACTGAAGCAGAGGAATTAATTGCAAACTGAGTTATCGTTCTAGTTCTTAGTCCCAGATCTGATTGTTTATCTGATGCTTCCTCAAATCGTTTTCTCATTAATCCGGCAGATCCTGTTGCTTTAATAGTTTCCAAACCATTTAGGGTTTCAACTAATACACCTTGCTTTGACATACCTGTTTCCATACCCTCCAAAGAAAGCTTTGCTAAAAATGGTTGGACTAAGATTCCAGTTATTAAAACTATAGGAACACACACAAGAGGAACGATAGCAATAGGACCAGCAATTAAATATATAATATAAATAAATAAAAAAATAAAAGGTAGATCTACAATTGCAACAAGGGTAGCAGAAGTAAAAAAATCGCGTAAACTTTCAAATTCTCTAACTGTACTTGCAAGTGCTCCTGATTTCTCGTTTTTAGTTGCTAAATTCATTGACATTAGCTGATTAAAAATAATTCTAGACATTCTAGAATCTGCTCGTTTACCTGCGTTATCTATGAAGTTAGCTCTTAAGCTTTTAATTAAAAAATCAAATCCTAAAGCTATAAGAACACCAATTGTTAGAGCTATCAATGACTCGATCGCTTGATTAGGAACTACTCGATCATAAACTACCATAATAAAAATAGAAGAGGATAATCCTAAAAAATTTGAAACAGCGGCAGCTAAAATAACTTGCCCATATGTCCATTTACTTTGGTTTATAGAAGACCAAAACCAATCAACTTTTTTAGGTTTTTTATCATTTCTAATTTGTTTCCTAGATTTTGCTAAAAGTACCCCACCATCATATTCTTTTTTAAAGTCTATAGCACTGATTTTTTTAAACTTTTCCGGTGATTCTAAATCAAAAACAATATACTCCTTTTTAGAAATAATTTTGGTTACTACAGCTTTTTTATTATCTTTCAACTCAGCTATAAAGGGGCAGAGTCCGTTATTTAATTTTCTAAATGGTAACTTGCCAACATTTGCATCAAACTCCATATTGCGAAGAGCAGAGACTGCATCTTTATAATCAAATGGACCTTCAGAAAGATCAGCCATTGATCTTATAGAACTATGACTCCTCTCAACATTATTCAACCGTAGAAGAATTTGTATACAATCTATTAAATTTGTTTCTTCACTATTAGTACTACTAACAGTTTTATTTTCTTTAGGGCTTATTTTTTTTTGATTTGCTTTTTCAAGCCCTATTTTAATAGGCAATCTTTTACTATTTTTGTTTTCAGTAGTCAATTTATTCTCATGAAATATGAATTTAATTTAGATTTATTTAATAATTTTTGGAATAAGACCAGATGT
>CACFXF010000023.1 GCA_902570265.1 uncultured Alphaproteobacteria bacterium | reverse complement strand
GCAACAAGAAGAAAATGGCTACTATAATGTAGTATCGAGTACAAATGGTTTTAAATTTAGCTTTCCTCTATCTGCACCGGACTATTTGAGTGTTTCAGAACAAAATGGGTGGCAAACTGTGAATGAAGATGTTAAGAATGCTGCTCGAGATCTTTTTAGTAAGCTTGATCAAAAACTAAATATTACATTTTCTGAAGTAAGTGATCCTAGCGCTACTAGTGTAATATCAATCATGTCCAATAAACAAAATCAAACTACTGGTTATGCATATGATCCTCTAGATGTGCTTTATACTACAGATAATTATTTATTTTCGGATGTTTTTTTAAGTACAGATTATGTGGATCCATCAAAATCAGGAGCAAAAACAAATTTTGATTACGAGTTGATTATTCATGAAGTAGGTCATGCCATTGGATTAAGACACCCCTTTAAAGTATCAACTGGAGATGGCATCTATTTATCTCCAAGTGAAGAAAATAATCAATGGACGGTTATGTCTTATGATTTTAATAGTTCCTACTTTGATGGAAGTTACCGAATGCTTGATTGGGCAACTCTCGCGTATCTTTATGGAATTAATCCAAATTTTAATCCAAGTTCAAATACTTATTCCTTTAGTTCAGTTTCAGGATTTATTATTTTAGATGGAGCTGGAGTAGACACGATAAGTGCTAAAGGACAGGTGGTCCATGCATATCTTGATTTACGCTCTCAATCGCATTCCTATGTAGGGAGTAAATCCTCTTTGATTACTTCACCATTTCAATTAAGTGTTGGTAATTCAGTAATTGAAAATGCTGAAGGAGGTAATGGTAATGACTGGTTAATTGGAAATGAAATCGATAATATATTGATGGGACTAGATGGAGATGACGTCATTTATGGAGGTTCTGGAAATGATATCATTTACGGTGGGTTAGGAAATGATATCATCGATCTTACAGAAGAAAAGTCAGGTGAGGATATTGTTGTTTTTGAAGATAACCTCAAGGTAAATGGTGTAGATGTTATCTATGCATTTAAACAAAGCATTGGTGGTGATGCACTTCAATTTTCAAATTTTAAAGGGGAAAATCTTATATCAAAGATTTTCTATCAACCTGATCAGAATATTAATATATCAAATAAAATTTGTTTAGTTAAAAGTGAAGCTATTGCATCAACTAATGGATTGATTGAAGAAATTACGAATGGGAATTTAATAAACTTTAATTTAGAAAATGGCAGTTCTTCTATAATAATTGGTGCAGTTAACCAGAGTAAAGGTAGTAACCAATATATATATGAGCTTGATAGAATTGGTAATGATATAAATATAACTGGGATTGCTTTATTATCAGATAATCAACTGGATCTAGACTCCTGGTCAGAATACAATTTTGCTTAGTGGTTTATTAATTTTTCAATTTTACTAGTTTCTAAACCGAATTTTCTTGTTCGATTTTGAAATTCAAGTATTGATTTTTTTAAACACTCTGGGGTGAAATCGGGCCATAATTTTTCACTAAATAATAATTCAGAATAAGTTGTTTGCCATAATAAAAAATTTGATAATCTTTTTTCTCCAGCTGTTCTTATAATCAAATCAGGATCACTTTGGCCTGCTGTATCAAGATAATTATGAAATAAATTTTCATTAATTTGATCTATTTTTAAATCTTTAGATAATAAATCTTTTGCTAATTTCCTTATTGACCTAACTATTTCGTCTCGACCACCATAGTTAAGAGCAATGTTTAAATAGAACCCATCGTTATCTTTTGTCTGAAATTCTAATTTTTGCATTTGTTTAAGAATATCTGTAGGTAAAGGGTTGGTATCCCCTAAAAATTTCACTTTTACATTGTTATTTATGATATCCAAATATTTTGTCTGTAAATAACCCCTAAACAATCTCATTAAACTAGAAACTTCGTGGGCAGCTCTACTCCAATTCTCTGTTGAAAAGGCATAAAGCGTAAGTGTTCTAATACCCAGTTCAGGGCATGATTTTATAATTTCAGACACCCGTTTGGCCCCTTTTCTATGACCAAATGACCGGGGGAATCCTTTGTTAGCTGCCCAACGCCCATTTCCATCCATAATGATACCAATATGCATGAGTTCCCCCGTTAAAAGAAAAAGAATGAATGATCTTTATAATTGAAATATAAAAAAGGCAACCCTTTCTTAGAGAATTTAGTACTCATACTCAATTCAAATGAAATAATATAGTTGTTGGAAGAACCATTTTTTTTTTGTAATGTAAAATTAATGAAAACTTTTATAAACCTCAGCACTACAACTTTTAATGCAAATAGTAACTATTCTGTGTCGTTTAATCGACGAGAATTAAATCTAATTCTTAGGGTTTATGGAAGGATGGTAGCTTCAGGTGAATGGCGTGATTATGGGATATCTATGCTCAAAGATGTATCAATTTTTTCTATTTACAGAAATGCATCTGAGTGTCCAATCATTTTAATTGAAAAAAATCCAAAACTTTACAAAAAACAGGGGATTTATTCTATTATTGCTATGGATGGTCGTATTTTAAAAAGAGGAAACGATCTTGATCGAGTATTAAAACTGTTTGGTCCAAAATTAATGAGGATAGTTTAATCGTAATAAATTGAGGTTTTTAATGCGAAATTTTCAATTACCAGGTCGTTCATCTACTTATTCTAAACATGGTATGGTTGCCACTTCGCATCCTATTGCATGTACAGTTGGATTAGAAATATTAAAAAGTGGTGGTAACGCAATAGATGCAGCTATAGCTATGTCATTTGTATTGCCAATTTGTGAACCTCAATCTACTGGATTGTTTGGTGATGTCTTTGCAATGATAAAATTAGGTAATTCTGATAAGATCATTGGCCTGAATGGATCTGGTAAAGCACCAATGAAAATTTCTGGTGAAACATTAAGAGAAAAAGGATTATCTAGAATTCCAGAAGATTCAGTAGAGTCAATTACAATGCCTGGAGCTATTGCTGCCTTAGAAAGTTTAAATAATAGGTATGGTACGTTAGATTTAAATCAATTAACCAAGCCAGCTATTGATTACGCTACAAATGGAATAGTCGTTTCTCCTAGAGTGGCATTTGACTGGAATTATTCATTTAAAAACTTAAAAGGTATTGCTAAAGAAATTTACTTGGATAAAGGAAAGCCATATTCGGTTGGATCAGTTTTTAAATCTCCAGGTCAAGCTGAAGTATTAAAAAAAATAGCACAGAAAGGTTTAGAAGGTTTTTATGATGGAGAAGTTGCAGATGATTTTATCACATCTCTTTCTAAACTTGGAGGAGTCCATAGTTATGATGATCTTCATGCTGTCTCTGTTGAATATGTAGACCCTTGTAAGTTAAATTTTAAAGGTTTTGAGTTATTCGAAATGCCACCTAATGGGCAAGGAATAACAGCGATATTAATGACAAAAATGCTTGAAAAACTTAATATATCAAATTTAGAATCTGATTGTTCCGAAAGAATTCACCTTGAGGCTGAAGTTGCTAAATTAGCCTATAATAGTAGAGATTCTATGATTGCTGATCCTAAATTTTATGATATGAATTATGACCATTTTTTTTCAGATGAAGTAGTAAACAATCTAATTAGAAAAATTTCTACTGATAAAGTATTAGATCAAACTAATTTCCAGAACTTTTCGTCTCATAAAGACACAGTTTATCTTACTGTTGTAGATAAAGATAGAAATATGATATCACTTATATTCTCAATTTTTAACAGTTTTGGATCTGGTTTTGCATCTGAAAATTATGGAATATTATTTCATAATAGGGGAGCTGGTTTTTCAATAGATCAAGGACACCCAAATGAAATAAGAGGAGGTAAACGTCCTTTACATACCATTATTCCTGCTTTTTTAAGAAAAAAGGGTGAATTTATTATGCCTTTTGGTGTAATGGGTGGTCAATACCAGGCAAATGGACATGCCCGTTTGATATCAAATATAATTGACTTTGGAATGGATATACAAGAGGCAATAGATTCGCCTAGAAGTTTTCCAGAAGATGGCTTTTTAAAATTAGAAGTAGGCTATTCAGATTCAATTGCAAAAGAACTAGAGAGTAAAGGTCATAACATTATAAGACCGGATCAACCAATTGGAGGTGCTCAGGCAATTTTAAATAATGTATTGACTGATACTCTAATAGGTGGTTCGGACCCAAGAAAAGACGGATTGGCAATAGGTTATTAAATTTTAATTTAATGTAGTCTATCAGTAAGAGTATATTTTCCATTTGATAAGTTTTCGAACAATTCTGATACTTCAGGGTGTTCAACAGGGTCACCACTATCATCAGCAATTAGGTTTTGTTCAGAAACATAAGCTACATAGTAGCTAGTATCGTTTTCAGCTAGTAGATGGTAGAATGGTTGGTCTTTTTTAGGTCTATAACTTTTTGGTATCGAGTTCCACCATTCTTCCGTATTAGAAAAAGTTGGGTCTACATCAAAAATAACTCCCCTAAAAGGGTGTATTTTATGTTTTACTATTGCACCTATTGCAAATTTTGCTTTTTTTTCTTCCATATCTACTCTCATCAATAGATTATCTATGTTTTAAAAAAATGTCTACAAGTGAATTTTTGGTTTTTTTATTAGACCAATTTAATTAAAAGTATTATCATTTGTTAGGCGAGCAGTTAAAAAATGAAAATTAAAATTAAAATTATAATTATTTTAGCCTTTTTGTTTATTCAATCTTGCGGTATTTTCAATCGTATACCTACATCACAAGATAATGCTTGTGAATTATTAGCGCATAAATTTTCATGGAAAAGAGCAGTAAATTCTACTGCAAAAAAGTGGGGTGTTTCACCTTCACTTCAATTGGCTTTTATTAAAACCGAATCAAATTTTAGAGCAAGAGCGAAAACTCCTAGGAAATTTTTTCTAGGGATAATTCCTACAGGCCGAATCTCATCAGCTTATGGCTATGCACAGGCTTTAAATGGAACCTGGGATTGGTATATAAAAGATACAGGAAACAGAGGTGCTAGTAGAACAGATTTTTCGGATTCTAGTGATTTTATTGGTTGGTATGTATCACAGACAAATAAAAAACTTAAAATACCAAAATCAGATGTTTACCGACAATACTTAGCTTATCATCAAGGACATGCAGGATTTAAGAGTGGGAGATATAAGTCAAGTCAAGCAATTATGAATGTAGCACAGAGAACTTCAAACACAGCTATAAGATTTCAAAAACAACTTAAAAGCTGTAAATAAGGTAGATAGTTAGATTAAGGTTCAAATAAAGTATAAATATTAATATAAATAAGTTAGGATCTATATATGTCCTCACCCCATATTAAAAATCCAAAACTTAAAGATCTAGATGACAAATTAAAAGATATAAGAAAGAATAAAGTTGTATCTAATACTGATAATCAGGCATTTAAGTCTGCTCACATTGGATGGCGGATGGTTTTAGAATTAGTAATTGGTATAATAATTGGTGTAGTACTTGGTTTTACTGTAGATTCTTTCTTAGATACATCCCCAATTTTTTTAATTATATTGATTTTCTTTGGTTTTGCTGCTGGAGTTAGAACAATGATTAAAACAGCAAAAGAAATTGATCGAAATACTATAGAATAAAATGGCTTGTATTATTGTTTAATTTTTCTTATTAATTTAGTAATTGAATTATCATTATTTGTATGGGGTCCTGTGGCTACCGAAACCAGTGCATTTGAAATAAGACCAATGGATCAATTTATAATTACCCCTTTGTTTTCTGAGGGAGATCTTAATTGGTATACTTTTACTAATCAATCACTATGGATGCTTATTGGCCTTATTGGTATAATTTTATTATTTGTATTTGGAATAAGAAAAGGTGAAATAGTTCCTGGAAGAATTCAATCTATTGCAGAAGTTATTTATGTTTTTGTACATAAAATGGTTTTAGATATAGCAGGTCAGGAAGGTTTAAAATATTTTCCTTATATTTTCACCTTATTTCTTTTAATTTTATTCGGTAATGTTTTAGGATTACTTCCTTACAGTTTTACATTTACCAGCCATATTGCGGTTACTGGCATTTTGGCGCTTTTAGTATTCATTTCTGTTACAATTTTGGGTTTTGTTAAAAATGGTTTAAAGTTTTTAAGTCTTTTTTGGATTTCAAGTGCTCCTCTACCATTAAGACCTGTGTTACTTATTATAGAAGTTATCTCATATTTTGTTCGACCTATAAGTCACTCAATTAGATTAGCTGGTAATATGATGGCTGGACACGCGGTCATAAAAGTCTTTGCTGGATTTGCTGGTGTTATGGGTTTAGGAGCTATTGCTCCAATTTTAGCTATAGTTGCAGTATATGGTTTGGAAATGCTAGTTGTAGTTATTCAAGCATATGTATTTACAATATTGACATGTGTGTATTTAAATGATGCATTACATCCAGGTCATTAAAAAAATTATTACATTTTATAAAGGAGAAAAATATGGAAGGTGAATTTGTTGAAATGGGTAAACTGATTGGGGCAGGTCTTGCTTGTACTGGTATGGGCGGTGCTGCAGTTGGTGTTGGTCATGTTGTTGGAAATTTTCTGTCTGGAGCCTTAAGGAATCCTAACGCAGCTGCTGGTCAGACCGCTACTATGTTTATAGGAATTGCTTTTGCTGAAGCTTTGGGAATTTTCAGTTTTCTAGTAGCATTATTATTAATGTATGCAATGTAAATTTTGATTTTTATCATAATACAAATCTAATTATCATTCTTAATAAAAATGGCTAGCACTTCTGAACAAAGTTCCTCTGTAGGAATGCCTCAACTTGATTTTTCAAATTTTGATAATCAAACTTTTTGGTTGTTAATTTTTCTTTTTCTAGTTTTTTTAGTCATTCGCCTTCTTGTAATGCCAAGAATGGAAGAAACTTTAACAAATAGAAGAAAAATTATAGAGGAAGGCATTCAAGAAGCTGAAGAATTCAAAGATAAAGCTGTAGAAATTGAAAAAAGTTTAAATAATGAGATTGAAGCTGCGCGCATAAAAGCAAATGAAATATTAAGAAACTGTAAAGAAGAGATAAAAAAGAATACACAAGAGGCGCTAGCTGATATTGATATAAAGATTGAAGAGTTGGTAGAAATATCAGACAAAAATATCATTACTTTGAAATCTGAAGCAAAAAAAGAAGTTAAAGACTTGTCAAAAAAATTAGCTCCTGAAATAGTTAAAGCTTTAATTCCATAATTTAAAAATACATATCATGTTTGAATACTTAAGAAATATAAATTTGCTAAATAAAAATTTTAAGGTTTATTTTATATTTTTATTTTTCACATCAATATTGACTATATTTAAATTTAATTTAGCAAGTGCTGCCAGTGATGCACCACCTTTTAGTTTATCAAACACTGATTTTGTAGTAGCTATATCGTTTTTCATTTTTGTTGGTGTTCTAGTATACTTTAAAGTACCAAGAATTGTTGTTAACCTACTAGACAAAAGAGCCAATACAATACGAAAAGAAATTGATGATGCTAACAAGTTACTTGAAGAAGCTAAGTCCTTACTAGCAAAATCAGAAAGGCAACATAAAGATAATATTTTGAAGGCTAAGGAAATAATTAACTCAGCAGAAAATACAAGTAAAAAGCTTTTAGAAGATTCAAAATTAGATATAAAACTTCTCGTATCCCGTAAACTAGACATGGCCAAGAAACAAATAGATTCTAATGAAAAGAAAGTTTTTAATTCAATTAGAGATGAGATTATAGATTCCGCTTTTGAATTAGCAGAAGAAAGTATTAATAAGAAATTAGATAAAAATATTTCTAATCAGATAACAAAAGAATCTATAAATGAAATTGGGACAAAATTATTATAAAAAATATAAAATTTCAAATTTAGATTACAAAATTCCATTAAAAATAACGTCATATAAATGTGTTTAACAAATACTAAAGGATAATGTTTCATTTAAGAAAATTAATTTTTTAAATAATTTGTATTAACAATTGAAGTTATTTAATTCTTCAATTTAAGGTTCTATCTTATGATACTAGTATTTATTTGATTACTGTAATTGAGGTTTATAAATGACCAAGTCTTTTCAAGTAGTTGGAATTGGAAACGCTATTATTGATATTTTAGCTTACGTGAGTGATGATTTTTTAGTAAAAAATCAAATAAAAAAAGGCGTAATGAATCTAATTAATTCTGAAAGATCAAATGAACTTTTCAGAAAAATTTCAATAACTAAAAAAGTGGCAGGTGGTTCAGCAGCAAATACTATTGTTGGACTTTCTCAGTTAGGTATAAAAACATCATACTTTGGGAAAGTTTCTAATGATGAGTTTGGAAAGTTTTTTACTGCTGATTTGAATTCTAATAATATAGAATTTGATGTATCTGAAAAATTTGATTCTTCTAATTTATCTACCGGTCATTGTATTGTTTTGGTCACTCCTGACGGAGAAAGAACTATGAATACCTACTTGGGAGTTACAGAATTTTTATCTAAAGATGATTTAAATTTAAATATTTTACAAAATTGCGCATGGCTTTATTTAGAAGGTTATAGATATGATGGTGTTGATAGTCAAAAAGCTTTTGAAATTGCTATTAACCATTCAAAAAAAGGAGGTGGAAAGGTAGCACTTTCTTTATCTGATCCATTTTGCGTCCAACGTCATAGGACAAAATTCATTAACATAATAAATAAAGGGGTAGATTTAGTTTTTTGTAATGAGAAAGAATTAATTTCATTAACTGATCAAACAGATTTGTATGCTGCTTTAAATTCGAGTAGTGACTTTCCCTGCAAGATTATTTGTACGGTTGCTGAAAGAGGAGTATATATCAAACATAAAGGTAGTTGGATAAATATTCCTACTAAAAATGTAGAAATTAAAGATACAACTGGTGCTGGTGATTTATTTGCAACCGGTTTCTTATATGGAATACTCAGTGGTATTGGAGATCCAGTATCATGTAAATTTGCTAATAAATGTGCTGGAGAAGTAATTAGAACACTAGGTTGTCGCTTGTACAAAGAACAATTATTAGGTTTGTTATAAAAATAATTAAAGAGGGATTAGAATGGAATTTAAGTATGATTTTAATAATATTTTTGCCAAAATTTTAAAAAAAGAAATTCCTAATGATACTGTTTTTGAGACAGAAAATTCACTTGCTTTCAAAGACATAAATCCTGCTGCTCCTATTCATATTTTAGTTATTCCAAAGGGTCCTTATATCAACTATGATCATTTTGTTTCACAAGCAAGTGATGAGGAAATTATTGATTTTAATAAAACCATTAATGAAGTTATTAAAAAAGAAAATTTAGACCCTGAAAGAAATGGTAATGGATATAGACTGATTGCGAATACTGGTTTAAATGGTGTTCAAGAAGTTCCTCACTTACATTTTCATATTTTGGGTGGTAGAAATATGGGTGTAATGGTCTCAAGAAGGTAAAATAATCTTAAGGAAACTATAAATGCTTGAAAATGATAAAAACACAAAAAATGTTTTTTCTCTTAGGGTATCGTGTAGTGGTGAAACAAATAACTCTTCAGAGGGTCATCCTTTAGTATGGCTTCAGATTGATGAAGAGGTAGGTTATGTAACCTGTCCATATTGCGAAATGAAATTTTTTTATCAAGATCGATAAAAAAGTTATTTTAAAGTTTAAACAATGTTTCCAAAATCCCAAAATACCAAAAATAATATCTATCTTATAGATGGTTCTGGATTCATTTTTAGAGCTTACTATGCCTTACCACCATTGACAAGGTCAGATGGGTTACCTGTTGGAGCAGTATCTGGTTTTTGTAATATGATTTATAAACTTTTAACTAATAAGTTAAATGATGCAATTTTAGCACCTACTCATGTTGCAGTTGTTTTTGATAAAAAAGGACCAACTTTTAGGTCCAAAATATATCCTGACTATAAAATGAATAGATCAGAACCTCCAATAGATCTCATACCACAATTTGAATTAATTAGAGAAGCAACAAAGGCTTTTGGTCTAGCATGTATTGAGATGGAAGGTTATGAAGCTGATGATATTATTGCTACATACGTTGAATTAGCATTAGAGAGAAATTGGGAAACAACTATAATTTCTTCTGATAAGGACTTGATGCAACTTGTTTCTAAAAGCACTATTATGTGGGATACAATGAAAAATAAAAAAATTGGAGAACAAGAAGTACTTGAAAAATTTGGGGTTTATCCTCCATCAGTTATTGACGTTCAAGCATTAGCTGGTGACTCTATTGACAATATACCGGGTGCATCAGGTATTGGTGTAAAAACAGCTTCTTTACTTATAAACCAGTTTGGATCCCTTAATTCTCTTTTAGAAAAAGCGGATGAAATTAAGCAACCAAAAAGAAGAGAAGTCCTTATAAATGAAAGAGATAAGATATTAATTTCCAAAAATTTAGTAACTTTAAAAAAAGATGTTCCTTTAGAAGAGAAACTTGAGAATTTAAATATTGAATCTTTTAACCCTTTATCACTACTTTCATTTACTAAAAAAATGGAATTTCGGACACTTTCTGAAAGAATTAAAAAAGATTACGAAATTTTAGATGAGATTCAAAAAACTGATGAAGAGAATTTACAAATAAAAGAAGATGATTTTATTAATCAAAATAATGCTATTTCGTTTAATAAATATGATTCTTTTTCTGATAATTTAAAGAATAATTTTGGTAATTATGAAACTATAGATACAAAGGATAAATTGGAAGATTGGTTAGAAAAGATTTATAAAATTTATTCTTTTGCAATAGATTTAGAAACTTCATCTCTTGATGAAGTTGATGCGAATTTGGTGGGTATATCATTAGCAATTGAATCAGGAATCGCATGTTATATTCCAGTAGGTCATATTTCTAGTGAACAAAATACTGAAAATGACAAAAATAATTTTAAGGGTCAGCTCTCGCTAAATTATGTAATTGATAAATTAAGACCTATTCTTGAAGATCCATCTATATTAAAGATTGGGCAAAATATTAAATTTGATTATAAAATCCTATTGAAATATTCTGTTTCATTATGCTCCTTTGAAGATACTATGTTAATGTCATATTCATTGAATGCAGGTTTACATCGTCATAATTTAGATACTTTGTCAGAAATATTTCTTGATCATAATCCAATAAAAATTGAGTCTTTAATTGGCACTGGAAAAAAGAAAAAAATTTTTTCTGAAATACCAATAGATCTAGCTACAAAATATGCCGGAGAGGATGCTGATATTACATTTAGATTATGGAAAATATTTAGACCAATGTTGTCAGAAAAAAAAGTCTCTGCAATTTATAATAATATAGAAATCAATTTGATTTCAGTATTAGCTAGGATTGAAATGAATGGAATTCGAATTGATGAAAATATACTTTCAAATTTATCAACTCAATTTTTGAATAAATTAAATTTGTTAGAAGAAAAAATTTATCAACTTTCAAAAGAAAGATTTAATATTGGATCACCAAAGCAATTAGGTATTATATTATTTGAGAAGTTGGGGTTCGATGGTGGGAAAAAAGGAAAAAATGGTACTTATTCAACTGATGTTGATGTGTTAGAATTATTAGCCTCAAAAGGTCACAATTTTCCTGAATATGTCTTAGAATGGCGACAACTTTCAAAGTTAAGATCTACATATACGGAATCCCTTCAAAACCATATTAAAACAAAAACCGGAAGAGTTCATACATCATTCCTTTCTTCTGGCGCTACTACAGGCAGATTGTCTTCATCTAATCCAAATTTACAAAATATTCCTATAAGGACTGAAGATGGCAAAAAAATTAGATCTGCTTTTATCACAGATAAAGGAAAAAAGTTGGTAAGCTTTGATTATAGTCAGATTGAGCTAAGAATTTTAGCGCATATAGCAAAAATTAAGAATTTAATTAATGCATTTAAAGATGGACAAGATATTCATTCTCAAACTGCTTCAGAAGTTTTCCAAGTACCAATTGAAGACTTAAATCCTGAACTAAGAAGACAAGCAAAGGCCATTAACTTTGGTATTATTTATGGAATTTCTCCTTTTGGTTTGGCAAACAATCTTAGAATTCCAAGAGAAAAAGCCAAAAACTTTATTGATAAATATTTTGATCGTTATCCAGAAATTAAAAACTATATGGATCAGACAATAAATAAAGCTAAAGAAAAGGGTTATGTTAAAACTTTATTTGGACGAAAAATACATACTCCAAATATTAATTCCAAAGGTCCAGCGGCTGGTTTTGCGAAAAGATCAGCAATTAATGCGCCAATTCAAGGAACTGCTGCAGACATTATTAAATTAGCAATGATAAAAATCCCACAATTATTTATTAATAATAATCTGAGTGCAAAAATGGTTTTACAAGTGCATGATGAATTATTGTTTGAGGTGCCAGATGAGGAGATAGAGATTTTAAAAAATAAAGTTATTTCACAAATGGAGAATGCATGCCATCCTTTTCTTACTTTAGATGTGCCTCTAAAGGTAGAGTTTGGAGTTGGCGAGAATTGGAATAGTGCTCATTAAAAAAAATTTGTCTTATTGTGTTATTTAAAATGCTTTACAGTAAGATCTTTAATAATTCTTTTTTAAACATGTATGGTCAAATTTTTCATAGATAACCTTATATTGTAAAAAGTATTTTTGATTATTTTAATTTTTCGGTAAATTTTGCAATTTCTTTTATAAGTTTTTCATCATGGTGAGAAATAACTATATTAGTCCCTTTAATTAAACCATTTTCAAAGGGATATGATCCTATTGAAACATTTGGATAATTCGAAGCTATTATAGAAAGTTTTTCTGCAATATCTCCCTCTGCCTTATTTACAGTAATAGTTTTAGATTTAATAGAAATTTCAACCTCAAGAATTTTTATTATATTTTCAACCATAGCTTGAAAAATATTTGGGACACCTGCTAAAACAAAAACATTTTTGATTTGAAAACCTGGGGCTACACTTATCGGATTAGGTATCATTACAGCACCTTTAGGTATTCTAGCCATACGTAATCTAGAATTATTTAGTTTTATATTTTTTTCTATGTAGTAATTTTTCAATAATATTTTTGCCTCTTTATTTACGGGAAGATCAACATCAAAAGCACTTGCTATACATTCTGCGGTAATGTCATCATGAGTAGGTCCAATTCCACCACTTGTAAAAACAAAAGTATATTTATTTCTAAGTTCATTTACAGAATCTATTATTTGATCTTTACTGTCAGGAATAGTCCTAATTTCGTTTACAATTATTCCAATTGAAAGTAACCTTTGTGCTAAATATCTTGAATTTAAATCTTGTGTGCGACCAGATAAAATTTCATTACCGATTATAATTATGCCAGAAGTTCTAAGAGATGATTGATACATCATACTTAATTATGTCTATATTTTTTATTTTTCAATGTTATTGTAAATTTTAATTAAAAAAGAAAATAAATGCAATTTTCCTCATCGCTTATTGAAGCCAAATTAATAAAAAGGTACAAGCGATTTTTAGCTGATGTTCTCTTTAAAAATGGTGAAAAAGAAACAGTATACTGTCCAAATCCAGGTTCTATGTTAGGTCTAACTCAAATGAACACCAAAATTTGGCTTCAAAAATCTCTTAATAAGAATTCAAAGTATAAATTTATTTGGATATTAGTTGAAACTAATACAGGAAAACTTATTTGCATAGATACGCAAATGGCAAATAAAGTTGTATATGAAAGCTTATTAAAAAATAAAATAACTGAATTAAAAAAATATGATGAAATTATTCCGGAGCCTAAGGTAATTAATGGAAGCAGGCTTGATTTTTTGTTGAAATCAAAAGGTGAAAAATCATGTTTTATTGAAGTTAAATCTTCAACCCTTTCAAGGATTCCTAATATTTCAGAATTCCCAGATTCTGTTACTTCAAGAGGATCTAAGCATTTATCTCTATTAACTAATTTAAAAAATGATGGATTTAGAGCAATTCAAATTTATTTAATTCAAAGGAATGATACTAATTGTTTTAAAATTGCTAAAGATATTGATCATCAATATTTTAAATCTTTTCAAATTGCAAAAAAATCTGGTGTGGAAATTTTAATTCTACAAAGCCTAATTTCTTATGATGGAATAGAATTAAGTAAAAAAAGGTTATAAGTATTATATATTTTTAAATTATTTGTCGTTATTCATTGAAAGGACTTGATAGCTTTTAAAATAATTTATATAGCAGGATTTAATATTGAATTTAATTAAGGACATTTTATTGGACAGCAACCACTTAAATAAGGATGGTATAAGAATACACACTGATTCTGAACTTCTAGAAATGAAGCTCTCTTGTAAATTAGCAGCTGAAACTCTTGATATGATAGGTGATTATGTTGAACCGGGAGTATCAACAGATAAAATTAACAGTTTATGTCATGAATTTATGCTTGATAATGGTGCAAAACCAGCAACACTTGGTTATAGAGGTTTTCCTAAATCATGCTGTATTTCAATTAATCATGTTGTATGTCATGGGATACCTGGCCCCAAAATTTTAAAGGAAAGTGATATTTTAAATATTGATGTAACATGCATACTAAATGGATGGTTTGGAGACAGTAGTAGAATGTACATTGCTGGAACTACTAGCAAGAAAGCTAGCAGATTAATTGAGGTTACATACAATGCATTATTAAGAGGGATTGAAGTAGTTAAACCAGGAAATACTTTTGGAGATATTGGAGAAGCCATTCAAAAATATGTAGAAAGCAAAAAAATGTCTGTAGTAAGAGATTTTTGTGGTCATGGTGTTGGAAGAAGTTTTCATTCAGCACCAAATGTTTTACATTTTGGTGAAAAAAATACTGGCTCACTTTTGGAGCCTGGTATGTTTTTTACTATTGAGCCTATGGTTAATTTAGGTAAACCTGATACAAAAATCTTATCTGATAATTGGACCGCAGTTACAAGAGATAAGTCACTTTCAGCTCAATTCGAACACACAGTTGCAGTTACGAATAGTGGCGTAGAAGTTCTTACACTATCTCCACAAGATAAATTTTTTCCTTTTTAGTAAAGGTATGTATACAAAAAATTAATTTTTTCCATGACAATTTTTATACTTTTTTCCTGAACCGCAAGGACATTGGGAATTTCTTCCAACTTTTCCCCAAATTGCGGGGGAAGTTTTTTGAGGAGATTCTTTTCTATTCCCCTCAAAATCATTATATCTCAAATCAGAATTACTGGTTTTCTTATTTGCGTTTTCAAGTTTACTGGAATCAACTAATTGAAAAAAAGCCATAAATTTTGTGACCTCTTCTCCTATAGTTTGGAGTAATACTTCAAATAATTCATATGCTTCTGATTTGTATTCATTCAATGGATCTCTTTGAGCATATCCTCTAAAACCTATTACAGATCTTAAATGCTCAAGTTTTAATAGATGTTCCCGCCATGATTTATCTATTGTTTGTAAAAGCACTTGTTTCTCAATATTTTGAATCAATTCAGTACCATATTTTTGTTTTTTATCATCTAAAATTTTGGATGCCTCAATGTTGACACGCTCTTGAAATTCATCACCTGAAAAACTATCTTCTTCAATCCAATTTTGCAAAGGAATGTTAACACCTAATTTTTCTTTAATTTGGTCTTTTAATAAATCAGTTTCCCATTGTATAGGATCACTATCTTCAGAGATATTATCCCAAATAATATTATCTATTACTTTTTCCCTCATATCAGTAATTGTTTCAGTAACAAATTCTGATTCCATTATTTCTCTTCTTTGACTAAAAATAGATTTTCTTTGTAAATTCATTACATCGTCATACTTGAGAAGATTTTTTCTTATATCAAAATTTCTAGCCTCTACTTTACCTTGTGCCCTTTCTAACGCTTTATTTACCCACGGGTGCGCTATACTTTCTCCATCTTTCATTCCTAATCTTTTTAACATAGTATCTAATTTGTCTGATCCAAATATCCTCATTAAATCATCTTCAAGACTTAAATAAAAAGAGGTTCTTCCAGGATCACCCTGTCTACCCGATCGACCTCTAAGTTGATTATCTATTCTACGACTTTCGTGTCTTTCAGTAGCAAGTACAAAAAGACCACCAGCTTTTTTAACAATTTCTTTTGATTTTTCTACTTCTTCAGTAATTTTTCTCTTTAAGATATCAACGTCGTCTTTTATATTTTCTTTTTGTTGGTTAAATATCATATCTATATTACCACCGAGTTGAATGTCAGTTCCTCGCCCCGCCATGTTAGTAGCAATAGTTACAGCACCTGGCATACCAGCATTTGCGATAATAAATGCTTCTTTTTCGTGGTACCTGGCATTTAAAACTTGGTGTTTTATATTTTCTTTTTTAAGCATCTTTGAAAGTAATTCGGATTTTTCTATAGATGTTGTACCAACAAGAACAGGTTGGTTATTTTTATAGGCTTTTTTTATTTCTCTTATTACTGCAAAATATTTTTCATTAGAAGTTCTGAAAACTTGATCATCTTCATCAATTCTAATAACTTTCTTATTTGTTGGAATTTCTAATACGCCAAGATTATAGATTTCTGAAAACTCTTCTGCTTCAGTTAGAGCTGTTCCTGTCATGCCAGCTAGTTTCTCATAAAGTCGAAAATAATTTTGAAAAGTTACAGATGCAAAAGTTACATTTTCTGATTGGATAGATACATCTTCCTTTGCTTCAATTGCTTGGTGCAGGCCATTAGAAAGTCTCCTTCCACTCATCATTCTTCCAGTAAATTCATCAATTAATACAATCTCATTATTTCTTACTATATAATCTTTATTTTTATTAAACATCTTGTGTGCTAATAGTGCTTGATTTATGTGATGCACTAAACTGGTGCTTTCAGGATCATAAAGTGACTGATTATTTTCCATTAGTTTATTATTTCTGAGGACTGTTTCTAAATATTCGATACCTGGATCAGTTAGGTTTACAGTCCTAGTCTTTTCTTCTAATTCAAAATGTTTTTCATCTAAATTTGGTATTAATTTATCAATGTTAGTATAAAGATGGGATCTGTCTTCAGTTGGACCAGAAATAATTAAAGGTGTTCTAGCCTCATCAACTAATATGCTGTCAACTTCATCCACAATTGCGAAATATGGGTTTCTTTGTAATACATCATCTAAATTCGACTTCATATTATCTCTAAGATAATCAAATCCAAGCTCATTGTTTGTAGCATAAGTTACATCTGATAAATAAGCTTCCTTTTTTAAATTCTCATCCATATCTGGATAAATAGCTGCAACCGTTAGGCCTAAAAAATTATAAATTTCTCCCATCCATGAAGCATCTCTTTTAGCTAAATAATCGTTCACAGTGACTATATGTACCCCACGTTCAAGTAAAGAATTTAGATACACTGGCATAACTGCAGTCAGTGTTTTTCCTTCGCCTGTTTTCATTTCAGCAATGTTACCTTGATGAAGAAATATCCCACCTATTAATTGTACATCAAAAGGTCTCTGTCCAATTGTTCTAACTGAAGCCTCCCTTACGACTGCAAAAGCTTCGGGGAGCAATTGATCTAATGTTTCACCATTTTTTAACCGATTTTTAAACTCAATTGTTTTATCTTTTAGTTGTTGATCAGTTAGTTTTTTTACTTCATTTTCGTGATCATTAATTTTAGTGACTATTGGTAATACTGATTTGATTGCTTTTTCATTTGAAGAACCAAATATTTTTGATGCTATTTTTCCAAAACCAAACATTATTTTTTAAAAGCCTTTATATTTTATTTTTTTTATTTCTAATTAATGATAGAAGTATTGTATATAAATTAAAAATTGTTGTAGATGATACTTATCTCAAGGTAAAGCAGTAAAAATTCAAATACAATTATTGATTTTTTTTTACTGTAATTAATAAAGTTAATTAAAAATAAATGAAAAAAATAGATTTTTCCAATAATAAAAAATTTATGATTAAAGGGGCAAGATTTTCTTCTTTATGTGCAAATATTAAATATAAAAACCGACTAGATTTAACACTTATTCTTCTTGAAGCTGGAAGTATTGTAACAGGTGTTTTTACGAACTCTAAAACTAAAGCTCCCTCTGTGATCTGGTCAAAAAAAGTAGTAAAAAGTGCATCCAAAAATGCAGAAGAACCTATTGCGATAGTAATAAATTCAGGGAATGCAAATGCATTTACTGGAAAAAAGGGAACACAAGCCATTGAAAAAGTGGTTTTAGAAATTGCTGAAAATCTTAAAATAAGTAAAAAAAGAATTTTAATGGCTTCGACTGGCGTAATAGGTGAACCTCTTCCATATAAAAAGATAATAGATAAAATCCCTTCATTAACACAAAACCTTACTGAAAATCAGGTGGTTGATTGTGCGAAAGCAATAATGACTACAGATACTTATCCAAAACTTAGATTTAAGAAGTTTAAATTAGATAAGAATTTCATATCAATTTTGGGTATAGCTAAGGGCTCTGGCATGATTGCACCTAATATGGCTACTATGCTTTCATTTATAATTACAGACATAAAAATTTCTTATGCTATTTTACAAAAAATTACTTCTAATTTATCAGATAAGACCTTTAATTCTATAACTGTAGATAGCGATACATCTACATCTGACATGGTTTTGGTTTCAACTACCTCTAATGCCAATATGAAGCCAATCAAAAAGTTTTCAGATAATAGAATAAAACAATTTTCAAAAACTTTAGAATTAGTAATGAAAGAATTAGCAATAGAAATTGTAAAGGATGGTGAGGGTTCAAATAAATTAATTGAATATCAAATTATTGGAGCTTTAAATGATAAAAGTGCAAAAAATATTGCTCTTTCAATCGCAAATTCACCTTTAGTTAAAACAGCAATCGCAGGTGAAGACCCCAATTGGGGAAGAATTATTATGGCAATAGGAAAATCTGGTGAAAATATTATCCAAGAAAAAATAAAAATATATTTTGGAAAATATTTGATTACCAATAATGGAAGAGTGCATAAAAAATATGATGAAAAAAAAGCAAAAGACTATATGAAAAATACTAATTTATTAGTTAAAGTAGATTTAGGCATAGGAAGGGGGATAGCAAAAGTTTGGGGATGTGATTTTACAAAGGAGTATATTGAAATAAATGCAGATTATAGATCGTAAAATCCAAATAGTAGCTGCTGTAGCTCTTATTGATTTAGATGGAAGGATATTAATTTCAAAGAGACCCGGAAACAAATATTTAGGTGGTTTATGGGAATTCCCAGGTGGAAAATTAGAAAATACAGAAAGGGCTGAAGATGCTTTAATTAGAGAACTCGATGAAGAATTAAATATTCAAACTTGGAAAAGTTGCCTTGCACCATTAACTTTTTCAACACATGACTATACAGACTTTAATCTTTTACTATTGTTATTTGTTTGTAGAAAATGGGATGGAATTATTATGGGAAGGGAAGGCCAAGAAATTAAATGGGTTTTTCCTAAAGAATTAAATAAATTTCCTATGCCAGATGCTGATAAACCTTTAATTCCATTTTTGAGAGATTTGTTATAGAAGTGTCATATTTTAATGATTGATTCATAGATTAACTATTTAGGTAAATAATTTGTAAGGTACAGTTTTGCGGGAAAATGTATTAAAAATAAATAAAGTATTTCAACAGTATTTTTTAACACAAAAAATACTACCTATCCTTACAATTGAAGAATTAGATTCATGTAATTATTTGAGTGATATTTTTTTAGAAAATGGGATAAAAGTTTTTGAAATTACACTTAGAACAAAGGTCGCACTAGAAGCAATTAATGTTATGTCCAAGAATAAAAACTTTATAGTTGGTGTTGGCACTCTGATGACGGATCATAACATTCAAAATGCTATTAATGTTGGAGCAAAATTTGGTATATCTCCTGGTATAAGTGAAGAACTTTTTGAGGGATGTGAAAAAAGTAACTTTCCCTTAATTCCTGGAGTATCTACACCTACTGAAATAATGGTTTCTTATAGCCGCGGATACAAAGTATTAAAGTTTTTTCCTGCAACAGTATTAGGTGGTATAGAGATGTTAAAAGCATTAGAAGGTCCTTTCCCTGATTGCGGTTTTTTTCCAACAGGAGGAATTAACCAGAATAATTTTAAAACTTATTTGAGTTTATCGAATGTCTATGGAGTTGCTGGTAGTTGGATGGTTCCAAAGGATCTCATCGATCAAAAAAATTGGAAAAAAATAAGTGAAATTATAAAAAAAGTAGTTTGAAATAATAATGCAGAAAATTTATTGGGATTTATTAAAAAAAAATCATGAAGAGTCAAAAAGAAGGAGAATTGAAACCTTATTTGAATCAGATGAAAGTCGATTTAGAAAATTTAGTTTAAAAATAGAAGATCTTTATTTTGATTACTCAAAAACAAATATAGATCCAATAACACTTTCAAACCTTATAAAATTTGCTGAAAACTCAGAAATTATGAAAAACGTTGATGCGATGTTTAATGGTGATAAAATTAATGTCACTGAAAATAGATCGGTTTTACATACAGCACTAAGGAATTTTCAAACTAGAAATTTTAATAATTTAGATTTAATAAATAAAAAATTGCAAGTTAGGTTCAAATCTATTTCTAATTTTTGCAACCATATTAGAAGTGGCAAAAAAAAATCGTGCTCAGGAGATTATTTCACAGATGTTGTTAACATCGGAATAGGAGGTTCTGAACTTGGACCTAAATTAGTTACTAGTGCTTTATCAGAATATCATGATGGGCCAAAAATTCATTTTGTTTCAAATATTGACTCTTCTGATATAAATAAAATTGTAAAAAAATTAGATCCACGTAAAACTCTTTTTGTCGTATCTTCTAAGTCGTTTACTACCATAGAAACTATTTATAATGCAAAGACAGCTATTGAATGGGTTTGCTCAAAACTTGGTTCTGATGGAATGAAACATTTTGTGGCAGTTTGTGCATCTAAGGAAAAAGCATTAGATCTTGGTGTTTTTGAAGAAAATATCTTTGAATTTGAAGAATGGGTAGGAGGACGATTTTCAGTTTGGGGGCCAATTGGGTTACCTGTTATGTTAGCAATAGGCCTTAATCAATTCTCAGAGTTTTTAGAAGGTGCTTCTCAAATAGACTATCATTTTAAAAACGAAGAGGCTTCAAAAAATCTTCCAATTACTTTGGCATTAATTGGTTTTTGGCATTCCACAATTTGTAATTACCCTTCTAGGGCTATTTTACCTTATGAGACAAAGCTTCAATATTTACCTACCTATTTACAACAACTTGATATGGAAAGTAATGGTAAATCAGTAAATCTAAAGGGTGAAAGTATTAGTTATCCAACGGCACCAGTAATATGGGGACAAATAGGTACAAATAGCCAGCATGCCTTTTTTCAATTTTTACATCAAAGTAATCAGATAATTCCATGTGAATTTTTGTTGGGTGCAAATTGTATAGATGATGGTTATTATGAAAAGCATCATTTACAACTAATAATAAACTGTTTGGCACAATCTGAAGCTCTAATGCTCGGGATTAAAAAGGAAGAAACATTTGAACGACAAAGGAATCTTCATCATTATTGTCATGGAAATAGACCTTCTACTATATTAGTATATAAACAACTAACACCAAAAATCTTAGGAAAATTACTCGCTCTCTTTGAGCACCGAACATTTGTTGAGGGCTTATTGTGGAATGTAAACTCTTTTGATCAGTGGGGAGTGGAATTAGGTAAAAAATTAGCCACAAAATTAACTGAACATTTTAATAAAAAAAATCAAAAACAAAATTTCAGTAATTCTACTTTAAATTTATTGTACGAAATAAGAAAACTTAAAAACAATGGTTAAAAGTAATAGACATTCTATTATTTTAAAAATATATTTTTTTGTAACTAAATATTTTGAATTCCTATTTTTTCTTTTGCTTAAATATAGGTTAATAAAAGGTAAGGAACATAAGAAAAGATTTTTGGAGAGAAGAGGTATTTCTAGTTTAAGTAGGCCTTCTAGTTACCTGATATGGTTTAATGCTGCTAGTGTAGGTGAGGCAATAAGTATTATAAACCTAATTAAAAAATTACAAAAAAATAATAAAAAAATTAAATTTTTAATTACTACAACTACTATTTCTTCTTCTTTAATTCTAATGAATATGATGCCAAGAAATTGTGTTCATCAATTTTCTCCTATCGATACTTTTTCTGCTACAAACAACTTTCTAGATCATTGGCAACCAGATTTAGCAATTTTTGTAGAAAGCGAATTTTGGCCTAGACTGATCTTTGAAATAAAAAAAAGGGGTATCCCACTCGGGCTTATTAATGCTCGTATGGAAAAAAAAACTTTTGAAAATTGGCTTAAAATAAAAAGAACGTGTAGGCAAATTTTGGAGAAGTTTGATTTTGTTTATGCTCATGATTCTTTAACTGCTAAAAGATTATTATCTCTCGGAATTACTAAAAAAATATTACTTGGTATTATTTCATCTAAAGAACAAGCTACACCTCTTACTTATAATTCAGATGAATATTATAAATTCAAGAAATTATTCAAAGATAGAAAAATATGGATTGCCGCTTCGACTCATGAAGTAGAAGATGAAATTATAATAAATGCACAAGAAAAACTTCATAGTATTGATAAAAATTTTTTACTTATATTAATACCACGACATCCAAATAGAGCTAAGCAGTTATATAGAAAGAAACAATCACTTGCACACATAATTAAAATTCGAAGTAAAGATCAGACGATTAATGAAAAAACTTCAATTTATTTGGCTGATACGCTAGGTGAGCTAGGTTTATGGTATAAATTATCCAAAGTTGTTTTTTTAGGTGGCTCATTAGTAAGAATTGGAGGCCATAATCCCTATGAACCATGTAGGTTCGGTAATGCTATTATTACAGGGCCCTATATATATAATTTTCAAAAAGCCTTTGATCAATTGAATGAAGCAGGTGCAATAATTTATGTAAAAAGTAACGAAGAATTAGTAGAAAAAATAAAAACTTTAAGTAATAATTATAATGCCAAATTAATTGGTCAAAAGGGATTAAAATATGTGAATTCTCTTAGTGATCAATCTTCTCCTATTATTAATAAGATAAATACCTTTTTTTAAATTTTTCCTGGATTGCTTTTCTTATGTATAATAGCTAAAAAAAGATTTAAATAGAGGTAATAAATTGAAAAAAAATTCTAATATTTTAATAACTGGGGGAACTGGTTCTTTTGGTTCGAAGTTTATTCCACTTACACTGGAAAAGTATAATCCCAAAAGGCTCGTAGTCTTTTCACGCGATGAAATCAAGCAGTGGGATATGCAAAAAGTGTATCAAAATGATCATCGAGTAAGATTTTTTATCGGAGATGTAAGAGACAAAGAAAGATTAATGCGTGCTTTAGATGGAATTGATTACGTAGTGCATGCAGCAGCTACTAAAATTGTCCCAACTGCAGAATATAACCCATTTGAATGTGTTAAAACAAATGTCCTTGGGGCAATGAATGTAATTGATGCCTGTTTGGATAAAAACATAAAAAAATGTGTAGCTTTATCAACTGATAAAGCCTCCAATCCTATAAATCTTTATGGAGCAACTAAATTGGCTTCCGATAAAATGTTTGTTGCTGGTAATTCATACTCAGGCTCTGCGAAATGTAAATTTTCAGTAGTAAGATATGGGAATGTTATGGGCTCTAGAGGGTCAGTAATTCCCTTTTTTCTAGAGAAAGAAAAAGATGGGTTTTTTCCAATTACTGACTTAAGAATGACAAGATTTATGATTTCACTGGAAGAGGGTGTTAAATTAGTATGGAAAGCTTTTGAGGATATGACAGGCGGAGAAATTTATGTAAAAAAAATTCCTTCTATGAAAATCACAGATATAGCAAATGCTATTAATCCTAAAATTGAAAAAAGAATAGTAGGTATCCGGCCTGGGGAGAAACTTCATGAGCAAATGATAGGCTTTGAAGACTCTGCTTATACTTATGAATATAACTCCTATTATAAAATTTTTCCTTCTATCCATAATTGGTCTACTGATCCCTCAAGAATAAGAGATGGAAAAAAAGTTTCGGATGATTTTATATATTCGTCAGATACCAATCCAGATTGGATGAGTATAGAAAATTTTCAAAACTGGCTTACAAAAAATCATAGCCTTGTTGGTAAATACTAATGATACCATATAGTAAACAAAGTATTAATGATGATGACATAAATGAAGTTATTAAGGTTCTAAAATCCGAAATGATCACACAAGGACCTCTAGTTGAAAGATTCGAAAAAAATATTTGTTCTTATACTTCTTCTAATTATTCTGTTTTGACAAATTCAGCTACTTCTGCACTTCATATATCTTGTTTGGCTTTAGGTTTGAGTGAAGGGGACATTCTTTGGACTTCACCTAATTCTTACGTTGCTTCGGCTAATGTAGGTCTTTTATGTAACGCTGAAGTAGATTTTGTTGATATTGATACTGAAACTTATAATATGTGTTCTACTGCTTTATCAATGAAATTAAAAGATGCAGAAAAAAGTGGGAAATTACCAAAAATTGTTATGCCTGTTCATTTTGCCGGTCAATCATGTGATATGATTAATATAAAAAAACTTTCTGAAAAATATGGTTTTAAAATTATAGAAGATGCTTCTCACGCAATTGGTGGTATTTATAAAAATACAAAAATTGGTTCATGTAAATTTTCAGATATAACGGTCTTTTCATTTCACCCTGTTAAAATAATAACAACTGCAGAAGGAGGTTGTGCAATCACAAATGACGAAAATATCTATGAAAAACTTAAATTATTGAGCTCACATGGGGTTACTCGTAACCCCAAAAATATGGTTAAAAAAACTTTAGACAAGTGGGTATACGACCAAATTTCTATTGGCTTTAATTATCGTATGAGCGATTTAAATGCAGCTTTAGGACTAAGTCAGCTCTTGAGAATAGAGAGTTTTATTAACAAAAGAAATAAGATTGCAAACAAATATTTTCAGCAATTAAAAAATTTGGATTTGAAACTTCCAAAGCAGGAAGATTATAATTCCTCTGCTCTTCATTTATTTCCAATTCAAGTAAAAAATAGGAAAAAAATATATAATCTCCTTCACCGAAACGATATAAAAGTAAATGTACATTATAGGCCTATACATACTCAACCATTTTGGCAAAACAGAGGTTTTAAGTTTGGATTATTTCCCAATTCAGAACTTTACTATTCCAAAGCTATTAGCTTACCAATATTCTATGATTTAAATGATGAAATGCAAGATAGTGTAATTAATGTTTTGCAAAAATCATGTCTTTAAGAAAGTAACCTTTTCTTTTCTTAATATTAATCTTGAAATAGTATCTGCTGTTTTCTTAGTATTAGTATTTATATCATAATTTGTTACTAAATTTGTGTAAGCTCTATCAATAACACCGTCATGTGAAAGAGCCATCAATTTTTGAAATTTTGAAAGTATTAATTTTTCATTAGGTTTTTGTTTTATTATTTCTTTATAAGTTAAGTTTTCGTGAAATTTTATTACTCCAGGAAAATCTTTGAACCAGGCGTGACCAAAAACTAAAATATTTTTTCCTTTACATAATGCTTCCCATCCCACTGTTCCAGTAACTGTAGCAATAAAAATTGCTTTATCTGCTAATAAGTTTGTATCAGCATAAGAAGGTACAAAACAAATTGATTTAATCCTTGAAAGTCTATGAAAAAATAATGGTCCTCGTGCATAAGACCCTTGTTTGGGATTTTCTTTTACATAAATTTTAACGTCACTTGGTAAAATTTTGGATAATTTTTCTAAAGCTAGAAGTTGATCTCTAAATTCTCCTCCAATTGCTGAGGTTGTCATTTCAGGTTGCATTGGAAGTGGGAAATAGACGAAATTCTCTTCAAAATTAATTTTGTTATTCTCAAATTCTGCTAAATGTTCAAAGTAACTAAGTTCATTTTTATGAAAAAAATTAGCAAATGGATCACGCCACTTAGGAAATTTTTTGTAAATTTTTTGGATCCTCATTAATATTTTTATTACATATATTGGTTTAAAAAATAGTGATGGCATTTTAAAAATTATAAACATTAAAAAATGTGCAAGAGTTTTTAAATTTATTTGACCAGACTTTTCGTTTCTTTGTTTAATCTTTTTCATATAAAATAAATTCAATTTTGGAAGTTTTAATAAATTATCCTTTTTTATGATCTTATCTTTATTAAAATCACCATAACATTCAATTTTTTCCAGTGAAAAAAATTTATCTGGAAAGAGTGATTGTGTCACTATAGTTATTGGAATTTTAAGAGACATTGCTATTTGATAAATGATAGTATCATAAGCTAGGTGAGGAATATTAAAAAATAATACGTGATTTATTTTTTTTGAAAAAATCTCATTAGATATAGCATCTGCTAGGATATGATAGTAATCTATGTAATCTTGTAAATTTTTTAAATTATGTGATTTATATCTGTAAGCATCTGAATGACGATATAGTTGATCAATAAAAGTTTCTAGATTTTTATAAAAATCTTCTGATGCTAATAATTTATGATCAGCACCCATATAGCTTTTATTTTTTTCAAACAAATGCCCTTTTATTCCAGGCTTATTATTCATTCTTACAAGAGACGATGCTTTAAAGTCGCTAGTAACATCTCCTAAGTGAATTTTAAGATTAATAGCTTCTCGATGTTTTTTTATTACTTCTTTCAATATAGCGTTAGTATTCTTAGCAGTTGATACTGCCAAAAGATTTACTGATTTTAATTGATTATTTTTTTCCAACTCAAAGGTTCTCCTCTTTCAAGATCCATACTAGCTTTTTTACCTAGAATTTCATCGAAAAACTTTGGTTTTAATCCTAAACCTGGTCTTATTGATCTTATATTATCTTTGTTAAATACTTCACCTTTTTTCATATCTTTCACAACAAAAATTGATCTTCGAAAAATAGCATTAGATTTACTTGCACCTGAAACATTATTGGAAGCGCTTGTATTTGCTTTAAAAATATTCTTGCAATCTTGTACGAGTTTCTTGAATTCATCAGGTTCAGATGAAAAAGTTGAGTCTGGTCCTCCGTCTAATCTACTTAAAGTAATATGTTTTTCAATTATAGTTGCCCCGAGAGTAATTGCTGCAACTGCTACAGTTGAGCCTATCGTATGGTCGGAAAGACCAATTGGAACATTAAAATGAGATTTTAATTCTTGAATGGTTTTGAGTTTCATGTCTTTTGTATGAGAAGGATAGTCCGATATGCAATGTAACAAAGCATAACCATCTGCACCAAAATTACTTGCAGTATCACAAGCTTCACTTATTTCATTATAATCAGCAACACCAGTAGACATAATTAAAGGCTTATTTTTTGAAGAAGCTTTTTTTATAAGTGGTATGTCAACAATTTCAAAAGATGCAATTTTATAAGCAGGAGCTGACAAACTGTTCAAAAAATCGACAGCACTATCATCAAAAGGTGAAGAAAAACAGTGAATATTTTTTTTTTTGGCATATTGAAAAATTATGGGATGCCAATCCCATGGGGTACTTGCCTGCTTATATAGATCATAAAGTTTTTGGCCTGACCATGGGCCTCCTTTTACTATAAATTCTGATCTATTTGAGTCTATTGTTAAAGTATCAGCTGTATATGTTTGTAATTTAATTGCATTTGCTCCAGATGCGACTGCAGCATCAATTAGCTTAATTGCTCTATTTATATCGCCATTATGGTTCCCTGATAATTCAGCAATAATATATGGTTCAGTATTGAACCCAATTTTTTTATCATTGATTACTAATTCTTTTTTCATAATACTAGTTATTTAAATAATATTTTTTTTTAAAAATATCTTTGGTTAAAGTATAATTTTCAAAATTATCATTTTTTGATTGTAAGGTAAAACCAAGTTCTTGATGTAATTTTTTTGACTTTTGATTATCAAGAATTATCTTGGCCTCAATTTTTGATATTCCTTCTTCAAAGAATAACTTTTTTAAGAAGAAAACTAACATTCTTACACCGCATCCTGGTGAAAAATTTTTCCGACCTATATAGAAACTCCAAGAAACATTTTTTTTACTTATATATATAGCACTACAGTGTCCAATACCTATATTCCCTTCTGCATATATAAGCCAAATCCCTTTTTTAGAATTTTGTGTATTTTTAATCCATTTTGCATGACTTTTTTCATCAATCTTTTTTTTGTTAAAACTATTTTCTCTTATAAACTTTTTATTTCTCCATGATAAAAGTCTTTTGGAATCAATAACTTCAACTTTTTTTAATTTTGCTTCCAAAAAATTAACTACTTTTATAGCTCCTAACCCATCACAAATTTTAAAAGAATTTTTTGATAGCTTTTGCAATTTTTCTGGAGAATAAATTAAATTTGATACTACAGCAGTTAATTTTTCTTTATCTTTAATGGTGCTTATACTCAATTCCTGAGATATATTCAAATCTGTTGTTTCTCTTGTGATTTTTTTTTGGTTATTTGCTATTGTAATTGTTAGACTTGGTAACCCCATACAACATCTTTCCCATATACTCATACCTGATGCTCCAATACAAATGTCAGCTCTTAACATAAGTTCAGCTATATTTTCTGAATCTAATATAAGTGATGTATTATCATATTTTTTTGAAATTTCTATTAGTTCTGTAAGAGTTTGACATTCAGAGCTAGTGGCTACTATGATATTTATTTTATCAAGTTTTGATAAGGTATTTACTAGAGTTGGTAATAATTTTTTATTATCATATAGCCCAAGCGATATTAATATATTAAAACTTTTGTTTTTCAAAGTCACTGATTGTCTTTTTAATCTTTCTTGGAGGCTCTTTTTTCTTAGTTTATTAAATTCATTTGATAAGAGAGCAAACCTTGGTCCAACTAAAATACCAGGTGATTTATAATTTCTTTTTTTATTAATGATTGATGTTTGATCTAGTAAAAAATCTGAACCAAGGTTTCTATTATCCAAATCATCAATGGCTAAAAAAAAACAATTATTATGTTTTTTTCTGATTTTATTTACCCATTCAATATCTAATCCATAATGATCAAAAATAATCCAATTAGGTTGAAATTGCTCCATAGTTTTACTTGTTCTTCTTGCATCCTCCAAAATTGGTAACTTTAACCAATTTTTATAAAAATTTTGTTTATATTTTATATTACTATCAATGAGTTGTTTTTCATTTTTTTCAAACAATATATTTTCAAATAATAGATTATTTTTTTTTAGAAGATGTATTTCTATCTCTGGTAATTGTGCTGAAATAAATATTACAGAATGTCCTTTTCTTTGGGCCTCTTTTGCCAAAGTTAAGCATCTTCTAAAGTGTCCACCTCCAATATTTTTGCTGGCATCAACTCTGATTGCAATTTTAAGTTTTTCTTTTAACAAATTTTGATCCTAATTAAGTCTATAAAATCCATTATGGCAAACTGGACCTTCAATTAGTGTATCAATGTTTTTAACACTTTTTTCACAACTTTTAATTATCTTGAATATTTCGTTTAAATTGTCAGAATATTTAACTAGACATTCATTCGTATGAGCTATTGAAGTATATACTGAATTACTTGCTAAAATACCCTTTTTAAGCATCTCTTGGGTAATCAGTGTTTTATATTTTAAATTATTTTTGCTGACAAAATTAAATGAAGAAAGTGATGATAGGCCTGAGATATTAATACTAAGATTATTATCATCTGCAATATCACTCCAAATCATTCTAATTTTTTTTCCAACACTAGTTATAATTTCCCAACTTTTATTTTTTTCCATAATTTCAAGCGTTTTTAAAGCAGCACTTACACCAATACGTTCCGTCCAGAAAGTGCTACTTATGAAAGATTTTTGTGCTGCTTCCATAACATTTTTAGTTCCAACAATAGCAGTAATAGCATATCCATTACCAAGAGCTTTTCCAAAAATAGCAATATCTGGATTTACTTTATAATTTAAATGAATCCCACCAAAGTTTTCGCGAAACCCTGAGGTACACTCATCAAAAATAAGTACAATATTATTTTTAGTGGCTAATTTTCTAACTTCTTTTAAAAAATTATTTGAAGGTTTAAGATTCCTTATAACCTCCATCTTTATTAATCCTATATTGTTTTCAAAAATGATTTTTTTTAATCCATCAAGATCATTGTAATGAAAAGGAAAGGTAGTGTTTTTTAACTCTTTGGGAACTCCATTTGCTTCTAACCCTGGAAGAAGATGATCTTTTAAATTTTCAGTATCGTTTATATTAGATGCTAGATACCAATCATGCCAACCGTGGTAACCACAAATAGCTATGCCATCTTTTCCTGAGGCAGCACGAGCAATTCTTACAGCAATCGAATTAGCTTCACCGCCTGTTCTAGCAAATCGAACCATTTCTGACCATGGGTGCATTTCAACTAGTTTCTCTGCTAGCCAAACCTCTTCAGGACAATTAAGAGTACTCATATTACTCTTGTCTAAATTTAATTTTACATAGTTATCAACTTCTTCATTAGCATAACCTAGAATATTTGTTCCTACACCCATCAACGACATATCAATATATTTCTTTCCGTCAAGATCCCAAATATTACACCCTTTAGCTTTATCAAAATAGGCTGGCCATTTTAAAGGATGAAACATTTCTGTTCTTTTTGACAGTAGCATATTTCCACCTGGTATTATCTTTTTGGCTTTTTTCCATAATTTTTGGCCATTATTCATTTTAGATCCTTCGTTTCTTATCAAATCAATATTTTTGAAAAGAGATTTATTTTTTTTATATAAATCAATTATTTCTTCTAATGAGAAATATATATCAGGTTGAAAATATTTAAAAATTGAATTTATAACTTCTAAATCAATTGCCTCATCTAAAGTTAATCTAATGTAAGAATAATCCTTTTCATTTTCGAAATTACTTTTTGAAAATTTTTTATTTTCTCTTATATAAGAGGTCACATGTTCTAAATGATATTTATTTAGATTACTAGAATAGTTATTTTCCAAGCAATTTCTATCTATTACTTCAACATCCATTCCGTCAGGAAAAGATGGAGGATCAACATTACTGACATAATCAACATCTTTATTTAAAAAATCTTTAATAACTTTATCAACTAAAACTGGATCAATTAAAGGGCAATCTGCCGTTATCCTTAATATTACTGAGGCTTTTGAATTTTTTAAAGCATCAAGAAAACGCTTATATACATTTGTTTCTTCACCTCTAAAACAATCAACACCAATTTTGTTTAATTTGTCATAAAGAATGTCATCATATTGGTTTGTTGATGTCACAACTATAATTCGATCAATTAATTCACTTTTTGAAAGTCTTTTTAATAAAATTTCAATACAAGTTGAATCTCCAATTTTTTTCAGAACTTTCCCCGGTAATCTTGTAGAGTTCATTCTTGCTTGGATAACTGCCAAAATTTGTTTTTTTATTTCCATAACCTTGGATCTATTAAATCTTTACTTATTGAATTCTGCCAATTTGGTTTTTTGTTGAGTTTTGGTTTTCTCATGTATTTAGTTATTTGTTTTAAGTGATGAGCAGAATTTATTCCCACTACTATT
>CACFXF010000022.1 GCA_902570265.1 uncultured Alphaproteobacteria bacterium | reverse complement strand
TGTCTGGCTGGAAGATTAAAAGTAGATAAGGGTTCAATTAAATTTAAATCTAGAACTGATGTGAAAGAAGAGCTTACGGAAATTACTGAGGTAAGAAGAAGATATCTTTCAAGAACAGATTGGGCTTTTGTTCACCAAAATCCTGGAGATGGACTCCGGATGGACATTTCTGCTGGTGGGAATATTACTGAAAGATTAATGGCATTGGGACAAAGAAATTATTCTTCTTTGAGATCAAAAGCTCTAAATTGGTTAAGTAAGGTTGAAATTAGCACAGAGAGGATAGATGATAATCCAACAACTTTTTCTGGTGGAATGCAGCAAAGATTACAAATTGCTAGAAATTTGATTACAGAACCTAGATTAATTTTTATGGATGAACCAACAGGAGGTCTTGATGTTTCGGTTCAGGCTAAACTATTGGATTTATTAAGAAAAATTGTTATAGGGTTAAATTTATCAGTTATAATTGTAACTCATGATTTAGGTGTAGTTAGGCTTCTTGCAGATCGTTTAATTGTCATGAAATCTGGTGAAGTTGTTGAAACAGGTCTCACAGATCAGGTGCTTGATGATCCTCAACATGAGTACACCCAACTATTAGTTTCGTCAGTTTTGCAGTTTTAAAATGATAGTGATTAAAAATGTATCTAAGGAATTTCGTCTGCACCATCAAGGAGGTTCAAAAATAAATGTAATAAAAAACTGCAATCTAGAAATAAAAAAAGGTGAATGTGTTGCACTTACTGGAAGCTCAGGATCGGGAAAATCAACCTTAATTAGAATGATTTATGGTAATTATCTATATAATTCTGGTCAAATTTCTATAGATGGAGAAATATTATCATTTAAAACCCCAAGAAAAACTATTGAACTTAGAAGATCTAAAATAGGTTATGTCTCTCAATTTTTAAGGGTGATACCAAGGGTTAAGACAATCGATACTGTCTTAGAGCCTCTGTTACTAAATAAAATAGGATACAAAAAAGGCATAATTAAAGTTAAAAAAATGTTGAAAGAATTAAATATAAACCAAAATCTTTGGGAGTTATCTCCTTCAACTTTTTCAGGAGGGGAACAACAAAGAGTAAATATAGCAAGAGGATTTATATTTGATTATCCGGTACTACTTTTAGACGAACCAACTGCAAGCCTAGATAATAAAAATAGAGACGTTGTTTTATCACTTATAAAAAAAACAAAGAAAAAGAATACAGCAATATTAGGAATTTTCCACGATCAAGAAATAAGAAAAGAAATCTGTGATCGCGAGATTGACGTAAGCTTGATGAAATAAAATGCAAAAGAACCTTAAAGGAAAAATAATTACTGTTGTAGGACCATCAGGTGTTGGAAAAGATACTTTAATACAAAATGCAAAAAAAATTCTTCCCTTTTATTTTCCAAAAAGGATTATTACAAGATTAGAAAATGAGAAAGAAAATGAAGATTTTATTTCAGTTAGTTTAGAAGAATTCAGGGATAAAAAAAAAAGAGGTGAATTTTCTTTATTCTGGGAAGCCCATGAAATACATTATGGAATTCCAATCTCTATTGATCAAAAAATAAATGAAGGAAATATTGTAATTTTTAATGGTTCTAGAGAAGCAATACCTTTAATTAAAAAAAAATTTTCGGAATTAAAAATTATACATATTCATGCAGATAAGAAAGTTTTGGAAAAAAGGCTTCTATTAAGAGGACGAGAATCCCTAGATCAAATAAAATTGAGACTTAATAGACAAAATTTTCAAATTAATAAAGATGCGATCGTAATAAATAACAACAAACTAATCTCATTGGTTTTGAAAGAATTTATTGAAAAGATTAATCTGATAAGTAGAAGCGATTAATAAAATGGAAAAAATTATCGGCATCTTCACCCAACAAACAAATGGAGTTGAATTTAATTGGATTATTAAAAGAGGATATAAATATTTTTTTCAATTTACTCTCTATAAGTTTTTTTTCATTATCTTGCAAATGTCCTGTCAATGTCATGTGAAATTTAAATTCTTCCATTACATAAGGATATCCCCACTCTACAAGATTTTTTTCTTGCCTTTTTGTAAGACCAATTTTCCTTCTTTTTTCAAGCTCATTTTGAGAAGGATATTTTCGATATTTGTGAAAGTACTTGATACAATCTGCCGCAAAAAATTTCAATTTTTTTTCGGACTCATTAAAACAAATTGCAATAAATTGATCCAGATTTGTTATTTTACCTTTTCCCATATCAAATGCTTTTTTATTTTTAGCAAATTGATCAACAGATTTTTCAAAATCATTAAAGTTTATTTTAGACTTCAACTCAAATGGGGGGTACAAAGTACCATGAAACCCATAACGCCGAGCATTTTTAGTAATATGATCTTTGTTATTTACTTTTTTCTTTCCCGTAAAAACATCCCAACCCAACCATTTAGTTCCAGATTTATAAAACTCAGCATCCATTTCTGGAATATAGTAAATTGCATACCTTTTAAATTTCATAATGCTTTTCTAAGATATTTTAATTTTAATAGGATTATGATAAATGTCTGAACATGTTTTATCAAATGCCAAATTAGTTTTTGAAAAAGAACAATTTAAAGGTTCAATAAAATTTAATAATGGCATAATAACAGCTATAGATAAAGGAACTCAAACTTCAAAAAAATCTATAGATTGTAATGGTGACTTTGTATGTCCAGGCCTTATAGAATTACATACTGACAATTTAGAGAGGCACATGGAGCCAAGACCTGGTGTCACTTGGCCATTAGATGCTGCACTTCTATCTCATGATTCAGAACTTGCAAGTGTAGGTATAACTACTGTTTATGACGCATTAAGGGTCGGATCAATAATTTCTGAAACAAAAAAAAGCTACCCAAAATATGCAAAAAAAATAGTAAAGCTTTTTCTTGAAATGCTAAAGTTTAATTTTTTAAGAGTAAGTCACTTTATACATTTAAGAGCTGAAATATGCTCTGAAACATTAATTGAAGAATTAGATGAATTTTCAAAGGAAGATAGAATAGGTATTTTAAGTATGATGGACCATACTCCTGGACAAAGACAATTTAGAGACATTAGTAAAATGGCGGAATATTTGAAAGGAAAATATTCAATGTCTAAGAATGAAATTAATGAACATTTCAATCTGCTCTATCAACTACAAGAGAAAAATGGGAAGATACACACACAAAAAATTTTAGAGTGTTCTAAATACTTAAATACTGTTCTAGCTAGTCATGATGATACTACCTTAAACGATGTCTTGAGTTCAAAAAAAATGGGAGTTAAATTAGCAGAGTTTCCAACCACATTAGAGGCTGCAAAAGCTTCTAATAAAAATGGTTTAATGGTTATTATGGGAGCTCCTAATCTTTTAAGGGGAAAATCACATTCTGGAAATCTTTCCGCTATTGATTTAGTTGAAGAAAAAACTTTATCTATTTTATCCTCAGATTATATGCCATCTTCCCTATTATTAGGCGCTATAAAATTAGGAATCATTTCCGAAGATATGTGTTATGGTATTGCTACAGTTACTTCTAATCCTGCAAAAGCAATGGGGTTGAAGGATAGAGGTGTGTTGGAAATTGGAAAAAGAGCTGATTTATTAAGATTCTGTTTATATAAAAATAAGCCAATTTTAAAGCAAAGTTGGCTTAGAGGAAGTAAAATTATTGGTTAGATTAACTTAATGACAAGACTTTCCCAAAGCTTTAAGTCTCCAATAATTATAAGGAAGTGGAGTTATAAATCCAGCAAGAAGCATTAAAGGAACAACCCAAAATACAAGCTTAGCTTCCCCTACTAAAATATAATCTACAAGGTTCATACTTATTTCCATGCTAATCATTGAAATAAGGGACATACCCAAACTAGTCTTTAAGGCATCAGCGAAAGACATTTGTCGACATAATATAATAGTTTCTAAGATAATAGATGTGATTAAACCATTTATAATCGCTAGTGAGAAAATCAATAGAGGAGGCCATGGAATTCCAGTGTACTGAAAAAAAGCAATTGTCCCTAAGTCACCAATCGCACAACCTAGCAAACACCAGGAAGTATTGTAAGAAGCTTTCTTCCAAGTATTTTTACAAGTCCAAGAAATTTTAGATTTTAATGTAGTTGTATTCATTGATTAAATCCTTATATTTTACTACATAAGGTCTCCACAAAGTGGAGAGTCAAGTGGGGTTTAAAATGAATATTGGAGAAGCTGCAAAAAAATCAAATTTGCCAATAAAAACCGTCAGATTTTATTCTGATATTGGTTTAATCAATCCCAAAACTAATGAGACCTCAAATTATCGAATTTTTACAAACCAAGATATTGAAAAACTATTATTTGTTGGAAAAGCTAGAAAGTTCAATTTTTCAATTGAAGAATGTAGAGAGCTTTTAAGCCTTTATGAAAATAGAACTAGATCGAGTAGTGAAGTTAAAAAATTAACACTAAAAAAAATAGATGAAATTGATCAAAAAATGTCAGAATTACATTCCTTAAAAAATGAACTTTCAAGAGTTGCTAAAAGTTGTAATGGAGATCAAAGGCCTGAATGTCCTATAATTGGATTTTTAGCTAATAAAGAAAATTAGAATTAATGTTAAAAACCTTCTAATAAAACAAAAGTGCCAACAGAGTTTTCAAGTCTTATTTTTGCTACTTCTGCATATTCTGGACTATTAAGCCATTCCTTTGCTTTTTCTAAATTAGGAAATTTTACTAATACCATTCTTGTCGGAGACCATAATTCATCTAAAATAACTTCCATATGTCCGCCTCTGGTTAAATACTTTCCTCCAAATTTTTCTACAAGGGGTTTAGCCAAGCTTTTGTATTTTTCATAATTTTCATTATTCTTAATTTTTACATCTACCAAAATGTAAGCTGGTTTTTCATCTGACATTAAAACCTCCATTTTCTTAGGTTGCAAACCATCTAATCTAATTATAATCTTTATTAGATATTAAACTGTCAAATTTTTTAATTTCAAATGATTGATTTAAGAAGCGATACTGTAACTAAACCTTCAAAAGAAATGCTCCAAGCTATGTATGAAGCAGAAGTTGGAGATGATGTTTATGGAGAAGACCCTACCATCAATAAATTGGAAAAAGAATTCTCAGAACTTTTGGGTAAGGATCGAGCCGTTTTTATGACAAGTGGGACTCAGAGTAATTTATCAGCAATTTTATCTCATTGCGGTAGAGGTGAAGAAATGATTGTTGGAAATGTCTACCATACTGCACTAGATGAGGCTGCGGGTGCTTCAGTACTTGGGGGTATAGCTATTAGCACAATAGAAGTAGAAGAAAGTCTATCGATTAAAGATGGTTCAATTAAGAATGCTGTTAAACCCGATGACCCCCACTATCCAATTTCCAAGTTACTTTGTTTAGAGAATACATCTCAAGGTAGAGCAATACCTATCGAAAATTTAAAAAGAAATCACTCTGAAGCCAAAGAAATGGATTTAAATATACACTTAGATGGAGCCAGATTATTTAATGCTATTGAAGACCTAAAATGTGAACCAAAAGATATTGTAAAATATGCAGATAGTGTATCAATTTGTTTTTCAAAAGGTTTAGGAGCACCTGCAGGATCTATACTTTGTTTTCCTGAAAGCATGGAACATAAAGTTCGTCGTCAAAGAAAGATTTTAGGGGGTGCATTAAGACAAGTGGGGGTATTGGGAGCAGCTTGTTTGTATGCGGTCAAAAATAATATCCAAAGATTAAAAGAAGATCATGAAAGAGCTTCTTTTTTAGCAAAAGCTTTAAATCCATATCACTGTAAAAAAAATGGTAAAGATTTAAATAGTTTTACAAATATGGTTTTTTTTGAACCAATTGAAAAAAAAGGATCTGATTTATTTTCTTTTTTGAAAAACAAAGGGATTATAATTTCAAAACCTTCTCCTGAGACTAGGTTAGTGATGCATTTAAACATTACTGATGAAGTTTTAAATAGCTTTATAAAGACTATTAAAGAGTTTTATGGAGATTAATAATTTTTTAATTTTGATTGGGAAAGTAATCCTCACATTTTCCCTCTCTATATACATCAGCAGTACAACAATGAAGTCCCCCTCCAAAAGCATATGCATCTCTTAAATCTACTTCAACTACTTCCATTCCCAATCTATCTAACTGTTCAGCTTGATAAACTTCAGACTTTTCAACACAAACTGTTTTAGGATTAAGAACTAAAACATTCATACTAAGCCAAACAGATGAATAGCAAAGAGCTGGTGGAGAGTTATGAGCTGGGGGTGCAGCATCAACAATTTTCCAATCATTTTTTTCAAACAATTTTTTTTGATCTTCTGGCAAACGTCTTTTGGGATTATTAAGAATTAAACCTGGTCTTATAGGAGTAAAAGTAGCGTCTATATGAATTGGATAAGGATCACCAGGAAAATTAACTGCATGCACTCTGTGATTAGAAAAATGCCTTCTTAACCATTCAATACCTTTTTTGTTTGTTGTAAAACCATGCTGTACCACTAAATCCTTTCCGAAACGCAAAACATCAGCAGCATCAAATAAAGGTTCTTCTTCTGTAGTTACAAAAAATTTGTCGGCCGCCCATTCTAATCTTTTTTCTTCACCAATTTTTTCTGAAAGATAATCATCTCTATAATCATCATCAGTTAATCTTGGTTTAGGTGCAGACTCATGTCTAAAATTAGGATCATCTTCCCAATATTTTTTTAGTAATGGTCTATAACACAAATATTCAAACCACCTGCATCTATACGACATAGTAGCCTCTAAAATTTCAGAGCCTACAGTCAATAGTACGTCTCTAGGAGGCATACATCCAAATTGACTATCTGTATTAAAATCAGGGGTGCTTACTGGTAATGAAAAATCAACTGGAGTTGGTCTATCTACTTTTATTCCTCGACCCTCTAGCATCTTTGCAAAATTGTCTAATAATTCATTCCCTTTATCAATGGTCTCTTGGGGTCTCTTACCCCATTGACCTTTCATATCACTATTTTCTGGAACCTTTGCATCAAGAGCTGGTTCTGGAGGAGGAATATGGCAATTATCTGCTTTACCGACTATAACATGTTTTAGTGGGTCCCATTCATTCCAACTACTTACTTTAAACTTGTTTTTTTCCATTTATATAACGCCTGCCTTCCTCATCAAATAAATGCATTTTGCTTTTTTGAATTTGAAAAGAGACTTGATCTCCTTTACTAATCTTTGGAGTACCTAAAAGTTTTGCAATAATATTATAATCCGACGAAGATCCTTTAATATTAGCATAAACTAATGCATACTCTCCCAATGACTCCACTAAAGATACATCAGCAGTAAATGAATTTTTATCTGTTTTGGCAAGCATTAAATTTTCAGGGCGAAAACCTAAATGAAATTCTCTTCCTTTATCAGAAGAACTGAATTTGGTTTCCAAGGTTATTTTTATTTTTTCATTAATTTTTCCTACTGGATTTATACCTGTTGTAAGTATTTCAATTGGAATAATATTCATAGCTGGAGAACCGATAAATTTTGCTACGAATAAATTGTCTGGCTCCTCGTATAATTCTAGAGGTGAACCAATTTGTTCAATTTGACCTTCAGAAAGTACAACTATTTGATTGGCTAAAGTCATAGCTTCAACTTGATCATGGGTTACATAGACCATCGTTGCATCAGGCATTGAATCATGTAGATTTGCTATCTCTATTCTAGTTGCAACTCTCAAAGCAGCATCTAAATTCGATAAAGGTTCATCAAAAAGAAATACTTTTGGATTTCTAGTGATTGCACGACCTATGGCTACCCGCTGTCTTTGGCCTCCTGATAGTTGTTTAGGCTTTCTATCTAGTAAATTTTCTATCTGTAAAATTCTAGCAGCTTCCTTTACTCTATTTTCTATCTCTGATTTAGATTTTTTTTCTAATTTCAAACCAAAAGCCATATTGTTAAAAACAGTCATGTGCGGATATAGAGCATAAGACTGAAAAACCATTGCAATCTCTCGGTCTTTAGGTGGTAAATCATTTACTGACTTACCAGCTATTTTTATTTCACCAGTATCTATTTTTTCTAGACCAGCTATCATTCTTAATAAGGTTGATTTGCCACATCCACTTGGTCCTACAATAACCGTAAAAGAACGACTTTGAATAGAAAGTGATATATCCTTAATAACCTTTGATTTACCAAAAGATTTACTTAATGAATTTATTTGTATTTCAGCCATTGATCTAAATATAAGATATATTAATTCAAATATGAAAGATACTTATTTTGTACTGTAATCATATTATTTAATAATTTTTCAGCATCATTAACACTTGTAACTACAGGATCAGCTAATAAAGCTAAATAAGCTTTATGTTTTGATTTTTCTAAAACTGCCTGAGTAGTTAACTGAATAACGCCTGACTGTAAGTTTAATAAGCTTCCAAAAGTTTTAGGATAATTCTCAAGAGTAATACCTTTTATACCATTTTTATCTACGATAGCAGGCACTTCAACCACAATATCTTTTGGTAAACAATCTATAAAACCATTATTAGGTATATTAACCGATGCCTCTTCTAATCCTTGATCTTCAATAATAGCTTCTGCAATAGGAACAAATCTTTCATGAAAAGTTTGACTGTCCATATCAAAAAAGGAAGAATATAGCTTATCACTCTCAAAAAATGTTAAACATTTTTCTTTGTAACTATCATAAAAATGTAAAATTCCTCCATGATCAGCTACACTATATGCCCATTGTACATATTCACCTAAATGACTATCAGTGGTTATAGGAAGATAATTAAAATCCTCATATATTTTAAAAAATACTCCTCTTTCTGCTCCAGGATCAGATTTAAAACCTTCATGATCATTAACTAAATCTTTAAAATAATCCCTAAAATTTCTTCTAATTGACGGATAACCGTCTTTCCCATTATTTTTATATTTAGCATCTAATAATATGCTAAAATGATTCAAACCACCTGCCCTGAACTCAATGTTTGATAATTCAGTTTCCATTAAAGTTGGAAGTTGACGACGCATGGATTCAATCTCATGACACAAACCAATAAAATTAAGATTAGGGAATTTTGAAGTAACAGCATGACATATTCGCTGCATTGGGTTTGAATAATTAAATATATATGCATCAGGACAAATTGCTTGAATGTCTTCACAAATTTCTAAAATTGGAGGTATAATTCTTAGGGAGTGAAATAATCCGCCAGGACCACCATTTTCACCATAAACTTGCTTTATCCCATATTGAAGTGGCATTTTCCAATCTTGATCCCATAGATCAAATCTATTACCAACTTCAATAGAAATTAAACAGAATGAAGCACCTTGAAGAGCTTTTTTTCTTGAAGTAGTAGCTTCTATAGAAATATTTTTTCCTAATTTTTCTTTATAATCATTTGCAATTTTTAAGGTATTATTTAATGCCTCTGGATTTATATCATGCAAAACAATTGTTGATCCTTCTAAAGTTTTAGATTTAAAAATATCCCCAACAACTCCCAATCCAAAAATGGTGCTTCCAGCTCCAATTAATACAATTCTGTGCATGTCTTTTACCTTTTAATGAAATCACAAATGAGTTTTATATAAAACATCATCTAAATAAAATAACTATAAATCAAGCCAGTATCAATTGTAAAAAAAAAACTTTAATAAAACTGCCTAAATTTTAGCAAAAAATTAAAATTTTAAAAGATTTATCCTTTTACAGAACCTGCTACAAGACCTCTTATAAAAAATCTCTGTAAAGAAAAGAAAATAAATAAAGGCACTGTCATCGATATGAAAGCACCAGTTGTTAAAATTTCCCAGTTTTCTCCTCTAGATCCTAATAACTCTTTCAGCTTCGCTGTTAAAATGATTTCACTGGGATGTTTGTCTAAAAAAACAAGTCCAACTAATAAATCATTCCAAACCCATAAAAATTGTAAAATAAAAATGGAGGCAAAAGCAGGAATGGATAAGGGAATAACAATTCTAACAAAAGTATCATAATGACTAGCTCCATCAACCTTAGCAGCTTCTAGCATTTCATTGGGGAGAGATTTCATAAAATTCCATAATAGAAAAGTTGTAGACGCCAAGCCAAAACCGGTGTGTGCCATCCAAACACCTGGAAATGATTTTGCCTCAACATTAAATAGAGCTCCTAAATCATTATAGATGGTAAGAATTGGTATTAAAGACATCTGCAAAGGGACAACAAGAGATGCAATTATAGTTGCTAATAATAAATCTCTACCAAAAAAATTCATCCAAGTTAAAGAGTAAGAAAAAAAAGAACATATAATTAATGGAATTAAAGTAGCAGGTAAAGCAACAGCAATTGTATTCAAAAATGCTTGGCCCAATCCTTCTTTAAATAATACCTCTTTATAATTGTCCAAAGTAAAACTAGGTGGACTAGTGGCAGTAATAAATATTCTTCTTCCTTTTTTCTTTTTAAACTCACTTTTAGATTTCAATTGATAATTACCATTTTCAAAAACAGTTATTTCTGATTTATCTTTTAAGATAGCAACTTCACCTACTTTATAGGCATTTATATTTTTGGATGTCACTCCATAGCTTAAAACTTTTTTACCTTCATCTTTTTTAAATAAATTTCCTTTTATAATATAAAAACCTTCATCTTCTACCTGATCTTTTTTACCCTTAGTTCTATGTATTTCATTTACTTCAGTTGTTACAAGTGAAGTCCACCAACCACTAATAGCCAATTGATCTTTATCCCTAAATGAACTTATAAAAAGTCCAAAGGTAGGTGTTATCCATAAAATTACAAAAAATAATAAAAGTAACTGAGATAAGATTGAACTAAAGTTGATTTTAATTTTCATATTTTTGCTCTTGTCTATGTCTATATAAATTCCAAAATAAAATTGGAATTACCCCTATCATAATACAACATGCTAATACACTTCCACGACCAGAATCACCACCACCTCTAAACATCCAGTCATACATTAAGTTAGCTAGAACTTCTGTTTGCCACTCTCCATTAGTCATTGCATAGATGATGTCAAAAACCCTTAAAACTAAAATTGTGATGATAGTCCAAATGACTAAAATAGTTCTTTCTAAAAAGGGTATAATTATGGACCAAAATATTCTAAATTCGCTTGCCCCGTCTATTCGTGCTGCTTCAAGTGTTTCATTTGGAATACCTCGAAGAGCAGCGCTGAAAATAACTAAAGCTAAACCAGTTTGAATCCAAATCATAATAGCCATCAAAAAAAGATTGTTCCAAATAGAAATTGTGAGCCACGCTTGAGGTTCCATACCAAGAGAAACTACAATTGCATTTAATAAACCTATTTGGTGATCATCAGTTCCTCTATAATCATAAATAAATTTCCATATAACTCCAGCTCCTACGAAAGATATAGCCATAGGCATAAAGATGATAGATTTAGCAATAGTTCCCCACCAAATTCTATCTGTTAAATTGGCAATAACTAATCCAAAAAAAGTACTAAGAGTTGGAACTATCAAAAGCCAACCCAAATTGTTTAAAATGCTTCTTCTAAAGTTTGGATCATTTATTGCCCACAAATAATTATTCCAACCTAAAAATTCACGACCAAATTTATCATAAAAACTTAATCTCACTGTCTCAAAAACAGGATATAAAATAAATATAAACAAAACTAGAAAAGCTGGAAAAATAAAGATTATAGCTCTTACAGAATTTTCAAGAGCTATAGAATTTTTTTTAAATCTACAAATAAAATCTAAAATAAAATTTGATAAGCCAAAGTAAATTATAAAAAATAAAACCCCAACCAAAATAGTAGATATTAATGAAAAAAAACTCATTATGATTTTTTATTATAAAAAAAAAAGGCGAACAAGTTTATTGTTCGCCTTTTTCGTTAAATGATACTATTTAATTGCATCCCAACTAGATTGAATGGCATCTGCAACATCTTTTGCTGATTTTCCATTGGTATAGTCAACCATACCGGTCCAGAATGAACCAGCGCCTACAGCTCCAGGCATTAAATCTGATCCATCAAATCTGAAAGTAGTCGCACCAACTAAAATATCATGTAATCCTCTAAAAGTATCACTCGCATATTTGCTTTTATCAACTCCTTTATGTGGGGTTAAAAAACCTCCCTTACCCATAAATCTTTCATGAGCTTCAGGATGCATTAAAAACTTCATCAATTCAGCAGTTGCTGGATTATTGTTTGTAGCAGTAATCACAGTACCTGCACCTAAAACTGGACGTCCTAAGTCTTTTGATGAATATGCTGGAAAATAAAAGAAATCATAATCCACACCTGCTTCAACTCCTTCAGGAAAGAAGGCTGGTATAAAGCTAGCTTGCCTATGCATCATACATTGTGGTGGTGAAGTAAATAAACCCTTTGGAGAGTCTCTAAAACCTGTAGTTGCAACTGCTTTAGATCCTCCTGCCACATACTTGTCATTAAGGGCAAATGTACCAAAAAAGTTCATAGCATCAATAACCTTTTGGTCATTGAAAGGCATTTCATTTGATACCCATTGGTCATATACTGATGGAGGATGTGTTCTTAACATTATTTCTTCCATCCAGTCAGTAGCTGGCCAACCTGTTGCTCCTCCTGATTCAAGTCCAATACACCAGGGTGTATTTCCATCAGAAGCCATTTTTTCAGTAAGTGAAATTAATTCTTCCATAGTTTGTGGAACTTCGTATCCATTGTCTTCAAAGTTATCAGGTGAATACCAAACTAGACTTTTCACATTAACCCTAAAGAAAATTCCATAGAATTGGTCTTTTCCATTCGCATCTGCATAAGTGGTTAAATCCACCCATGATTGACCTGCAGCATAATCATCCAAAACCATTTGCTTTAAATCATTTCCTTGTGGAGCTAGACAACCTGTTGCAGCAATATTTGCAGCTAAACCTGGCTGTGGAAATACTGCGATATCTGCTGGGTTACCAGCTTTACAGTCAATATTAATAATTTGTTCAAATTCATCAGAACCACCATATTCTACGGATGCTCCTGTTTCTTTTTCAAAGATTGATAATACATCTCTGAAACTCGCATCTTCTGGAGCCAACCATGGTCCAAAAATTTTAATTTTGGCACCAGAAATATCCGGTCCATCATAGTGATAATGTCCACTCCCAGCAAATATACTTGTTGGAAAAACAAGAAGTGTTATTGCTAAGATGAACTTTTTGATTCTAAAAATGTTCATATTTTCCCCCTATTTAAAAAAAATACATTACTTAACGTAAGGACAAATTACTACACATATACTGAATTGGTTACAATCTAAATACTTTAATAATCATAAAAAAGATTTAAAGTGCCTGAAAAAAAGGCAATAATAATGAATTTTAATAATCCTATACTAATATTATTGTATTATTGCTCAATTTTAAAATTTAATATTCATCTAAATGCCAGATCTAAAAATAATAAAAGATTTTCCTGATGATTTCACTTTTGGTGTTGCAACTTCTAGCTATCAAATAGAGGGTAATAGTTTTGGCAACTCTGGTTTAAGTCATTGGGATTGTTTCTCAAAAATAAAAGGAAATGTTTATAATAATGAATCAGGCAAGATCGCTTGTGCTCATATACTAAATTATAAAGAAGATATTAAGCTTATATCAGAGGCAGGATTTTCAGCATATCGATTTTCATTTTCATGGCCGAGAATACTTCCTGATGGTAAAGGACGGATTAATCAAGATGGAATTTCTTTTTATGATAAATTGATTGATGAAATTTTAGAGAATAATTTAAAAACCTTCTCAACACTTTATCATTGGGATTTACCCAAAAATTTTATGTCTCAGGGCGGCTGGAAAAATAGAGATACGACAAAATGGTTTGCTGACTTTACTGATGTTATAATGAGAAACTTTTCAGATAGATTACATTCTATCGCAACTATAAATGAACCGTGGTGTGTGTCTTGGCTTAGCCATTACCTTGGTGAACATGCTCCTGGAGAAGTGACTATTGAAGCCGGAGTTAAAACAATGCATATGATTTTAGTAGCACATGCTGAAGCTTTACAGGTTATAAGAAGTCATAATTATAAAAATGTAGGTATTGTTTTAAATAAACAGTTTGTACAACCATTTGACGAAAAATCTGAAACTTTAAAAGTCACAAATTTAGCAGATGAAATTCATAATCTTTGGTTTGATGAAGCCATATTCAAAGGTTCTTATCCCACTCAAACAATTAAACTTTTTTCTAAGTATATGCCTGATAATTTTGAAGAAGACTTAAAATTTATTTCACAACCTTTAGACTGGGTAGGCGTTAATTATTATACTCGGTCTATAATCAAAGTTGATAAAAGTGAGACCTTTTTAGGATATAAATCCGTAAAAGGAGATTTAATAGTTACAGATATGGGGTGGGAAGTTTTTCCAGAAGGTCTTAAAAATCTTATTGAAAGATTACATAATAAATATTCAAAAAATGTTCCAATTTTCATTACTGAAAATGGTATGGCAAATAGAGATTGTCTGAAAAATGGAAAAATTAACGATTTTGAAAGAATTAAATTCTATAGTGATCACCTTAAACAGTGTAAAAATCTAATAGAAAACGATATTCCTTTGAAAGGATATTTTGCTTGGTCTTTGCTTGACAATTTTGAATGGGCTTATGGATACAGTAAAAGATTTGGTATTGTTTATGTTGATTTTGATAATTTAGAGAGAATACCAAAATTGTCTTGGAAAGAATTCAAAAAGAATTTAACTAATAAGGAAAATTAAGAGTTCAGCTATAAATTGAATACTTGTGTTTTTTAATTTAGATGCCTATCCTCACAATTTGAGATTGCTTGTTTCTCAATTAATTTAACCAAATCATATTTAGGAGGAAAATATGATCAAAAGTATTAAATCACTAATTGCTGCTATTACAGTTTCATTATTTGCAGCGACAAGTTTGTTTTCAGCTGAATGTATTGCACCTGCAAATCCTGGTGGCGGTTGGGACTTTACTTGCAGAACAATAACTAAAATAATGTATGACATTGGTGCTGTTGATTCACCTATTCAAGTGACAAATATGGCGGGCGGCGGTGGTGGCCTAGCATATGGTCATGTAGTTAATGAGAGAAATACTGATGATGACCTTATTGTTGCTGCTTCTTCTGCAACAGCTACACGACTTGCACAAAATGCCTACTCGGGTATGACCTATGATCAAGTACGTTTTCTTGGAGCGATTGGCGCTGACCCAGGAGTTATAGTTGTTGCTGCTGATTCACCTTATAAAAATCTAAATGATTTACTTGATGCTGTTATTGCAGACCCCGCTAACCATGCATTTGCTGGAGGATCTGCTGCAGGTGGTTTTGATCATCTTAAAGTTCTAATGGCATTAGGCAAAAAAGGTTTCACTGATATAGCTAAAGTAAAATATATAGGAGTTGATGGTGATGCTGATGCTATTACCCAAACTGTAGGAGGATTTACTGCAGCTATGACAGGAGATATATCAGGAGTTGTTGGATTTATAAAATCAGGTGATGTAAGAGTTCTTGCTTCTTTTACTGATGAAAGAATTCCAGGATTCGAGGATATACCAACAGCAAAAGAACAAGGGATAGACGTTGTAGCCGTTAACTGGAGAGGATTATATACTCCAAAAGGAGCTTCTGATGCTTCTTACAAAAAATGGACTGAAGCGCTAAGAAAAGTTGGGGATTCAGCCGAGTGGCAAGAAGCAATGGCAGCTAACGGATTAGCTCCATTTAATAAAGTAGGTTCCAACTTTGCTGATTATGTAGTCGGCGTAATGGCAGAAGTCCAAGCTTTATCCAAAGAACTTGGTGTAATGAAATAGTGTCAGACCGAATATTCGGCTCTATACTTACTATATTAGCACTGACATTTTTTGTCAGTGCTACCAAGTTGGAATCACCTTTTTTCGCTGATCCATTAGGACCAAAAAACTTTCCATTTATTGTTTCTGGTGCTGCTTTAATTTGTTCATTAACAATGATATTAAAACCAGATAAAGATCCATTGTGGCCAGATACTAAAACTATAATAAAATTATTTACAGCTTTAATTGTTTTAATTTTATATGCTTTCTCATTAAAAACATTTGGTTTTCTTTTACCTACAGCATTAGCATCAGCTGCTTTATCTTACTTAATACAACCTAGTTTTTATAAATCATCTGCAACTGGTTTAATTTTATCTTTATCATTATTTACAATATTTAAATTTGGATTAGGACTGAGTCTATTTCCTTTCCCAAGATTTATAATAGGTTAACACTTATGGAACTTTTTCAAAATTTAGCTCTTGGTTTTGGCATTGCCCTCACATTAACTACTTTAAGTTTAGCTATTATAGGATGCATTCTTGGAACAATAATTGGGGCATTGCCAGGACTTGGACCTTCCAATGGAGTCGCAATACTCATACCTCTTGCCTTTACTTTAGAGTTAGATGCAACACAGGCTCTCGTTCTTATGACAAGTGTTTATTATGGTGCCATGTATGGAGGAAGGATTTCATCAATTCTCCTAAATATACCGGGTGATGAACCTGCTATGATGACCACCCTTGATGGATATCCAATGGCAAAAAAAGGAAGAGCTGGTGATGCTCTTGTACTTTCAGGTGTATCTTCTTTTGTGGGGGCTTTTCTTGCTACGATAGGATTAATGCTGTTGGCTCCAATTTTAGCAAGAGTCGCATTTTATTTTGGCCCAGCTGAATACTTTGCTTTATATCTTCTAGCATTTTGCACTTTAGGTGGTATAGGTGCTGAAAATCAGGCAAAATCAGCAATTGCTGTATGCTTAGGATTAGGTATTTCAATGATAGGCGTAGATAATTCAACTGGAATGACAAGATTCACTGGTGGAAACCTACATTTATATGATGGTGTAGATTTTTTAGTAGCAATTGTTGGTCTTTTTGCAGTTACTGAAATATTTGTTTTTATTGAGAGTAGAGGAAAGGATTCTGCTATTGGAGTAAAGCTGGGTAAAATTTCAATTCCTATAAAAGATATTTTGGCTACTAAATGGACAATGCTCAGAGCAACTATTGTGGGTTTCATAGCAGGAGTTCTTCCTGGGGCAGGAGCCTCATTAGGTAGCTTTCTCGCATACATGAGTGAAAAATCTTTAGCAAAAGAAAATAAGACTTTTGGAACAGGCGACATCAGAGGCGTAGCTGCGCCAGAAGCAGGAAACAATGCCGCTGCTGGAGGCGCACTTGTTCCAATGTTGACTTTAGGAGTTCCTGGTTCTGGAACTACTGCTGTTTTACTTGCTTTATTAATGACACTAAACATAACACCAGGACCACTACTTTTTAATGAAAGACCTGAGGTGGTTTGGGGTTTAATAGCAACACTATTAATTGCAAACTTTGTATTGTTGATTTTGAACGTTCCTTTAGTAAAAATATTTACAAAAATTCTTCAAGTACCAGCATCATTTTTACTTCCTGGTGTAGCTATGGTTTCTTTTGTTGGGATTTATTCCTTATCTGGAAGCTATTTTGATCTCTTACTAATGATCGGTTTTGGGGTATTAGGTTTTACCTTACGAAAATTAAAAATTCCCGCAGTTCCTGTAATACTTGGAATTTTACTTGGAGGACACATGGAAGTAAGTCTTAGAAGAGCAATGGTATTATCTAATGGTGACTGGACCTACCTATTTAATTCTTATATTTCGATAGGGTTGTGGGTTGCTGCCTTTATAGGTTTCGTTGCACCAATTTTTTTAAGATCTTATCTAAAAAAACCAACACCAATTGGACAATAGAATGAATATAAAAGTTTTAGTTCCAACTGGTGCTTTAGGTATTACTTATTGTAAGAAGACTTTAAATAAAGGCTTAAAAGAAAAACCAGATATCATAGTAGTGGATGGTGGATCAACTGATTCTGGTCCTGCTTATCTTGGAAAAGGAAAATCTAAATATTCTAGATCTTCAACTAAATCTGAATGGAAGACATTAATGATTGCAAGGGAAAAATTAAAAATTCCCTTAGTAATCGGAAGTGCCGGAACTTGTGGAACTGACAAAACAGTTGATTGGTTTTTAGAAATTACAAAAGAATTAGCTAAAGAATTAAATCAAAATATAAAAGTCACTTTACTAAAATGCTCTCAATCAAAAAAAGTTATAAATAAGGCATTTTTAAGTAAAAATATTTTCCCTTTAAACAATGCACCTAAGATTTCGTCAAAAAAAATTATAAATTGTACAAATATTGTTGGCCTTGCTGGTGTTGAACAAATTACAGAAGCAATAAATACCAAGGCAGATATCATAATTTGTGGAAGATCTACAGATGCATCCTTAATTGCAAGCCTTCCTATTATGAAAGGTGTTGATAAAGCAATCGCCTGGCATGCTGGTAAAATAGGAGAATGTGGGGCTTTCTGTACTACAAATCCTAAATCAGGCGTTATCTTAATTTCCTTTGAAAAAAATGGTTTTTTTATTAAGCCAGTTAGTAACAATACTAAGGCAACACCTTATACAGTTTCTGCTCATATGGTTTATGAAAATTCAAATCCTTTTACTTTGATTGAACCTGGAGGACTTTTAGATGTTAAAAAAGCAATATATAAAAAACAAAAAGATGGTTCAGTATATGTTACTGGAGCTAATTGGGTTGAGGATAATAATTATAAGATCAAACTAGAAGGAACAAAGGTTGTTGGATATCAATCTATTTCAATAGTTTTAATAAGAGATGAATCTTACGTTAGAAGAATCAAAAAATGGTCAAAACAAATAAAGAATAAAGTAAAAAAAATTATTCAAAATTCCTTATCATTAAAGAAGAAAAATTACGAAATACAATTTAGATTTGTTGGAAAAAACGCAACTTTAGGCTCGTTGGAAAGAAAAAAAGTAGAACCAAATGAAATAGGAGTTTTAGTCGTTGTGACAGCAGAAAAACAATATGAATGTGAGGAGATAAGTAAAATCTTAAATCCTCTACTATTGCACCATTCACTATATAACAATAGAGAGTTACCAACCTTTTCTTTTCCTTTATCACCACCTTCATTCAAAATTGGAAAAAAATACGAATTTTGTTTAAATCATATTGTTAAAGTTGAAAATCCAATGGATATTTTTAAATTGGAAAAATATTCAATATGAAATTAAAAGAGTTAGTAAAAAAAATTAGAAGCAAAAATGCAGGGCCATTTTTATTAACAATCGATATTTTTTGTTCAAATAAAAAAAAATTTCAAATGGTAGTTCAAAATGTAACTAAAATTGAAATTTCAACATTATATAAAATACCAAAAGAGCAAATAAATATTTTCCCAATAAAAAATTTAAATATAGTCAAAATAACAATTCCAAGACCTAATATCCAAGGATCTTCCAAAGACAGGGATCTCCATGGTGCATCCTTTGGTATTATTTTAGAGGAATTAAAAATAAAATAATGCTCACATCAGGAAATAAAAAATTTACAATTGAATTGATTATGTCAATTTTACTTGGATCTTTAGGAGCTTTATTAGCATGGTATTTGAATTTACCAGCACCGTTTCTTCTAGGACCTACTATAGTTTGCTCCATAGGTGCTATTCTAGGATTAAAATTCTCAATTCCTATTTTCCTTAGAAATTTGGGTTTTACAATTATTGGGATTACAATCGGTACAAATATTACGCCAAATTCCTTAGCTCAAATTTCCACCTGGCCAATAAGTTTATTTATGATGGTTTGTACGATTGTTCTAATCACATTATTTGGAATGCTTTTTTTATCCCATTATAAATTAGACAAGAAAACTTCCTTATTAGCATCATCTCCTGGTCATTTAAGTTTTGTATTAAGCATTAGCAATGATATCAAAACAGATACTCCTAAAATTGCGGTAATTCAGTCCATTAGAGTTCTTAGTCTAACTTTGCTTACACCCATATTAGTAATTATTACTTCTGATACTGAAATCTCTAATAATTTTCAAATAAATGAAAAAACCATCTCCTTAGTACAATTAATCTTAGTTATTATTTTTTCTTTGTTAATTGGACTGGCGATAATGAATACAAAAGTTCCAGCTCCATTTCTAATTGGAGGTATGATTTGTACTAGTGTTAGTCATGGCAGTGGGATTACAGAGGGATTAATGATTCCTATTTTTTCTATTTTTGCTTTTATTATTCTTGGAATTGTAATAGGTGCTAGATTTGTTTCTATCGATATAAAATTATTAAAGACTTCATTTTTCAGTGGATTTACTCTTACATTAGTGGGGGCAATGTTTTCTTTATTTTTTGCATTCCTCACATCAAAAATTACAGATATCGAATTAGTCGATACAATTATAGCTTTTGCTCCAGGTGGATTAGAAACAATGATTGCAATGGGAAGTATAGTTAATGCAGATCCTACTTACGTAGCCACACACCATGTAATAAGAATTATTTTTTTAACTTTTTTTGTTCCTTTTTTAATTTTTAGAATTAAATAATTCATTAAAAATGTAGTGTTTTAAATTCTTGAAAATCCTCCAAACCTAAATCACCACCTTCTCTTCCATTTCCAGACTGTTTGTATCCACCAAATGGAGAACCATAATTTAGGGATCCTCCATTAATATGGACAGATCCTGCTCTTAATTTTGATGCAACTCTTTCTGCTTTTTCTGCATCTCCTGTCTGTAAATATGACGCTAAACCATAAGGTGTATCATTTGCAATTTCTATAGCTTCTTTTTCGTCCTCAAAAGGAATTATTACCAAAACTGGTCCAAATATTTCTTCTCTAGCAATCTGCATTTTATTATGAACGTCATAAAAAATGGTTGGCTTTACATACCAACCTTTTTCAAAACCTTCTGGTTTACCCAATCCCCCAATCAGTAGTTTTGCACCCTCATTTATTCCTAATTGAATCATATTTTGCACACGATCAAATTGTATTTTGTCAAATAATGGTCCTATATGATCTCCATCTTTATTGGGATCATCAACTTTTTGATTTTTAGCAGTATTTTCTGCGATTTTTAAAACTTTATTATAACATTCTCTCTCTACCAGTAATCTGGTAGGAGCATCACACGACTGACCTGAATTAGAAAAACATTCTATAACAGATTCATTTACTCTTTCTTCTAAATTACAATCTGAAAAAACAAGGTTGGGAGATTTACCTCCTAATTCTAAGGTAACTCTTTTAACTGAATCTGCAGCGTTCTTTGATACTAAAACCCCTGCTCGAGTGGAACCTGTAAATGAAACCATATCTATATCTTTATGTTTGGAAAGCAATGTGCCAACAGTTGGACCATCACCATTTATTAAATTGAAAACACCAGGTGGATAACCTGCTTCATCTATAATTTCAGAAAATACTTTAGCAGATAATGGAGTATGTTCAGAAGGTTTTAAAATACAAGTACAACCAACAGCTAATGCTGGGATAACTTTAAGTGTAATCTGATTAATAGGCCAGTTCCAAGGAGTGATTAATGCACAAACGCCAATTGGTTCACGAACCAATATATCTCCATTAGAGATGATCTCTCTTTCTGATTGTTTTCTTAATGATTCAATAAAACCTTTCAGATGACCAATACCACTGTCAGCCTGAGAGTTTCTTGAAAATTTAATTGGTGCTCCCATTTCTTTTGTAATTGATCTGGCTAAGTCTTCAAATCTCCTTTCCATTACCAAAAGTAATTTTTCTAATAATCTTAATCTTTCATCTTTTAAAAAATTAGAAAAACTGTTGAAAGCTTTTTTGGCAGCATAAACAGCAGCTTCAACATCCTTATCGTTTCCCAAAATTATTTCTGCAAAAGTCTTTTCATTAGATGGGTCGGTAACAGGAAATATATTAGTAGAATTTGGTATTATCCATTTTCCATCTATAAAAAATTTTTTTAAATCTTCCATCCTTAAACCTCAATAAAACTTAAAGTTATTAAATAATAATTATTAAGAATAATTTAAAGTTTCATAAGACTTTTATTATTAAATATTCAATAAGATTGTGGTTATGATTCAAGCTTAAAAAGTTACACATAATTTCAACAAACTAATTAATTTGGAAAAAATTGTGGTTTTGATAAATTACTCCACTTATCATATTTAATTTGAATGAGATTAAAAATTTCAGAACAAATAAAAGTGTTCAACCACTTTTTTACATTTGGCCAATTTTGTTTTTCAAACCACTCAAAATCAGTGTTTGCAAATTGTCTAACAAAAGGTAAAATTGCCATATCAGCTACAGACGGATCATTACCAAATAAATAATTTTTATCCATCATATTTTCCAATTTAATCAAAAAAATTGATGCTTTTTTTCTACTTTCTTCAGGGTTAATTTCTGGATATCTAGAATGGTATTTTGTCTTATCTAAGTAATATTTAAAAGGTCCATCATTCTCTTTTATAAGATCAAAACCTATTTTTGGCATTTTTAACCAGTTTTGTGGATCGTTTTTCTTTAGAACCCATAACATTATATCCAAGCTTTCATCTAAAATTTTCTCTTGAGTAACCATGCAAGGTACTGTAGCTGATATAGATGAAGCCAAAAATTCTTTGGGTTTTTCTTTCAAGTAAACTTCCCTTATTTCAACTCTGGTTTTTGAAATAACTAAACTTAACCGTGCCCTCATTGCATAAGGGCATCTCCTAAAGGAATAAAAAATGGGGGGAGATTCTTTTAATATTGACATTTCTTTAGTATATTATTTTCTTATAATGCTTTGACTAGATGTATCTATAACAACTAAGTTAAATAAATAGTAGTTTGATCAATTTTTTTTTAAAAATAAACCCTAAACCATATTTCAGTGGATTAATTATTGTTACATTAATTTCTGCTATTTCACTATTTTTGTCTTCTTATTACTCCACACCAAAGCTTTTATTTGCCATTCTCATTGGAATGTCAGTAAGTTATCTATCAAATAGAAAATCCTTTGAAAAAGGTATCTGGCTAGCTTCTGATCCAGTTTTAAAATTAGGTGTTAGTTTTTTAGGTTTTAGATTGAGTCTTGAAAACATTACACAACTTGGTGGAGCGTCTTTATTTTTAATCTTAATTCTTATTTTTATAACTATATTATTTGGTTATTTTTTTTCACTTCTTCTTCTTAAAAACAAAGACTTTGGCCTTTTAAGCGCAGGATCAGTTGCTATTTGCGGTGCATCTGCCGCAATTGCAATATTTTCTATTCTCCCAAAAAATAAAATTGGAACTAAAGACTTATCTTTGGTAATTATCTCAGTAACATTATTATCCACAATAGCCATGATTACCTATCCAATAATTTTTGATTCTATTGGAGCTAATGAGAATCAAAAAGGTTTCCTGATTGGTTCAACCATACATGATGTTGCTCAAGTTATTGGAGCAGGATACTCAGTTAGTGAACAAACTGGCATTATAGCTACTTTTGTCAAAATGATTAGGGTAAGCATTCTACCTTTTTTCATTTTATTTTTGTTGTTTTTATCAAAAAAAGAAAATGAAAACTCTTTTTCAATACCGTGGTTTTTAATTCTGTTTTTTATTTTTTGTATATTAAACAACTTATTCAGTATTCCTGATAAATTTATTACTATAATCAATAATTTTTCTAATCTATGCATACTGTTAGCAATATCAGCAATTGGTGTAAAAACAAATTTTTCACTATTTGTAAACATTGGCTACAAATATTTTACATTAATAGTTCTCGAAACTTTTTTCCTTTTACTTATTTCAATTTCAACCATAAAAATAGGTTTAATTATCTAGTAAAAAATAACAGGATTTAATAAAAATTATTTGTTGAATTGATGTCATAATTTTTTCATGGGTAAGCTATTGCTTTATTCGTAAATTCTTCTAACATTCATTTACAGAGTTAGATTTATAATTAAGTTTGGAGGGAGATTTTTATGAAATTTTATTATAAAATAGGATTAGCTTTATCCTTATTCATCTCTAGTCTATGTTTCAGTTCGATTGCTTCTTTTGCTGAGGATTGTAATAGGGGTACTTTGGATACTGCTTACTGCGACAGAAATTTTGATCAAGTAGCTGATTTGCCATTAGATTCTAAAGATTGGGTAGATCCGAAAACAATTATCTTTACCTATACACCTGTTGAAGATCCAGCTGTTTATGCGAATATTTGGCAAAATTTTGTAAAACATCTTGAGAAACATACTGATAGAAAAGTTGTATTTTTTCCTGTTGAATCAAATGCTGCTCAACTAGAGGCCATGAGATCAGGTCGTTTACATGTAGCTGGTTTTAATACTGGGTCCAATCCCATAGCTGTAAGCTGTGCTGGTTTTGTACCTTTTGCAATGCATGCAAAAGATGATGGTTCTTATGGTTATGAAATGGAGATAATAGTTAAAACAGATAGTCCCATTCAATCTCCAAGTGAGATTAAAGGTAGGACTCTTGCATTTACTTCCCCAACTTCAAATTCTGGGTTCAAAGCACCATCCGCTATATTGAAAGGAGAATTTGATTTAATTGCCGATAGAGATTTTACACCTACATTTTCAGGTAAACATGATAATTCCATTCTTGGAGTTTATAACGGAGACTACGAAATTGCATCTGTTGCTAATTCTGTTCTTCAGAGAATGATAAGAAGAGGTGTTATTGAAGAAGGAAAACTTAGGGCTGTATATCGTTCGCCTACTTTTCCCACCACAGGATACGGACATGCTCATAATTTACATCCAGAGTTAGTTGCAAAAATCAAAACAGCTTTTTTTACATGGGATTTTGACGACGACCCACTTTATAAAAAAGAATTTGCAAAAGCAGATCGTTTTATAGGTATTCGCCATATGAATGACTGGGCTGTAATTAGACAAATTGATAAAGCAAATGGAGTTAGCTACGACTGTAAGTAGCATTTCTATTTCTATTAAATTAAGCCAGGCTTTTTGATGAGCCTGGCTTTTTAAAAATGAGTAGTTGATGTTAAAATTAGAAAATTTGACAAAAAGATATAATACTGGTGATCTTGCCTTGCAAGGAATTGAATTAAGTATTCCAAATGGACAAGTACTCGCACTCATTGGTCCATCAGGAGCTGGAAAATCTACCTTAATAAGGTGTATTAATAGATTAGTTGAGCCTACAAATGGTTCAGCCATTCTAAATGAAGTAAATTTAACTAAATTATCGTCAAGAGCATTAAGAAAATCACGTAGAAAAATGGGCATGATTTTTCAGGAATATGCCTTAGTCGAAAGACTCACTGTAATGGAAAACGTTTTATCCGGACGTTTGGGATATGTTGGATTTTGGAAAAGTTTCTTAAGAAGATTTCCTAAAAAAGATGTGAATGAAGCGTTCAGACTTTTAGATAGGGTTGGTCTTTTAGAAATGGCTGACAAAAGAGCTGATGAATTGTCTGGGGGACAACGACAACGAGTAGGGATTTGTAGAGCTTTAATTCAGGACCCAGATCTTCTACTAGTTGATGAACCAACTGCAAGTTTAGATCCTAAAACTTCAAGACAAATCATGAGACTAATCAATGAGCTTTGTCAAGAGAGAGGTCTCACAGCAATCATTAATATACATGATGTTTTATTAGCTCAAATGTTTTCACAAAGAATAGTAGGTCTCGCTTTAGGAAATATAGTTTATGATGGGAGTCCTGAAGGCCTATCTCCAGAAGTTTTAACTAAAATTTATGGAGAAGAGGATTGGTCTGCAACTATTGAAAAAGTAGACGATGAAGATGAGGAAGTTTAATACTTGATGAATAATGTAAGTGACACATTATATCCAAACAACTGGAAAAAACCCCCTTTTATTAAGAGAAGTTGGTTAAGATGGTCGATAATTATTGGTTCTATCCTTTATTTGATTGCTGCTTTATCAAGTATGGATATTAATATCCAAAGAGTTTTAGAGGGTATTCCCAGAGGACAACGATTTATAGAATCATTTTTTCCGCCTAACTTTTCAGATAATCGTGGCGTTGTATGGGAAGGGATTCTTGAAAGCATATGGATGGCTATCATTTCTACAGTTGCTGGTATAGCTCTATCAATACCAATAGGACTTGGTGCAGCAAGAAACCTAGCTCCACTATGGGTTTACATGAGCTGTAGATTTATAATTGCAGCTTCAAGAACATTTCCTGAAATCATATTGGCAATTTTTGCTGTAAAACTTTTTGGATTTGGTCCTTTTGCAGGATTTATTGCTTTGAGTCTTGGAACAATTGGTTTTTTTGCAAAATTACTTGCAGAAGATATTGAAAATAGCAGTCCTGCGCAAGCTGAAGCCGTAAAAGCGACAGGAGCAAATTGGTTTCAATGGATTAATTATGCTATTCAACCTCAAGTAATGCCTAGGATGATAGGTTTGTCAGTATACAGACTAGATATAAATTTTAGAGAGTCAGCAGTAGTAGGTATAGTTGGAGGAGGAGGTATAGGGGCTACATTAAATACAGCTTTTTCTCGTTATGAGTTTGATACTGCTGCAGCTATTTTATTAGTAATTATAGCAATTGTTATGGTTCTAGAATATGCATCCAGCCATCTTCGAAAGTGGGTGCAATAATGGTTGTATTAAAAAAACAAGATGAATTAGTTTGGAAAAAAAGAACTACACGTGAACAATGGATTAATTGGTTTTATTGGTTGATTGGTAGTTCTATTGTTTTATTTGCGTGGAAAATAATTTCAGACAAAACAGTTTGGTTCTTTGTACAAGATGCGCCAAGGCAAGCCGCAGATATTGGCTCTAGGATGGTACCGCCCAAATGGTCTTATTCACTTGAATTGATTAAACCTGTTTGGGACACTTTAAATATAGCTACTTTAGGTACCGTAATAGCTATGATTATAGCAGTACCAGTTGCATTTTGTGCAGCTAGAAATACAACTCCTCACAGTACTGTAAGAATAGTAGCTTTATTTATAATTGTTGCTTCAAGATCTGTAAACTCACTTATCTGGGCACTTATGTTAGTTTTTATACTAGGGCCTGGGGTCCTTGCTGGAACTGTTGCCATAGGATTAAGATCAATCGGTTTTTGTGCAAAATTAATTTATGAGTCAATTGAAGAAATAGATGCTAATCAAGTCGAAGCAGTTAAAGCAACTGGTGCAAGCAATTTACAGCAAATGATATATGGAATTATTCCTCAAGTATTACCAACTATTGCAGGAGTTGGCATCTATCGTTGGGATATAAATATACGAGAATCTACAATTTTGGGTTTAGTTGGTGCAGGTGGAATAGGTTTGCAATTAAATGGATCTATTAACACCCTAGCATGGACACAAGTTTCTACTATTTTGCTCGTTATTTTAGCTACAGTATTCGTTTCCGAATGGGTATCAGCCAAAGTACGCGGGGCAATTATATAAATATTAGTGTAAATAAATTTAACTAAACATAAAATAATTATTCTGAATCTTCATTGATTTCTTCTTTTGGAGGTTGAACCGGTACATATATGCTCTTAGAAGAACTCACTATTCCTTTTGAAAAATTAAATTTTAATAAAATTTCCTCATCAGGATCAAGTTTTTCAAAAATAGGTAAATAATCAATTTCTCTAATAGCTAACTTCATTGCCTTACATGCTACCCGATGTAACTGCTCGTTGTTCATTTTTGCAAGTTTGTTATATAGACGACGCTGTTCTAAATTGTCGATCTCAACACATCTGCTTCTTCCTACAATTCTTCCGTCTGAAGCAGTTTTTAAAGCAAGCCTTGGTTTAATTTGATCTATTAATGGAATAGCCCAAAAAGCTTCATAGGGCCAATGTGGTTTAAATATTTCAGTTAAAGATTTATTAGAAGTTTCACCCAAGACAGCAAAAACGGAAAAAGTTGAAATAAGTATTCCAAGATAGATACTAAATATAAAATTTTTAAATATTAGAAAACTCATCTTTTATTTTTTATAACAAGTTGTAGAATTATTTATTTATTATTGTTATTCAATCAATAACTTTTTTATTTAAAGATTTCCACTGAAAAATTAAGGTTTGGTTTTTGAATTTAATTATGTTTTGAAAGTTTCTTAAAATGCAACAAGTTATAGAAATTACTGCTCCTTTTTTTGGTTTAATTTTTCTTGGAACTTTTTTAAAATCAATTAAATTCCTAAATGAAGAAAAAACAACTTTTTTATCTAGGTTTGCATTTTATGTACTAATGCCTATAATGCTTTTTTCTAATATTTCAAAAACATCATTTAACGGAAATTTTGATTTCAAGTTTATTATCAAATATGAGTTTGCTACAATTTTAATTATTTTTTTATTTGTCTGTCTAGGCTTATCATTGAAAAAAAGTCTTCCCAGAAGTACAATTATTGGACTTAATGCTGCCTATCCTAATTATGGCTATATAGGAATTCCTATGTGCATTGTTGCCTTTGGTATCGAAGCTTCTTTGCCATTAGGTTTAATTTTACTTGCAGATACTATAGTTTTATTATCTTTTACTTCATTCTTTATTTCTTTATCTGAAAGAACGAGTACATATAATGAAATTGTTAAAAATTTAATTAAAAGAATAGTATCTCAACCCCTTCTACTTGCAGTTTGCCTAGGAATGTTTTTTTCACTTCTTAATATAAAGCCCATTAACACCTTAGATAAGTTTATTGAAATGATTGCTTCAGCTGCTGCTCCTGTAGCATTAATTGCCCTAGGAGCATCAATAAAATTCAATTTCCAAAAAAATGAAAACCTAGAGTTGGTTATGATATCATTAGGGAAACTAATAATTCATCCTTTTTTATTAATTTTAATTTTTTTAATTTGGCCTTCTGAAAAAAATATTTGGATCCAAACAGCAATATTGTGTTCTTGTCTCCCAATTGCTGCAAATGTATTTGTTCTTGCTCAATATTATGGTCATTTTCAAAAACAAAGTGCTAATGCCATTGTTTTATCGACAGTTATTTCAACATTTACTGTACCAATTACTCTTTATATAATATTTAATATAAATTTTTAGGAAAATAAAATGCAAGATTTAAAGATTTTTAAAAATCTATTCAATGTTGAAGATAAGGTTGCGTTAGTAACTGGTGGAGGAACAGGAATTGGTAAAATAATATCAGAGGTATTAGCTTTAGCTGGATCAAAAGTTTATATCACAAGTAGAAAACTAGATATAATTAAGAAAACTGCTGAAGAAATTAATCTTAAAAAACCAAAACATCAAATAAATTTTTTTTGTAGTGACATATCATCAGAGGAAGGAATAAATAAACTTGTAGATAATTTTATTAGTAATGAAAAATCGTTAAATATTTTAGTTAATAATTCGGGTGTTTCTTGGGGAGCTCCATTAGGAGAGTTTCCATATCATGCCTGGGATAGGGTTATGAAGCTTAATGTTGCTGGCTTGTTTCATTTAACACAATGTTTATTACCTTACATATCTTCAAAAGCATCCTTAGAAAATCCATCAAGAATTATAAATATTGGGTCAGTTATGGGTACTGCACCATTGGGTGACGGACCATATTCTTACTCGGCATCTAAAGCAGCAGTACACCAAATTACAAAGATTCTTGCAAAAGAATTAGCACCAAAAATGATAACTGTAAATGCTCTAGCGCCTGGACCCTTTTTATCAAAAATGACTGAATTTGCAGTTGGAACAGAAGAAAAAGAGAAAAAAATTTCTCAAAATGTTCCTATGGGAAGAATAGGAAAACCAAATGATATTCAGAGTTCTATATTGTATCTATGTGGCCCTGGTGGCAGTTATATAACTGGTGCAATTTTGCCTTTAGATGGTGGAATACATATCGCAACTGGACCAGAGATCTTTGAATAAAATCAATTTTCCTTTTTTAAATTTTCTTTTTCTTCAGAAACTTGAACTAATTCTCCTTCTTCAATTTTATTTTCAAAAGTTTTTGTTTTATTATCTACTTCAAAAGGAAGTATTGCTTTATTTTCTGAAAAAACATTATTGATTTCTTGAGCACCCCAAGCCATTGAATCAAAACTCTTACATTTTTTACAAACTGGTGACCAATTTTCAGAATAATTACATTTTTCACAAAACCAAACAGGGGGTCTAGGTGCATAGAAAGCTTTAGAAATCCAACCTTGGATTATTTCTTCAGAAGAGCCTAACCCCTTCTCTATCGCAGCCATCATCATTAAAACGCTGCTATTTGGTTTGTCTTTTATTAATGGTTGAATTATTCTCTTTGCAGCAGGAAATTCCTCACTGGCTATAAGCAATTCTGTTTTTATTGATTTTACAATTGGATTATTATTAAAATTCTTAAAAAGAGGGGAAAATCGATTTAATCTGTTTTTTGGTGTTTCTTCAGGATAAAGATTAGCAAATTTTTTAGCTAAATCAGGATGTGGATTTATTTTCCAACATGATCTAATATACTTTTCAGCATTTTTAATTTTTCCTATTGAAATCTCTATATCACTAGCCAAACAGACAGTGGGTACCAAGTCTGGGCTCTTCTTCATAGACTCTTTTATAGCTTCTAAAGCCCTAAGCTCTTCACCTTCCAACTTTCTTTTTAATGCTTCAGCATAAAGAACTAAAGCTTCTTGTCTTTGTTTGATACTTCTAGTTTTTTTATCTAAGTTTTGTTGTAGTACAAGTGTTTTTCTAGCCCCCATCCAGTCTTTCAATTCAATTTGAATTTTAAATAAGGTATTTAATGACTGGTTATTTTTTGGTTTTAAAATAACTGATCTTTTAGCTAGCTCTAATGCTGTTACCAAATCACCTCTAGAAATTTTTGACCTTATCAGTCCATCTAATGCTGCTAACCTAGTTTCTTTAATTGGTAATAATCTCTTAAAAATTTTATCTGCATTTTCTTGATTTCCTAAATTTTCTTCTGCTTTTGCTTTTATTAAAGAAACTGCTTTTTCAAAATCTGGGTTTAATAAAGCTTTAGAGGTTTCAGCCAAAACTTTTTGATTTTCTCCCTCTACTAAAGCTATTATAGCATTATTAAGAGCCTTTTGACTTCTACGATATTTTATCCTCTTAAAAAATCTCAAAAGAGCAGTTTCTTTACCCATAAAAAAATCCACCACTGCAATCAAAAGCTGAAAAGTTTTTATCGAAAAGAAAAACAAGAAACCAAAAATCAATAGCATTAACAGAAAAACTATAATTGAAAACTTAAATTCTTTTTCTTGTATTTCGAGAATAATTGATCCCGGCATTTTTTCAATAAAAGAAAAAAAATAAGTGATTACTACCGCTAATAGTAATATAAAAAAACCCCTAGTAAGAGTGAAAATCATTTTGAAACTCTAACTATTATTTTCCAAGTATCTTTCAAACATTTTTCTCCATTCATCCATAACTACTGATGCTTCTTTCGGTAATTTATTTAGTTCTTTAAATAATTTATCATAATTTTTATTATTTAAAGCATATTCAGCCCTTGATAAAATGGAATCCACAGTATTACCTTCTTGAGGAGTCAAAGACCTTTTTACAAATATTAATTGAAAATTATTAATTACTGTATTAATGAATCCACCTTTTCTATTCACCTTTAGATCTTCTTTAATTGCTTTGTAAGCGAAATCAGTAAATTGTCTTTTTATTAAAGACAAATCTTCAGTTACTTCAATTCTCTTTATTTGATTATCTTCTTCACTTGCTAAAGAACTAGTTTGTAAAACTTGGTTATTCCTTTGTGACTTTAGTTGGATAATTTCTTGAGTTAAAGAGCCTTCTATTTCTTCAGTTCCAATAAGTTTTGTAATATTTTCTAAAGTTAATTGGAG
>CACFXF010000021.1 GCA_902570265.1 uncultured Alphaproteobacteria bacterium | reverse complement strand
AGGATTAAATTTTTCTTCTAACTTCTTAATGATGGTTAATCTTACTTGCATTGTTTTTATACTTTTCATAATGTTCATTTTGAAATCTAAAAATAAAACATTATTTTATTATGACAACAATAAAATATAAATTAATTGGTAGTTATTAATGAGTAGTAAAATACCCTTTGAATTTGATATATCAGTTTCTGCTGATAAAAAGCGAAGAGCCAAAAATAAAGGATCTAGCGGTGCATTTGAAGGCTCTTCTCATAAATGTGACGTTGTGGGATGTGAGTTAATAGGAAAATATAGAGCACCCAAATCACCTAAGAATGTAGAAGAATTTAACTGGTTTTGTTTGAAGCATGTTAAAGAATATAATAAAAAATGGAATTACTTTGAAGGTCACTCCCAAGAAGAGTTAGAAAATCAGTTTAAAGCAGATAGTGTTTGGGAAAGAAAAACTACACCACTGAATAGTGATGCTCAGAAGGATAAAATACAAGCAGAAGGTAAAGCTTGGAAAAGACTAGGATTGGAGGATCCCTATGAATTATTTTCTAATAAAGAAAAACCAAAAGCTAATCAAAACAAACCATTTTCTAGAAGGATACCAGCAAGCGAAAAAAAAGCACTTGATATACTTGGTGCTAGTGATACATCAACGAAAAGTGAATTAAGAAAAATATATAAAGAAATGGTAAAAGATTTACACCCTGACAGAAATTCTGGTAGTAGGGCGGATGAAGATCGTCTTTCAGAGGTTGTATGGGCATGGGATCAAATAAAATTAAGCAGAAGTTTTAAAGATTAATAAATTTTAAATATTTATGACAAAAAAAATAAGGAATAATTAATGAGTGAAGTAATTCCGACAAAGACTATCAGTGTAGAAAAAATTTTTAATATAGATTCTCAAATGATAGTTAGAGGTTTTGAGAAAAAAACAGACAGGGTTCCTGAGATTGATAGCTCTTATAGATTTTCAAAAGAAACTACCTTGGCCATACTTGCTGGATTCGAGCATAATAGAAGAGTTATCATTCAAGGCTATCATGGTACCGGAAAATCTACTCATATTGAACAGATTGCAGCTAGACTTAATTGGCCTTGTGTTAGGGTAAATCTGGATAGCCATATAAGTCGGATTGACTTAATAGGAAAAGATGTAATCAAATTAAAAGAAGGCAAACAGATTACAGAATTCCAAGAGGGAATACTTCCTTGGGCATTGCAAAACTCTTGTGCCTTAGTTTTTGACGAGTATGATGCAGGTAGACCAGATGTAATGTTTGTAATACAACGAGTTTTGGAAACTGACGGGAAATTAACCTTACTTGACCAAAATCAGATTATATCACCCAATAAATATTTTAGATTATTTGCTACCTCAAATACTGTTGGACTTGGCGATACCACAGGTCTATATCATGGAACACAACAAATTAACCAAGGCCAAATGGATAGATGGTCAATAGTTTCAACATTAAATTATTTATCCAGCGATCACGAATTAGACATAGTATTGAGCAAATTACCATCAATGTTAACTGAGGACGGAAAAAAAACAATAGCTAGAATGATTGGAGTAGCAGACCTAACCAGAAATGCTTTTATAAATGGAGATATTTCTACAGTAATGTCTCCCAGAACAGTTATAAATTGGGCTCAAAACCTTGAAATTTTTAAAGATATAGCTTTCTCATTTCGCGTTACATTTCTCAATAAATGCGATGAATTAGAAAGAACAACTGTAGCTGAATTTTTTCAAAGATGCTTTGATGAAGAATTATCTGAAAGCTTAATAAACCCAAATATTGTCAATAAAAATAAAGATGAATAAAAAGAAATTTTCAAGTGAACCCGTTAAAAAAGCACTTAGCGAAACTACTAGAGCTATTTCAAAAAAAAATGACCTAACTATCAATTTTGAAAATGAAGTAACCAAAAATAATCAAAATACCATTCAGTTATCTAGAATTTCGAATGATAATTCAGGAAATGATATTATTTATGCAAGGGGTGAAGCAGACTCCAAAGCTTTGTATATAAGGTATCATGATGAATCAATAGATCAAAAATATGCACCAAAAGGAGATATTGCACTAAATTTATTTAATGAAATGGAAAAAGCCAGATGTGAAGCTGTTGGTGGATCAATCTACCCAGGTGCTGCTAAAAATATTGAAAATAAAATTGAAAAGGAAAGTAAGAGATTTTTTGAAAAATCCGAGCCAAACCAAAAATTTCCACTTCAAGACTCTCTAAGACTTCTAATTAAAAAAAAGACTTTACATTATAAATTATCTAAGAACTCTCAGAAAGGTTTAAATATGTGGGAGGATTTTATATTAAATGAAAGTAAAAGTAATTTTTCAAAAATTTTATCTTCAATAGATAACCAGGAAGAGTTTGCAAAATTAAGTAGAAATATAATCAAAGATTTAGGTTATGGCGACCAGTTGGGAGAAGAACCTGAATATGACGATAATACAGACAATGATGATCAAAATGATGAGAGTAATAAAAGTGAAAATTCAGATGAAAATGATAACGATGAACAACAACTGCCCGATGAGGTTGAAGAATTAGTTTCTGATAGTTCGACTACGGATGATCTTTCAGTAGAGGAGGAAATCAATGAAGTTGAACAACAGGAAGATACAAATGAAGAACAAAATAATAGAAAAAAAACTAATTCATTTTTTTCTGAGGCAGATCCTAATTATAAGGTCTTTAATAATATTTATGATGAAGAAATACTAGCAGAAAATCTTGCAGGTGACGAAGAATTAGCAAAGCTTCGAGTTTATCTTGAACAACAACTCGATCAAGTAAAAGGAGCAGTTTCAAGGTTAGCAAATAAATTACAAAGGAGACTTCAGGCTCAACAAAATCGAACGTGGAAATTTGATCTTGAAGAGGGATTTTTGGATGCATCTCGACTTGCAAGGATAATAACTAATCCAACAACACCATTGACATATAAACAAGAAAGCGAAATTGAATTCAAAGATACCATAGTTACTTTATTGATTGATAATTCAGGATCCATGAGAGGTAGGCCCATTTCAATAGCGGCAATATGTGCAGAAATAATTGCATCTACATTAGAAAGATGCCAAGTAAAGTGTGAAATTTTAGGTTTCACAACTAAAGCTTGGAAAGGTGGTAAATCCAGAGAAGATTGGCTGTCAAAAGATAGACCAAATAATCCTGGTCGACTTAATGATCTTAGACATGTAATCTATAAACAAGCGGATGTACCCTTACGTAGAGCAAGACTTAATTTGGGCCTTATGATGAAAGAAGGATTATTAAAAGAAAATATAGATGGGGAAGCGTTAGAATGGGCAAACAAAAGACTAATTAAAAGAAGTGAATCAAGAAAAATATTGATGGTTATTTCAGATGGAGCTCCAGTAGATGACTCTACTTTATCTGTAAATCAATCAAATTACTTAGAAAATCATCTAAAGAATGTGATTTCTATGATAGAAAAGCGTGGTCTTATTGAGCTAATTGCTATTGGTATTGGTCATGATGTTACGCGTTATTATAGAAATGCCATAACTATAACTGACATAGAGCAACTAGCTGGAGCCATGACAGAACAACTAGCTAAGCTTTTTGATAAAAAAGAAAAAAAACTTAAGATTGCTTAACAAATTTTTAAATTTTGGAACTAAAAATAAAATCATGGAAACTTTAGAATATACATCAAAATCAAAAATTGAAATTAGGAATAGCTATTTATCAGGTAAAGAAAAAATTAAATCTTTAAGAAATTTAATGTCCAAAAATAAAATTGGAGCTTACCTAATACCAAGAGCTGATTGTTTTCAAGGTGAATTTATTTCAGAAAATGACAATAGACTTAAGTGGATTACTAATTTTTCTGGATCAGCCGGTTTATGCATTGTAACCATGAAATGTATTGTCCTATTTGTTGATGGTAGATACACAATTCAGGCTGAAGTTGAAAAAAATAATCCTCAAATCTTAATTAAAAAACTTGAAAAAAAAACTATCTATAACTGGTTAAAAAAAAATATTTTTGTATTTAATAAAATAGGTTTTGATCCCTGGTTACATACTGTAAACGAAATTAATGATTTAAAGAATGAATTCAAAGGAATATATAAATTAAAAAAAGTTGAAAATTTAATTGATAAATTGTGGTTAGATAAACCTAAAGAAACAATTAATCAAATCTTTAAACTTTCAGAAAAATATAGTGGGAATTCATATTCTTCAAAGCTAGATGAACTAGATAATTTAAAAAAAAAAATCAAGGTTGACTATATTATATATACTCTACCAGAATCCATAAGTTGGTTAGGTAATATAAGAGGTTTTGATATACCAAATACTCCATGTGTAAAATCATATGCGATCCAAGGAAAAAATTGTAACCTCGAAATTTTTGTAATAAAAGAAAAACTGAGTGAAAGTTTAATAAAAAGTTTTGAAACAAATATTAAATTTTTCAATATCAAATTCTTTTCTAAAAATCTAAAAAAACTTAAAGGGAAAATTTGGTTGGATGGTAATAACTGCCCAGCAGCAGTTGAAAACCTATTATCTTCAAAAAAAACAAAAATTTTAAATAAATCAGATCCTGTTTTATTAAGGAAATCTATAAAAAATAGAGTTGAAATACAAAATAGTAAAATAGCTCATAGAAAAGACGGGCTGGCAATGATTAATCTTCTTTATTGGTTAGAAAAAAATAAAAGAAAAAAATTGTCTGAAATTGATATCATTGAAACTCTTTCTAACTTTCGAAAAAACATCTAGAAATTATGTTGGTCCTTCCTTTGATACAATTTGTGGATCAGGACCAAACGGTGCAATAATTCATTATAAAGCAAATCTTAAAACAAATAGAATACTTAGAAATGGCGATTTAATTTTAATTGATAGTGGTGGCCAATATCTTGAGGGCACTACTGATATAACTAGGACTATTGGTTTTGGAAAAATAGATTATTTGAGACGAAAACACTATACACTTGTACTTAAGGGAATGATTGCTATTTCAAAATTAAAGTGGCCAATTGGATTATCTGGAAAAGATTTGGATAGCATTGCAAGATACAATTTATGGCAAGAAAATCTAGATTATGAACATGGAACAGGACATGGAGTAGGTTCCTTTCTTTCTGTTCATGAAGGACCACAAGCTATTTCAAAAAGAAACGAGGTGGAACTTAAACCAGGAATGATAGTTTCTAATGAACCTGGGTATTACTTAAAAAATAGCCATGGAATTAGAATTGAGAATTTACTTTTAATAAAAGAACCAAAAAAATTAACAAGAGTGCAAAAAATTCCAACACTTTATTTTGAGACATTAACTTACTGTCCGCTTGATAAGGAATTAATAATAAAGGATTTATTAGATAAAAATGAAATTGAATGGATAAATAATTATCATCTGCAAATTATAAAAAAATACGAAAGAAGATTACTTAGCGAACAAAGAGACTGGCTGAATAAAATCTGCTCACCAATTTAATTTATTTTTTTATAATTTTTAAATTCTTACCAACTTGTAAAGGCAATTTAATCTCTGAACATTTAGCTTGATATTGTTCAATTCTTTTTATTACATCAGTTCCATAATTAACTGATTTCCGTATATTTAAATCAACATTAATTAATAAAGTTTCGCAAACTGCAACTTGTATTTTTGTTTTAAAATCTATCATTTCAAGAACAGTATGAATCTTTTTTTTATCAGAATTAATTATATAAATTTTTATAAAAAATTTATCACCTAATCTTAATTCGTCTAAATAATGGTAATTTGCTTGAAGTGAATATGGTCCTTGTTTTTCTTTTTTTACAAAAGTAGGACCAATTTCTAAAATTGTTTCCAAAAAATCATCTAGTGAATTATCAAACGCAAGAGTATAATAAGCTACATTCATATGCCCATTATAATCAATCCATTCTTTTTTTACATTTTGGACATTACTTTGAAATATTACAATATTATTTTTATTATTATCCATTTTAGAGCTCTTCACTTTTTTTTAAAAAAAGGTCAATATATAGTAGTAATCAATAAAACGAATGTATCAAAATGACAATTCAAAATGCAATAAATAAATTAGAAAATATTCTTGGGGATCGCCTTAGTACTAGATTTTCAATAAGACAACAGCATGGAACTAATGAAACATATTTTCCAGAAATATTACCTGACGCAGTGGCATTTGTTAATAGCACTGAAGAAGTATCAAATATAGCTTTTATATGTAATGAAGAAGAATGTCCTATTGTAGCATGGGGAACTGGTACATCATTAGAGGGAAATGCTTTGGCCCATAGAGGCGGAATTTCTATAAATATGATGAATATGAATAAAATATTAAAGGTTAATCCTGAAGATATGGACGTAATTGTACAACCTGGGGTTACTAGAGAAGAGTTAAATTCTTTTATAAAAGACAAGGGTTTATTTTTTCCAGTTGATCCAGGAGCAAATGCTTCCCTTGGAGGGATGGCAGCAACTAGAGCTTCAGGGACAACCGCTGTAAGATACGGTACAATGCGTGAAAATGTCTTAGGCTTAGAAGTTGTGTTAGCAAACGGAAATATATTCAAAACTGGTGGGAGATCAAAGAAATCTGCTGCGGGTTATGATTTAACAAAATTAATAGTTGGATCAGAGGGTACTTTAGGATTAATTACTCAACTTACCCTTAAGCTACAGGGAATTCCAGAATCAATATCAGCTGCAATTTGTTCATTCCCAACTGTTAATGATGCTGTACAAACTGTTATTCAAACTATCCAAATGGGAATTCCAATAGCAAGAATGGAACTTGTAGATTCTCAAACTATTATGGCATGTAATGAGTACTTTAAAGAGAATATGCTTGTTTCTCCGCATTTATTTTTAGAGTTTCACGGTTCTGAAAATTCTGTCAAAGAGCAATCAGAGACTGTTTCTGAAATTGCAACTAATTTTTCAGGTTCAAACTTTGAATGGTCATCAAAACCTGAGCAAAGAAATAAACTTTGGAAAAATCGTCATAATGCTTTTTATGCGGTTAAGGCAAAATTTCCAGGTCATAAAGCAATAGCGACAGACGCTTGTGTGCCAATTTCAGAACTAGCTAATCTAATTGATCAAACTGCAAAAGATATTTATGAAAGTGGAATTCCTGGACCTATATGGGGTCATGTAGGCGATGGTAATTTTCATGCTACTTTATTGATTAAAGAAGGAGATCTAAAAGAAAAAAAGATTGCTCAAGCTATAATTCATAGGATGTGTGAGAGATCATTAGAACTTGGCGGTACTGTTACAGGAGAACATGGCATTGGCATGGGTAAGCTTAATTTTATGGAAAAAGAGCATGGTTATGCTTGGGATATTATGACTACAATTAAAAAAACTTTAGATCCAAATTCAATTTTAAATCCAGGAAAAGTTATAAGATCTAATTAATATATTAATTTTAAAATTTTATAGTATTAGAATGAAAATTTTTAAAAATAATAAGCTTAATAAAATAAATATAGGATTTCTTGGTGTAGGATTAATGGGTGAAGGTATGGTATGTAAGTTAATTGATACAGGTTTTAAGGTATATGTTAAAAAAAATAAAAATCCAGAAACTATTAATAGAGTCAAATTAAAAGGTGCAATAGAACTCAAAACGCTAAAGGATATGACGAAAAAATGTGAAATTTTTATTTTATGCCTACCCAACTCTAGAGTAGTAAAGAAAATTATAAATAAAATAAATTTTAAAAATTCAAAGAAAAAACTTATAATTGATTGCACAACTAATGATCATAATTCTGTAATCTATTTTGAAAAACGATCTAAAACTTATAATTTTAATTATGTAGAGGCTCCAGTCTCAGGTGGAAATTTACAAGCAAAAAAATGGTGAATTGGGCGCATTTATAGGTTCAAGCAAAAAAAATTTCAAAATTTCAAAAAAAATATTAAATCCGTGTTGCAAAAAAATTATTCGAATAGGGAATGTTGGAATGGGTGCTAAAGCAAAATTATTGTCAAACTTTTTAGCACTAGGCACCGCAAGCTTAGTTATAGAGAGTTTAAAATTTGCACAAAAAATTCAAATTGATTGGAAGAATTTTTATGATTTATCTTCATTAGGATCGGGTTCTTCAAGATCCCTAGATAGAATTGCTCCTCAAGCAATCAATAATAATTATGATAGTTATTTGTTCACAATAAATAATACCATAAAAGACATGAGATATATGCTCAAATTGTTTGATGGTAATAATGATATGATAAAAAATTACAAAGTCTTTTCTAAAACCATATATAAGGGAACAAAAAAAAGCTTGGACATAATGCTCTTATTAGTCATAGATTAAAAAATTAATCATAAGAAATAATTTTTCTGTAATTAAGGCATTAATTTTTCTGCTGCTGCTATTGCTTCTTTTGTTATTATTTTGCCAGAAATCATTCTAGCTAATTCTTTTTTGATATCATCTATTCCTAATTCTTTAATACTACTTAATGGAAAGCCTTCACTTGTAATTTTCTTACTTACATTCCAATGTTTGTGTGCTTTTGATGCAACTTGAGGAGAATGAGTAACAATTAAAATTTGTTCATTTTTTGAAAGAATTGATAACCTATCACCAACAGCTTCGGCTGTAGCTCCTCCTATTCCTCTGTCAATTTCATCAAAAATTAAGGCTAATCCAGAAGTTTGCTGTACTAGAGAAACTTTTAAGGCCAAAAGAATTCTAGACAATTCCCCACCAGAAGCTACTTTTTCCAAATCTTGTGCAATTAAATTATTATTGCTAAGTTGAAAAAATACCTCATCATTGCCTATAATTGATTTTTCTTTTTTTTCTTCAAAGACTACAATAAATTCAATTCCATCCATTTTTAAATGTGATAATTCATAATTAATAATTTTACTTAATTTTTTTCCACCCGCTTTTCTAATTGTTGAAATTGAATTAGCTAGTTCATCATATATTACTTCATTTGATGAAATACTTTTTTGAATTAATTTTATTTCTTCTTCAAAATTATTGTATTCAAAAAGCTGTTTTTCTAATTCTTCTTTCAAACCAATTAAATCATCAGGAAAAACATTATGTTTTCTTGATATTTTTTTTACCTCATATAACCTTTCTTCAATATCTTCTAATCTAATATCATTTGGAAATATATCTTCCAGGATTGCTTGGATATTTTTTTCGATTTCATCTAAATTATTTATTATTGTACTAAAACTTTGAATGCTGTCTTCTAATAATTTATTGTTGACGAGTACTTGGGATGTTTTTTCCAATTTACTAATACTACTAGTCAAAGCGTTATTTATCTCATGCTTGGTAATTAATCCATATGCCTCATTAAGATATTCTTTAATTCTGGATGACGATTTTAAGGTTTTTTTCTTAATCTCTAATTCCTCAAATTCTCCAGGTGCCAAGTTTAAACTTTTTAGTTCTGATAATGATTTCTTTTTAAAATCTAATTCTTCGAAGAATTTATTTTTTTCTATAACTAAATTAGATAATTTCTTTTCTTCACACTTTATAATAGACCATATTTTATTAAGTTGATATAATTTGTCCTTATTAAAACAGAAATTATCAAGTAAATTAATGTGGTTTTGCTTTTTTAAAATTTTGGAATAATTTTTTTGATCAACAAATTCAATAAGCTGTTCCCCAATTTTTTTTAATAAATCAGTCGTACAGTTTACATCATTAATATAAGATTTTCTTCTTCCATCATCAAATTCTACTCTTCTTATAATTAAAGTCTCTGAAATTGGGATGGATAATTCTAAAAGTAAATTTACGATATCACTAGAGTCATCAATCTCAAACTCAACAGTAACTTGTCCACTTTTTTCTTTTTCTTTTAAAAAGCTCTTTCTAGTTTTATTTCCAAAAACAAAACCTAGACAATCAAAAATAATTGATTTCCCTGCACCAGTTTCACCAGTAAATACATTTAGGCCATTAGAAAAAACTATATCCGCTTTTTTTATCAATAACATATTTGTTATGGAAAGTGATTTTAACAATTTTAATCAACCTTGAAACCGTATTCTTTCATAAGATTTAAAGCTAAACTATTCCACTCACTATTTGGAAATTCTTTTTTTAAAACTTTAACATAACCCTTAACTTTATGATTTATTCCTAGCATAGCATAACCTTCTATTGACCTAAAAAGTGCTTCTGGATAATATGGCGTACTCTTGTGATAGTCTATAACTGTTTTAAATCTATTAATTGCTGATAATGGATTATTTCTCTCTAAATAATATCTACCAACTGCAACTTCTTGTCCAGCCAATTGACTTTTAGCAATCGTAATATTTCTTTTTGCTTTTAAAGCATATTTACTCTTAGGGTAAAGCTTAATTAATTCACTAAATTCTCTAATTGAGTCTCTTGTAGCACCTTGATCTCTTTCGACATCAATAATCTGATCAAAATAACTCATACCCACCATATATTTTGCAAAAGATGCATTTTTATCTTTTGGATAAAGGTCTAAATATTTTTTTGATGTTTTTCTAAGTTCATTAAATTTTGATCCGACGTGATATGAATTAATTGCTTTAACAAGTGCTTCTCTAGATGAATCTGAATAAGGATATAATTCTTCAACTTTCAAATAAATTTCAGCAGCTCTAGTATAATCTCTTTTATCAAAAGCTTCATTTGCATTTTTTATAATTTCTTCAACTGATGAATTTGCATCAAAATCACTAGCTAACTTTGTACATGAATTTACAATAAAAGTAATTAGAAACAGAAATAAATGTAAACTAGGAATAACAACTTTTTTCATAACGATTAATATCTTTATTATAAATAAAAATACTATTTTTTTTGAGATTAATCAACATTTCACAATTAAAATTAGATTACAGCTCTATAGTTTTGACTAGTTGAGCAAAAATTATGATCAACGTATTTTTCAGAATTTAAATTATTCGGAACTGATATTTGATAATTTGAATGATTAGAAAATAACTTAATTAGCAATTGGTTATTTAACTTATGTCCTGCACAAAAAGCCATATAATGGCCTAATAATGGTAAACCTGATAAAGCCAAGTCACCTAAGGCATCCAACATCTTATGTCTGACAAATTCGTCTTTTCTTTTTAATCCTTTTGGATTTATTACGCTATATCCATCTACAACAATAGCATTATCTAATGATCCTCCTAAAGCAAACCCTCTTGATCTCATATCTTTTATATCATTTTTCAAACAAAAAGTTCTATTATCACAAAGTTCTTTTTGAAAAGTATCTTTTGAAATCATAAGAGATAAGCTTTGCTTGCCGATACAAGTATTTGGATAATCAATACAAACTGTTAGAATAAGATTATTAGCAGGTTCAAGCTTAACCCAACTATTTTTATTTACTACTTTAATTGATTTCTTCACAGAGCAAAAATTTAATGATTCATCTTGTTCACAAATCCCCGCTTTAATCAAGGCCTTTACAAACTTTATGGAAGATCCATCAAGAATAGGTATTTCTTCATTATCAATTTCAACTAAAGCGTTAGAAATACCAAGACCTGAAAAAGCCGCTAACAAATGTTCAACTGTTTTTACAGAAATACCATCTTCATTAACTAATGAAGTACATAACTCTCCAGAAAGTATGTTTTTAAAATTAGCTTCAATGAGTGAATTATTATGATGAACGTCTAATCTTTTAAATACTATTCCATGATGAGTTGGTGCTGGCTTTATATTTAGTCTGACAGGTCTACCTAAGTGAATACCTGTACCAACAATTATAACGTTTTTTTCAATAGTTTTTTGCAAAATAAAACCTTAATAATATGTACAGTTTATTTTAACTCACTATGAAAAATATTCAAATCACACTTTATAACAAAATAATACAAATAAATTTTAATACTTGATAAAGCTTAGTTTGCTTGTCTTCTTAAAAAAGCAGGAATTTCCTCCTTATAATTTTCTTCATTGGTTTTAACATTTTCACTTTGATTCATGGGTTTATCTTCAGTATTAGCAATTTTATCAGTAGGAATTGTAAAATTTGGTGGAAACTTTTTTTCAGATTGTGTATCTATTCTTTTTCCACGAAAACTAGTCATCTTTTGCAAAAAACTATTAAGTGTACTTTTACCCGATTGTGACAGTTTTTTTGATAAATCATTTGGTCTATTATACAAACTGGGATCTGGTTCCTTATTAACAGCAGCCTGCAATCTTTCATGAGTATTGTTAATATTCGTTGAATTTAAGTTTTCACCTGTTTTTCTTACTTTGAAAATGTTTGAAATATCTACTTTCTCATCAAATCTTGTTCCATTAGATTTCATTGAATTAATATCTTCATGATTATTATTAGAATTTAGATTAGTATTTCTGGTTACATTTGTCTCTAACTCTTTTAAATCAACAGAATTTTTGCTTGTAGTACTAGTATACCGATTATCCATTATTGACCGATTGTTTTCTCTTACTAATGCTTTATTAGTAACTCCTAAATCATTTGAGTTTTCAACTATTTGATTTTCTACTTCTATACCTGTGGCAACAACGGACACTCTAATGATACCATCAAGAGTCGGATCTAAGGTAGTTCCAACCAAAATTTTAGCGTCACCATCAATTTCATCTCTTATTCTATTTGCTGCTTCATCTAACTCAAACAAGGTCATATCATTTCCACCAGTAACATTAATTAAAACACCTCTAGCACCTGAAAGTGAAATCTCATCTAAAAGAGGGTTAGCAATAGCTTTTTCAGCTGCTTGTTGTGCTCTATCTTCGCCACTTGCTTCACCAGTACCCATCATTGCTTTACCCATTTCATCCATTACTGCACGTACATCAGCAAAATCTAGATTTATTAACCCAGGTCTTACCATTAAGTCAGTCACACCTTTTACACCCTGATAAAGGACATCATCAGCAAGTTCAAAAGCTTGAGTAGCAGTGGTTTTTTCATTTGCAAGCCTAAATAGATTTTGATTTGGAATAACTATCAATGTATCAACTACATCTTGAAGTTCTTCGATACCATTCTGTGCTTGATCCATCCTTTTTAAACCTTCAAACTGAAAAGGCTTAGTGACCACACCTACTGTTAGCACACCTAACTCTCGAGCTGCTTGAGCAATTACTGGTGCTGCGCCAGTACCAGTTCCTCCACCCATACCTGCTGTAATAAAACACATATGACTATCTCTTAACGCCTCAACTATTTCTTCTAAGCTTTCTTCTGCAGCTAATGCACCTCTTTCAGGATTAGAGCCTGCACCAAGACCTTCCGTTATTTTTACACCCATTTGAATTTTTTTGTTTGCATTCGATTGCTCTAAGGCTTGAGCGTCAGTGTTGGCTACAACAAAATTTGCTCCTTCTAAGTTTTTGAGAATCATATTATCAACTGCGTTACCGCCTGCGCCACCTACACCAAAAACAATGATGCGCGGCTTCAGATCCTGATGCTCAGGAACTCTTAAAGTAAAAGTCATGATTTTTGCCCGTTTTTTGCCTGTTAAAATTTTTTTTTTTTTTGATTCGTTATGATAACTCAATACTTCTTTAAGGTCACTAAAAAAAATAACTTACAAATAATCAATAATTTTCTTTTACCAATTGTCTTTAAACCAATTGACTGCAGATTTTATTTTCTGACCAGGTCCTAAAATATTAGGAATATCAAAATCCCACACTTCATCTTGTAGATTATTTATTTCAATTGCAAGACCAATTATTGCGGAAAATTGAGACCCTTGTAATGCTTGTGGTAATCCTTGAACTCTCATTGGCCTTCCTATTCTTACTCTAGAACCAAAATATTCTGATGCAAGTTCGTAAAGTCCAGGCATTTGACTTCCACCACCAGTAAAAACAATTCTCTTGGATGAAAGATGTTCTAAACCTGTTTTTTCTAAGCTAATTTGAATTTCTTCCAAGATTTCCTCAAATCTTGGTCTAATTACAGAAATTAATTCTGACCTACTTATAAAAGGTCTTTCATAATTGTAATATGCTTTGTTTTCGTCAGCAAAAGAAAGTTCAATCAATTCATTATCATCCAAATTAGTAATAATTAGGCCTCCATGTAAAGTTTTTATACGCTCAGCCTCATTAAAAGATATTTGAAAAGCTTGCATTATATCTGAGGTTATATTTGCTCCACCAAACCTAACATTGGATGCAAAAACCATTTGGTGATTATAAAAAATAGAGATTCCAGTTGTACCAAAACCCATATCAACACAAGTAGCTCCTAATTTTAATTCATCCTCTACCAGGCTGGATTTAGCTGAGATGTAAGGTGAATAAAAGATACCAGCAAGATTTAGCTGACAATTTCTTAAGCATTGATCAATATTTTCAATAATATTTTTTTGAATTGTTATTAAATTGATATCTAAACCTAGTAATTGACCAATCAATCCTCTTGGATCTGTCAGACCAGTTTTTTCATCCAGGTTGAAATTGATTGGCATAGCATGCAGTATTTCTCTTTGCTCAGAATGAACTTGAAAAGCATATTTTGAAAGTAAAATACTTATATCATTAGAACTTACAGATTGATTATCTAATCTTATTTCTTGATATAAATTTTTTGAAATTGGTGAACCTCCAGAAAAAGTAACAACTACTTCATCGATTATTGATGCGGCCATTTTCTGTGATTGTTGAACAACTAATCTAATAGTTTTTTCAACCTCTTCTGCGATAATTATTTCCCCTTTTTTTATTCCTATTGATTTTTTTGTAGCAGCACCGACCACCCTATATGCGAAACTGTTTGTTTCATTAATTTGATCTAAATTATTTGAATTATTGTCAAGTTTTGAAAATTTAATTATAATACACACGATTTTTGAGGAACCGATATCAATCAAGCCTAAAGTTCCTTTTTTTATGGCAGACTTTAATCTTTTTCTAAATTCTCTATGTTTTTTAAAGTTTATCATTTTTATTTTTAAGCTAATTTACTTTAATTTATGGTTTTGTGATATCTTCTGTTAGTTTTCTTAAAATAATCTTATTAGTAAACCTCAAATCTATAATTACAAAATCATTTGATGAAATTAAATAACTCTTGTCGCTACTTAAAAATTTCCTTAATGACCTTTTTGGGTATTTTTCAGGCAATTTAATTCTCTTATTATTTTTAAATATTATATCCCATCTCCTTTCACCAATCCTAATCAATCCTCTAATTTCATTTAGATAATTAGATAATAATTGATAAATTTCTAAAGCTTCTTTCACCTGGTAGTTTCCTTCAGTTCCTACTATTAGAGGTAAATCCTTTCTATCATTTCTAGAAAAAATATTATTTATTTTGTAACCTTTAAGGTCAATTAAAGCTAAATCATCATTCTCTCTATAAACTGCAACCGGTTTTCTCTCAATAACTTCAACTAGTAGAACTCCACTATCTTTTATTCTTACATTTGAAGATTCTACAGAGTCAATTTGATTAATTATTTTCTGTATATGATTTATATCAAGCTTAATTGAGTTTATGGGAAATGAAAGTTTTAAAATAGCATTGATTTGATTAACAAGATCCAAATTAGCAGTTTTTATTTCTAGTTTCGATACAGATAATTCTGGTCTTTCAAAAATATAATTTTTAAAGTGATTTTTATATTCTTTTAGTTTAATCCAATCATTAGAATATACAAAAATGAGTAGACAAAAAGTTGAAAAAACTAAAATTAGTGACAAATAAAGGATCAATTTTCTTAACCATAGTCTTAACCAAACTCTCTCCAGTCTGTATCGTATTTTTGATGGCCTTGGGTAACTTTTGGTTTGATTCATTTTTGAACTTTACTTAAAAAACATTACCTTTTATCATATGAAGCATCTTTAATTAACCACTCACAAAGTTCTTCAAAAGATATCCCAACATAACTAGCTTGTTCAGGAACCAAGGATGTAGGTGTCATTCCCGGCTGAGTATTTAACTCTAGTACAAAAAGACCTTTAGCTCCAAATTTTTCATTCCACCTGAAATCTGTCCTTGTAACACCTCGGCATCCTAACTTCTCATGTGCTATTAACGCATAATTCAAACACAAATTTTTAATATTCTCTGGAATATTAGCAGGAATTATATGTTTGGAAGCACCGATTTTATATTTTGCTTCATAATTATACCATTCTTCCGACAAAATATCAGTTACAGTCAAAGATTTATTTCCCATTGTTGCAACTGTGAGTTCTCTACCAGGGATATAGGGTTCAACTAAATATTGTCTGTTATCATTTTCAAAATTTTTGTTAAGCAACCAATCATCTTGATTTCTAAATATCTTCACACCTACTGAAGAACCCCCATCTACAGGTTTAATAACATATGGGAATGGGAAAGGAATTTCTTTGATTGAAAAACCTGGATCCAAAACTAGGTGATCAATAACTGGAATCCCAGCATCTTTAAAAAAAACTTTTGCTAAATTTTTATCCATAGCGATTGAGGATGCTAGAACCCCTGAATGAGTATACGGTATCTTCATAGTTTCTAAGACACCCTGAATTATACCATCTTCTCCGTGCCTGCCATGTAGCGCATTAAAAACTATATCCGGTTTAAGCTTCATTAAATCTTCTATAAAATTATATTTAGTATCTATCGATTTTACATTAAAGCCCAACTTGGATATAGCCTCTGAACAGGCTTCACCTGTAGATAAAGAAACTTCACGTTCTGATGAACTACCACCTTGTAATATTGCTACTTTTTTTTCAAAATTTACATTATAATTCATGTTAATAACTATATTTTAATTTTTTAATACTTTCCTACTATTTTAACTTCCCATATAAGATTAATCCCACTATTTCTTTTTACTTTTTTAATTACAAATTTGCCTAAATCTTCAATGTCTTTTGCTGTAGCATTTCCATTATTAATTAAAAAATTAGTATGTTTTTTTGAGACCATTGCTCCCCCAATTTTAGCACCTCTTAGACCTGCATCATCTATAAGCTTCCATGCTTTTAGTGAATGATCACTATCATATTTATCTTCCAAGGAAGACCGTCCTAATGGATTTCTAAAAGTAGAACCACAAGATAAGTCTTTTGTAGGTTGACTTAAATTTCGTACATCTAAGGCTCTAGTCATTTTCATTTCAATCCTTAATGGGTCATCAAGTTCTTTTCTAAGCAAAACATTTGTTATAATTGCATCATCTGGTATATTGGAATTTCTATAGCTAAATTTAAAATCGCTTGCTTTCATGTCAGTAATTGACCCATCTCTTCTTACAAGTGTTAAACCAATTAAATAATCTGAAAGATAAGACCCATAACATCCAGCATTCATTTTAACTGCTCCACCGAGGTTACCTGGTATTGTTCTTAAAAAGGAAAGATCAACACCCTCTTTAGCACAAGTTTGAGCAAGATAAGAATCTCGACAAGCTGCTCCAACTGAAACAACAGTTTTATTCAGCCTTATTGAAGAAAAGTTTTTACCTAATTTTATAACAACTCCAGGTATACCCCCATCTCTTATAATTAGATTTGAACATGCACCAATAACAAATACAGGGATATTAGTTTCTAAATTTTTTAAAAAGAATGACAAATCATCTTCATCTTCTGGTTGAAAAAATATCTCTGCAGGACCTCCCACTTTTAACCAACTTAATCGAGAAAGTTCAAAATTTTTCCTTATAATTCCTCTAACCTTAGGAATTTTAATATTGATATTATTTATTTGAGATATTTTATCAGTCATTTATAATACTATTACATAAAATGTCTGGTAATTTATTTACCCACTGACTTATGGATCCAGCTCCTAGACAAATGAATAAATCTCCTGGTTTACCATTGCTCTTCAAAAAATTTACTAGTTCAATCTCATTACGAATAATTGATGCATTGATTGACCTATTATTTAGTAATTTAATCAATTTTTCAGAATTTATACCTTTTATAGGTTTTTCACCAGCCTCATAGATGGGTGTAATTCCTACTATATCTGCCTCATCAAAACATTTAGAAAAATCACTCATCAAACTTTCTAACCTTGTGTATCTATGTGGCTGATGAATTGCAATTACTCTTCCAGAAGTATATTTTCTTGCAGCAGATAACACTGCCAATATTTCAACTGGATGATGAGCATAGTCATCAATTATATCAATACCATTCCAGTTACAAACTTTAGTAAATCTTCTCTTTACCCCTTTAAAATTTTTGATACCTTTTTTTATATTTTCTATAGGAATCTTTAAATATAAAGCAACTGTAATTGCCGCCGCCGCATTTGCTACATTATGATCACCATACATTGGTAACTCAAATTCAATATTTTCTTCATTTTGTTTTTTGAATATCTGAAAAAAGGCTTTATTTTTTTTATACGCCAAATTCTTAATTTGAAAATCGGCTTCACTACTGTAACCATAAGTAAGAATATTTCTATCTTTTACGTTTGATATTAGGTTTTTAACTTCTGGATGATCAATAAAACATATAGCTACCCCGTAAAAAGGAATACTATTTAAAAATTCTAAAAATGTTTTTTTTAAAGCACTAAATGTACCATAATGGTCTAAATGTTCTGGGTCTAAATTAGTAATTATCGAAATAGTAGAAGGAATTTCAATAAGTGTTCCATCGCTTTCATCAGCCTCCACTATCATCCAATCACCATCACCCAGTCTAGCATTAGAACCATAATCTTGAATAATACCTCCATTAACAACTGTAGGATCAAACATTCCAGATTCCAATACTGCTGCAACCATAGAAGTGGTAGTAGTTTTCCCATGCGTTCCAGCTATTGCAATATTTGATTTTAATCGCATCAATTCAGCTAAGATTTCAGATCTACGTATAACTGGAATTTTTTTTCTTCTTGCTTCTTTTAATTCTATGTTGTCTGAACCGATCGCGGAAGAAATCACTATAATCTCTGCTGCATTAATATTTTTAGAATCATGACCAATTTTTACATCAATACCCATTTTAATTAATCTACTGATAATAGGAGTATTTTTTACGTCTGAACCTGAAACTTTATAACCAAGATTATAAATTATTTCAGCAATGCCAGACATACCAATTCCACCAATACCTATAAAATGCATTTTACCCAAATCAAGAGGTAATTTTGTCTTAATTTTTAAATTCAATTATGTCACCATTAACAATTTTAAGAACAATCTCTTTCAAATTTAAAGAAGCTTCAGGGACAGCTAAATTTCTGGCGTTGCTGGATAGCTTATTTGCTAGTTTACTATCCAATAAAATTTTTGAAATTTTATTTGTTAAATAATCACTGGTGCATTCTTTTTCATCTATACAAAAAGCGGCTTCCTTTACTGATAATATATTTGCGTTAAGTCTTTGATGGTCAAAAATTGAGTTTCTAATAGGTATAAGAATTAGAGGCTTTCCAAAAAATAATACTTCTGAAATAGTGGACGCACCAGCTCTTGCAATTATCAGATGAGCATCAGAAAAAATATTTTCTATATTATAAAAAAAATTTTTAACTTCAGATTTTATACCTAACTTTTGGTATTCTTTTTTTAATTTTTGACAATCAGAACTTCTTGCTTGATGGAAAATATGTATTCTTTTTTTAAGAGAAGTTGATAACTTTGATACTGAAAGAGGTACAATTTTTGAAAAAAAATTAGCTCCTTGAGATCCACCTATTACTACTAAATTTAATTTTCCATTTCGAGGTAGTTTAAATAATTTAGTTTCTTTTAATAGTATGTTATTTCTTAAAGGATTACCTGTAAAAAACAAATTTGAACCACTTGGTGCAATTGTAGGCCAAAAACCGCATGCTACAGCATTAGCTTTTTTAGAAAAGAATTTATTTACACGTCCTAAAACAGCATTCCCTTCATGCAAAACTACTTTGAAACGGAAAATTTTTGCTGCAAGAATTGTTGGAAATGTGGGATACCCTCCAAACCCAATAACTACAGAGGGTCTATAAATAATTAGTAGGTATGATGAATAAAAAAAACCTTTTAGAAGCATATTAATTGATAATAGGAGTTTAAAAGGATTTCGAAAATTTAGTGATTCAACATCCTGAATAAAGATTTTAATGTCAGATGGTAAATTTTTTACAAATTTACTCCCTCTTCTATCAGAAATAAATACTATATCCCACCCAATTTTATTAAACTCCCAAGCTAAGCATTCTGCTGGAAAAATGTGGCCACCGGTTCCACCAGCTGTAATCAAAATTGTTTTTTTTATTAAAAAATTTGTCTTAGACAAGTTAATTTTGGCCAATATTTTCATTCCTTTTTCTTGTACAAGCTAATAATAATCCCATTAGAAACCCAGATGCGATTAATGATGAACCACCATAACTTATAAATGGTAGTGTCATTCCTTTAGCTGGAAGCAGGCGAACAGAAACTCCAAGGTTTATAATTGCTTGTAAAGAAAAAAAGGATATTGCTCCAACCCCACAATTCCTTATAAAAAAGTCTTGTTGATTTTTTAATAAAAAGAATGACCTTATAACAATTAAACAAAAAAATAAAATTATAAGTAAACATAATATAATTCCATACTCCTCTGCAGCAACAGCAATTATAAAATCAGTATGGGCATCTGGTAATCTCCATTTTATTACTCCTTCCCCAACACCAACACCAAATAAACCACCGTCCTGTATTGCATTAAGAGCAAAACTTAGTTGAGATTTTGGTTCAATTTCTGGGTTCAAAAAAGTATTTATCCTACCAGCAAAATGAGCTGAATTTGAATATGAAATAAAACCTACTAGTAGGGTAACCATTATTATTAAAAATAAAATTAGGAATGAAGCTCCTGCTAAAAAATAAAGTATTGTCCAAATCGAAAGAAATAGAGCTGCTTGGCCATAATCAGGTTGTAAAATCAAAGAATAAACAATTATGGACATAAATATAAATGAAATTGCCTTACCAGGTATTTGGTAATTGCTATAGCTTGATGACATAATCCAAGTGATAGCTACTATATAGAAAGGTTTTAAAAACTCTGATGGTTGAAAAGATATATTAAATAAAGAAATCCACCTAACTGCACCTTTACCATGATCTGTACCTAAAAAGGGCAAGACAAAAAGAGCCACCGTTGATAGAAGAAATCCAATCAAAAAAATTCTCCTATTTTCTTTGATAGATAAAATAGATAAAAAAATTATAATAAAGAAAGAAAGAGTACCGTACAACAACTGTCTCTTTACATAATAAAAGGCATCTTTGTCGTTAGATTCTGCTAAAGGTACAGAAGCAGCCATACCTAGTAATAAACCGCATAAAAAAATTCCTACTAAAGAAAAAAGAGACCATTTATCTATGGTTCTCCACCACATAGGTAATTCACTCTCTTCAAGCAATTGAGAGCGTTGCCTAAAAATTATATCCGTCATATTAAAAAAAGCCTGTAATTTTTTCTTAGGTTAGCACCAGTATTTATTTTTTAAAAGATAAAATAATAAATAATTTAATAAGCTCACAAATTATTTACTATTTCACAGAATTTTTCTCCTCGATCCTCAAAATTTTTAAATTGATCAAAGCTTGCACAGCCAGGAGCTAATAAGATTGTATCACCAGGTTCGGAGTCTCTGTAAGCTTGATGTACCGCCTTTTTTAAATTAATGCATATAGAATTTTTTAGTCCCTCGAATAACTTAGATAACGCTACAGCACTATTCCCAATTATATAAATTTTTTTTATTTTTTCCTCATAAGGTTGAATTTGAAAATAGTCACCTTCTTTTTTTTCACCACCTACTATCCACCTAATTCTATCATATGCACTTATTGACTTTAAAGCTGAATCCATATTTGTAGCTTTGCTATCATTTATAAAAGTGACATCTTTAATTTTTCTTACAAAAGCTGATCTATGCGGTAATGCTTTAAAGTTTTTCATCTTGTTTAAAATTTCTAAAGGTAACTTTTGAAATAATTTACAAGCTGCATAAGCAATACAAGCATTCATTAGATTATGATCACCTGGTAGATTTATGAAATCACTAATATTTGATCTAAATAATTCAATACCATTTTTTCTCTCTATAATAGACCCATTGATTAAAGAAATGGACCAATTAGATTTTTTTATAATTTTCTTAGAAGAAATATGTATTACTTTTGTTTCAAAATTGGCACTTTGCTCTAAATAATTAGCAAGGTATTTTCCTTCAGGTTGGTCTACATTTATTATGCTGTACTTGGGCATCCCACTATAAAAAAGTCTTGCTTTCGAGTTAAAGTATCCTCCTATACCTCCGTGTCTATCTAAATGGTCACTAGATAAGTTTAGAAATATTGCAATATCGGGCGATAAAAATTTAGCAATTTCAATTTGATAAGATGATAGCTCTAATACTTTAAAAGTATCATTTTCATCAGTGTTTAACTCTAAAACGGGTCGTCCAATATTACCACCAACCTCTGAGTTTTTTTTAAAGTTTAATAACACATGATTAATCAAAGAAACCGTGGTCGATTTTCCATTAGAACCTGTGACACAAATAATTGTTGTATTTTTTTTCTTTTTTTTCAAATTTTCAAAAAATAAGCCAATATCATTATCTATTCTGACTGAATTATTTAATGCTTGAATTACAGCTGGATGTGCATTTGGATATAAATAAGGAATACCTGGAGAAATAAGTAATAAATCAATATTTGACCAAATATTAGGATCCGATAAGTCATGAATTTTAATATTTTGGTTAGTTAACTGATTTCTCTTAGCAATATTATCATCCCAGCATATAAGTTTATTTCCAGAATTTTTAAAATAGTTAACTATGGATTTACCTGTTAGGCCTAAACCAAGAACAGCTATCGTTCTTTTTTTTATATTATTGCTAATATTCATAATTATCGTAGCTTAAGTGTGGCTAAGCCTACAAGTGCTAATATGACTGATATTATCCAAAATCGAATTACAATTTGGGGTTCAGCCCATCCTAATTTTTCAAAATGGTGATGGATAGGAGCCATTAAAAATACCCTTTTACCAGTTAATCTGTATGCAGCAACTTGAATAATAACTGAAAGAGCTTCTAATACAAATAAGCCACCTATAATTGCTAAAACAATCTCATGCTTTGTACAAACAGATATTGCACCCAAAGCACCACCAAGAGCTAATGAACCAGTATCTCCCATAAATACTGCTGCTGGGGGGGCATTATACCACAAAAAGCCAAGACCAGCACCAATAAGAGCTGCCGAAAATACAGCAATCTCTCCTGAACCTGCAATATAGTGAACTTCTAAATAATTGGAAAAATCAATCCGACCTACTGCATATGCTATGATGCCAAGAGAGCCACTAGCAATCATAACAGGCATAATGGCTAAACCATCAAGACCATCGGTTAAATTAACCGAATTAGCTGATCCAACTATTACAAACACAGCAAAAGGAATATAAAACCATCCTAAATTTAATAAAACATCTTTAAAAATGGGAACAGCTAAAGACATTGAAAGGGAAGGGTCTTGTATTTTTATAACCCAAATAGTAGCAAATGCAGCTATAAAAAAACCTAAAATTAATCTAATCTTTCCAGAGATACCTCTTGAATTATTATTATAAAGTTTAGAAAAGTCGTCTATGAAACCTATTAAACCAAAACCCAAAGTAACAAAAATAACTATCCAAACGTACGAAATGTCATATCTACACCATAATAATGAAGAGAATAATAAAGAACCTATAATTAGCACTCCTCCCATAGTAGGAGTACCTGCTTTTTTTGTTTTATGATTTTCAGGCCCGTCATCTCTTATTGGCTGACCATCCTTTTGTTTTTTTTTCAACAAATCAATAATTGGTTTACTAAATAAAAATCCAAAAGCTAATGAAGTAAAAAAGGCACCACCAGCACGAAACGTAATATATCTAAAAAGATTAAAAATATCACCACCATCGCTTAAAAAATGAAGGAAATATAACATTAAAAAAACCCTTAGAAACAACCGTTATTAAGATCATATATCTTATCAACTATAAAAGATAGTCCAATAGAATTAGATCCTTTAATTAAATAAATATCTCTATCTTCTGCATTATTCAAAAGATATGGAATTAGTTCTTTTGGATTTCTCACTAGCAAACCTTTTTGTTCTTTTGGTAATTTTGAATGTAGTTCTTTCATTAGAGTACCAACACAATGAATCTTATCAAAAAATTTAATATTATCGTTATTTGAAATTTCACTGTGAAATTCTTTTTCTTTAATACCTAGCTCTAGCATATCACCCAAAATAGCAATTTTTCTAGAATTTTTTGTTGTAGTTCCAAATTTTACATATTTTAAAATTTCTAAACTTGCATTAAGCGAAGAAGGATTACAATTATAGCTTTCATCAATAATTCTAATTTTTATTTTCTTTAAGTTTTTTTTAAAACTTATATCCAAAAATCTACCACGACCATTTCTAGGTTTCCATTTTTTTAATTCTCTTAAAGCAATTCTGAGATCAAGATCATAATTCAAAATGACTCCAACAGCAGATAAACAGTTTAGTAATTGATGATATCCCAGCGCACCTACTGAAAAATCAGAGAAAATTTTGTTATCTAAAACTAATGATGCGAAGGAGTTATTATTTAGGAATGAAATTTTATCCAAACTAATATCTGCACCCTTTTTTGATCCAAATGTCATACTTTTAATTTTTTTTTCAAAAACGGTACCTTTTAATAAATCACAAAACTCATTATCAACTGGGTATATCAATAACCCACTTTTTTTTAAACCTGAGCAAATATTTGCTTTTTCCATAGCAATTTCTTTGAGACAATTAAACGAAGCTAAGTGTGCTGTTGATATATTTGTAATAATAGCTGTATCAGGAGAGGCAAGTTTTGAAAGAGGTTCAATTTCGCCTTTTGCATTCATTCCAATTTCACATATTACATAATCAGCTTTTTTGGGAATATTTGCTAAAGTTAATGGAACTCCTAAATCATTATTGAAGCTCCTTGGAGAGCTGTATGTTAATCCAAAAATAGAAAGAATTTTTGTTAAAATATCCTTAGTACTAGTTTTACCAACAGAACCGGTAATAGCAACTAAATTCCCTTTATATCGTTTTCTCGAATATTTAGCTATTGCATGAAGCGCTTTCATGCTGTCTTTTACTAAAATATACGGGAAATTTATGGGCAACCCAAACGGAACTTTATTAATAATTGCAGCTTTTGCACCTTTGTCAATTGCTGACAATATAAAATCATTACCATCTCTTTTTGACTTTAAAGCTATAAATAAATCATTCTTTTTAATTTCTCTAGAATCAATTGATATTCCATGAACCTTCCAGTTCTTTTTAGATAGCTTACCACCTACAACAGAGTGAAGTTCATCAGCTGAAAAAACGGGTGACACTATAACTTTTCTCCCAAAGCTTCTATTGCAAAACTTGCTTCTTCTGAATCATTAAATGGGTACTCGTTATTTCCATATATTTGAAAGTTTTCATGTCCCTTACCTGCAATTATAAGTGCATCTCCATTTTTAAGTTGATCTACTCCTGCTAAAATCGCCTCTGATCGATCTGCAATTTCAATCGCTTTGGGACAAAATTTCATAATTTGAGACCTAATTGTCGATGGATTTTCAAATCTAGGATTATCATCAGTAATTATTACATGATCAGATAGTTTTGAGGCTATTTTTCCCATTATTGATCTTTTACCAATATCTCTATTCCCACCAGCGCCAAAAATTAGATGAATTTTACCAATAAAATGTGATCTTACAGACTTTAGCATAGACTCTAATGCATCAGGAGTGTGTGCAAAATCAACAAAAATTTTTGCACCATTTTTTTTGGAAGCAACTTCTTGCATTCTTCCAGGAACTGGTTTCAATTTTGATAATAATGAAATAGCATAATTTTTATTTTTTTCTATATCCTTTTCTAGTAAATTCATACACGCAAAAGTTAACAAAACATTTTGGGCTTGAAAATTTCCAAAAAGTTTTAAATCAATAACATATTCATTTTCATTCCAGCTAAATTTTAATTTTTGTCCTTTATCAGTAAGAGTTTGAGATAAAATTCTTAAATTAGCTTCTTTTTTTTCCCCAACTGTTATTATTTTTGGAATTCTGGATTGTGCTATTTTAAGCATTAAATCACCCTTTGGGCCATCAATAGCAATAGCCGCACCTCCATTTTCTTCAACCAATTTCTTAAATAGAATAGCTTTAGCATCAAAATATGAATTAATATTTCCGTGAAAATCATAATGATCTCTGCTAAGGTTAGTAAAAACCCCTATAGACATTTTTATTCCATTTAATCTATGCTGTACTAAACCATGAGATGAAGCTTCCAAAGCAATTTTATTAACGCCTTTTTTTACTAATTTGTTTAAATACCACCTTAATGTAATGGCATCAGGAGTAGTATATTGAGTTTTGAAATTTATAAAACCATTAACACCTGTAGTTCCAATGCTTGCTGAGTTATAACCTAAATTTTCCCAAAATTGCCTTATATAATGTGCTACAGATGTTTTGCCATTAGTACCAGTAATTCCCACAATATGGGGGGGGATTTTTGTAAAAAAGTAAGTAGCTATTTCAGAAATTAATTTTCGTGGCTCTGAAAAAATTATGATTGCAGTATGTAATTGCATTTCTCCAATTATTTTCAACCCTTGAGTATCTGTAATAATTAAATTTGCACCTTTTGTAATCGCATCTTTTACATAAAGTGCACCGTGAGTTTTAGAACCTGCAAGAGCAAAGAAACCATAATCTATGCCTATTTCATTGGAATTTTCTGATATTCCTCTGATAATTAAATTTGGTTTTAAATTTACACTTTTGATGATCTTTTGCGTAAATTTTATTTTAGTAAACTCTACTGGGGGTATATTTGAAAAAAATTTATTCATCGCATCAAATAATTTAACTTTCCAAAAACAATAAATACCTATTGTTTTACTAAATTGAGTAGTGGAGCAACCCTACTAATTATTTTTGCAGCAACTGGCACAGCTGTTTTACTGGCATATCTGTAACTTTCTGAACCAAAATTATTTTCCGGTTCATCAAGAGTTACTACTATAACAAATTTTCCTGTCGAAATTGGAAATACCGAAGCAAATGTGGATATTACCTTATTTTCGTAATAACCACCTTCAATTGGATTAGGTTTTTCTGCAGTCCCTGTTTTTCCACCAACTCCATAACCACCAAAATCACTATCTCTGGCAGTACCTTTTGTAACTACTTTTTCAAGAATTAATCTTATTTCTTTTGAAGTATTTTCTGAAATAATCTTATCAGTTTGCATATTTTGTTTTGTTTGTTTTATAATAGATGGATTAATTTTTACTCCCCCATTAACCAAAATAGAATAAGCTGTAGCCAAATGCACTGGCGATACTGCAATACCATGACCATATGAGGCTGTTGCTGTTTCAAGATTTTTCCATTTCTTTGGTTGTTGTGGTTTTGTACCTTTTGTCTCTGGTAACTCCAATGTAGTTGAATCTAAAAGTCCTAAATCTTCATAAAATTTTTTTAGGTTATTTGAGCCTATTTTTTGAGCAATTCTTACTGTGCCAATATTACTTGATTTTATAATAATATCTTCAACAGTCAAATTTGGCCCAAAATATTTATGATCTGATATTGTTCTACCACTTATCCTAATTGGGTTATGTGTATTAAATTTGGTATCAGTTTCGATTAATTTAGTATCCAATCCTTGTGCAACTGGAAAAATTTTAAATACCGAACCCAACTCATATACCCCTTGAACAGCTCTATTAAAAATAGGACTATTAGAAGGATCATTTTTAAATAGGTTTCTTGGTCTTAGATTTGGATTAAACTTTGGAAATGATGCAAGTGACATTATTTCACCAGTTTTAGAATCCATTAAAATAACTGATCCTCCTTTGGCACCCATAAGTTTAATACCATTTTCTAATATTTCCTCAACCAAAGCTTGTATTTTAATATCTATAGATAATTGAAGGGGTTCCAAAGGATTATCTTTGTTACTTAATTGTTTATTGTAAAATAACTCTACTCCTGCAGTGCCTAAAATTTCTGCATTTTCAACACTTTCTAAGCCATATCTAGTTCCACCTAAAATGTGAGCTGCTGATGTTCCATTTGGATAAATACGCATCTCTCTTGGTCCAAAATATAAACCAGGCTGACCAATATCTTTTACTAAGTTCTGCTGCTCTGGAGAGATTGTTTTTCTTAACCAAACAAAAGGTTTATTGCTATATAATTTTTTTATGAGATTTTCTTTATCAAAATCTGGAAAGATTTTTACCAAAGAATTAATTACTTTCTCTTTATTAATTATTTCTGATGGGTGAGCATATAGTGAATTTACTTTTACATTAGTAGCGAGAAGTACTCCATTTTTATCAATGATATCTTTTCTATCAAATTTGTTGTTTAAATTTACCTTTCTATCATCACTAATTGATATTGGATTTATTGCCATAAGAACCATTTGTGTTCCAATTACAATAAATGCAAAAATAAATGTAAATAAAAGTATATAAATCCTAAATGTAGGGCTTTTATTTAATTTATTTTTTAAATTATTGTTATAAGACTTAAAATTTAAATCTTCAAAACTATTGATCATTTTGTTTCTCATTAAAATTTTCAAGAGTTTTTATATCATAAACGATATTTTTTTTTGAAATTGGGATAAGACTAAGATTTAAAAAATTTTCATCAACTAATTTTGATAATCGCTCCGGACTATTAAGAAATGCCCATTCAGCTCTTAATAATTCTATACGATTTAATGTAAAATTTATTTTTTTTGTAACTTCAAGAATTTGCTTTTTTTTAGCTCTGGTTTCGTAGTTCATTTGATAAGCCCAAATTGTGCTAATCACACAAAGAATAAAAAGACTTGTCAATAATACTATCCGCATTGAAATGCCCTTAAACTATCAGAAACCTGTGGCAAACCTAATTTTTTCAAATCCAGCAAAAGAGCGTTATTTGAAAGTTTTTTCACTACTCTTAGTTTAGCTGAACGTGACCTAGGATTAATTTTAATTTCTTTCTCAGAAGCGATAATTGGCTTTTTATTTATTTTCTGAAAAAAAGGAGTTGAAACGCCACCAAACTTTTTTAACTCACTCAGTTGGTCATTGGTTTTAGAGACTTGGTTAAAAAATCTTTTTACAACTCTGTCCTCTAAGGAATGAAATGTAATTATTGCAAAATATCCACCTACTTTCAAAACATCATAAGCACAATAAAGACCAAAAACCAAATTATTTAATTCGTTATTTATTGCTATTCTAATAGCTTGAAAACTTTTTGTTGCTGGATGTTTTTTAGCCCCATTCTTGATACCTGAAATTCCTTCTATAATATTTGATAGTTTATAAGTTGTATCTATTTTTGATTTTTTTCTACTTTCAACTATTCGTTTGGCTATAATTTTTGATTTTGATTCTTCACCATATTTATAGATAACCTCAGCTATTAAATTTTCTTCAGCATGATTTATAAAATCGCTTGCAGTAGGTCCATTTCTAGACATTCTCATATCCAAAGGACCATCATTTCTAAAAGAAAAACCTCTTAAAGATTTATCTAGTTGCATTGATGAAACACCAATATCTAATAATACTCCATCAATATGTTTTATCTCCAAATTTTTTAAAATGTTTTTTATTTTAATGAAATTCGAAATATGAAAATCTATTTTACTTGGCCATTTTGCTTGCAAGTTGTTTATGTGTTGTTTTACATCAGGATCAACATCTATAACTATTAATTTTTCAGCTCCAGCCTCTAGTAAGTATTTACTATAACCCCCAAAGCCAAAAGTACCATCAACCCATATACCACTAATCTTTGGAAATAGTTTCCTAAAATCAGAAATTAAAACAGGAATATGTCCAATACTTTTATTAAAAGAATGCATTAATTTTGATTTTTAACATTAGCTAAAAGACTATAAAGCTCTTCTTCTAAATTATTTTCAGAAAGATTTTTTTCAATAAGATTCATATCACTTATGTAATTAGTTGGATTCCATATTTGAAATTTTTCACCCATTCCAACGAAAACGGCAGTTGTTTGTATTTCTACTAATTTTCTCAGTTTTAAAGGTAAAATTATACGACCATTTTCGTCAAGTTGTATATATAGTGACTGAGAATTTAGAAGTCTTTCTAAAATTTCTCTTTCTTTTGAATATCTTGGTAAATTTGATACTAAATTATCTACAATTTCAATTGAGCCTATTGAATATCCTTCTAGGCATTTCCTATTTCTTCGACCATACACAATAACTAAATTTGGATTTAAACCAGAGGACCAATCAGGATCACCTTCCTCTAATATTCTGCGGAATGCAGCAGGAATAGAAACTCTACCTTTATTATCAACTTTATTTTCAGCCTCTCCTCTAAAACGTCTCATATTATTCCCAACCAACAATATATGGAGGCGCTCTTCTTCATTAAGACGGTTGCACAAGAAAGTGCAACCGATGTACTTAATCAATTATAGTTTGCATTTTTTTTTTGTTTCAAACTATAAATTGGAGGGAGATGCCTGTATAAAACCTATTACCTCTAAACTGTTTATATCATGGAAAATTATGGGAATCAATGGTTTTTTATGGGAATTTATGTTTTTTTTTTATTTTCCAGTTATAACTATATTTAGTTAACATTTTTTTTGTCAAACAAGATTTAGTGATATTTGTAAGTAATAAAAATTGAATTAAAAAAATGTGGAAAGTCTATAAGCCGGATTTTGTTGGCAATTATGCCTAATGATCATTCATCTAGCCCTATTATTACTAATAAGGTCAAACGACCTACCCGAATCGCTAACTGGGAGAATTTGAAATAAAAATTTCAAACGATTCCTATTTGGTCTTTCTCTTGGTGGGGCTTGCAGTGCCTCTCTTGTTGCCAAGTGAGCGGTAAGCTCTTACCTCACCATTTCACCCTTACTCAAAAAATTGAGCGGTATATTTTCTGTTGCGCTATCCCTCAAGTTACCTTGGCTGGCAGTTAACCAGCACCACTTCTCCCTAGAGTCCGGACTTTCCTCGTCTATTAAATAGGCGTGATCATTCAACTTTCCACTTTTTTTTTTTATCATCTAATTATAATAGGTCAATCTTTTTTAGCATTATATAAAAGTGATTTTGGAATGGGAACTTCTAGTACTTCTCGTACTTTTTGATTTTTAAGAGAAAATTCACCATAACCTATTCTAATTAGTTTTTTAACCTTTAATCCAAAATATCCTAATATTTTTCTTATTTCTCTATTTTTACCCTCAATTAATTTTATATTATACCAATTATTATTATTATTTTTTGAAACAATCTCTATTTTCAGTGGTGCATATTTGAATTCTGAAATTTCTACCCCTCTACTCATTTCTTCTATATTTTTTGCATTAAGATCTTTACCCCAAGTCTTTACCAAATATGTCCTAATAATTTTATTTTTTGGTAACTCCAAATATCTTTTTATGTAACCTTTATTAGTTAATAAGAGTAAACCTTCTGAATTTAAATCTAGCCTGCCAACTAAATTAACTTTTCCAATTTTTTTTGGAAAGCTATCAAAAACAGTTTTTTTACCTGACGGATCAAAATCCGAGCATAATTCACCTACTGGTTTATGATAAATCCACATTCTTGGTTTAGATTTATATAAAATCTTTTTACCATTATAACGTACAACATCTTTAGGCGAAACTTTTTGAGAAACACTAGTAACAACAATACCATTAACGGATATTTGACCAGATGTAATTAAAGACTCAGACTGCCTCCTAGAGGAAATACCTGAGTAAGCTAGAAATTTTGATAATCTATGATAATAATCTTTTTTACTAAACATTTCTTTAATTAATCAAATTAAATAAAAAAAGCAAAATGAAATCATTTATGGAAATTGCCTTTAGTGAAGCAAAATTAGCTTTTTTGAAAGATGAAGTTCCTGTAGGAGCACTTATAGCTAATAGAGAAGGACAAATCTTTGCAAAAACTAGAAATAAAAATAGAGAACTTAATGATCCAACTGCCCATGCAGAAATATTGGCAATAAGGAAAACTTGTAAAGAAATAAAATCAAATAAGCTAGTTGGTTATAGCATATATGTTACTTTACAACCCTGTGAAATGTGTCTTCATGCCATATTAAATGCAAGAATTTCACGT
>CACFXF010000020.1 GCA_902570265.1 uncultured Alphaproteobacteria bacterium | reverse complement strand
AAAGGCACAAGAATTTGTAGACCCAACAGACCCAACAAAGGGGTTTACTGGAAATATCGTCTTTACAATTAATGAAAAATTTACATCGATGAAAAGTATTGAACGACATGTTGAAAACGCTTCAAAAAATCAATATTTTGAAAAATTTGCAGAGATTCTTGGTACTTATGGAAAAGCGATTAGTTTAGGAGGCGACATATATCATTCAATTAGGTGATTATTAATCAACAAAAAATAAAGATAACTTAATTTTTTAATTCTGAAAATATCAAAGAAAGGAAGAACTAATGAATATGTGTATTCACGGAACTATTGCTTCTGGAGTAGAAACTTTAAGAGCGAGAGTTCAATATAATATGGAACGTGGCGCTAGCAAATTTTGTTCTGAATGGACACTCGCTGATACAGGAAATAATGGTTTTGTATGGTTGGGTCATATTACTGATATGGATGGTATGGGCGCTTTTCTAAGTACTGATGAAGAAATCAAATGGGACAGCGACAATGGATGTGTTTATAAAATCTATACCATGTCCGAAATGTCTGAATAAAATGGTAAACACAATTTGAAGATTTAACTACGAATTAATTTCCATATCATTCCGATCAAGTTAATGTCCCTTATCAAGAAGTTTTAATCTCTCAACTCGCTATTGATTACGAAATTTTAAAGATACATAAAGTTATACACCAACTTAAAAACTGACTAAAAGTTGATTAAATTTTTCTATAAAAAAACACCTCTGATTCTATAATTTGGAGTGTAACAGATTGTGATATTTACATCATTTAATATTCATATGGGATGCAAGGATTATTGAAAAAAAACAAACCTTTAGACAAAAAATAAAAAAAGTGTAAAGAAATAAAAGTTATACACTTAGTTATACACCTACCTTAGAATCACTACTAACCTATTGTTTTTATGTGATTTATTTTTCTAATACAAGGAATCATAATCCTTGTGTCGGGGGTTCAAGTCCCTCCTTCGCTACCAAATTTTCAGTAAAGAATCTTCAAAATACAATTTAAATTTAAATTGTATTTAGTTAAGTTAGACACGTAGAACCTAAATATTTTAGTTAATAGGTATAAATAAAAATTATTTTTTGTTTTTATTTATAAAATACTTCACTTGAGGGTCTTTAGGAAAGAATTCCTTATTAGAAACAATTTTGTTTATTTTTACATTTGTATTTATTAGTAGATATAATGCAATAATACCCATAGTTGAGAAAATTATCCAAAAAAATATATACATGATTATTATCCTTTTAAAATATAGATATGAGTAGTAAAATCAAATATAGAATAAGTTGAATTGTCGCATCTTTCATACTTTAAATTTATTCAGTAAGCTCTGGAGTTATTTTGATTTTCGACAAAAAAGGATTGATTAGGTTTAGGAAGGATCTCCATAAATTTCCAGAGTTAGGATTTATGGAAAAACGTACTAAATCAAAAATCTGTAAAATTTTATATAAACTAAATATAGAAGTTCATGAAGGTTTAGGAATTTTGGGAATCTTAAAATCAGGAAATAGTAAAAAAATGATAGCTATTCGTGCAGATATTGATGCACTCCCAATTACCGAAACTACAAATTTTAACTATCAATCTAAAAATTCAGGAGTAATGCATGCTTGTGGACACGATGGACACACAGCGATGTTAGTTGGAGCTGCAGATATATTAGCATCTAAACAGAGTTTTGATGGTACAGTAGTTTTCATTTTTCAGCCAAATGAAGAAAATGGATTAGGTGCAAAGGCTATGCTAAATGAAGGTATTCTTTCAAATCTACCTATAGAGGAAATATATGCTATACATAATCTTCCAGGTGAACCTTTAGGACAACTATCAACAAGGGAAGGCTTAATATGTTCATCAGAAAGTTTATTTGAAATAGAAATTAAAGGTCAAAGTTGTCATGCCTCAATGCCACAAATGGGGAAGGATGCAATATTAATCGCTTCTGAACTAATACAAAATTTGCAGAAAATTGTCTCAAGAAAAATATCTTCTAATTCTGGAATTGTAATATCTGTGACTGAATTTATTTCTAATGGAACTCGTAACGTATTAGCAGGTAAGGTTATTTTAAAAGGAGACGCTAGAGCAAGAAGTAAAGAAGACAGAATCTATATTGAGAAGTTTATTAGGCAGATTTCAAATGGTGTAGCATTAGCTAATGACGTATCAATAACTGTTAATTTTAAAACTGAGTTCATTGAAACACTCAATGCAAAAAAACCAACAGAGGCAATTATAAAATTAGCAGAAAGGGTTGGACTTAAGGTTATTCCAAATATAAATCCTATGAGTTTTTCTGAAGATTTTGCATATTTAAGTAATCGTTTTCCAGGTTGTTTGTTTCTTCTAGGAAATGGTGAAAAAGAACCTTATTGCAAACCACTTCATTCTAGTGATTATGACTTTAATGATGACTTATTAGAAATTGGAAGTAAGTTTTGGGTGTCGTTAGTTGAAGATCGTTTGCCACAAAAAAAGAATTTATAACCATGAATATATTTTCCCTAAGAATAAACAAACTACTAAAAAAAATGTCAGAAGAAAATTTGGATGTGGCAATAATTACTGATGAAGATAATGTTTATTATTTTAGTGGTTACTATGACTATTTACATATGGAATTTGGAAGACCTACTATACTTCTCGTTTCACAAAAGAAAGGTACTTTACTTATAACACCTTCCATAGATGAAAATATGGCTAAAAGCGTAGCTCAAGTAGACAGAATAGTTGCCTGGAATGATGGCTTAGGTGATGAATGGCGAGTTGAGGTTCCTATTTTTTTGCATAACAAAACTGTAGGAATTGAACTAAATTCCATACCTCAAATAGTTAAAACCTATATTGAAAAAATTAAAGAAAATCAAATTCTACAAAATCTCACTCCTATTTTATCAGAAATTAGAATGATAAAGTCTAATTATGAAATTCAATTAGCTAGACACGCAGGACAAGTTGCTGATGCTATGATGTCAGCAGGCAGGGAAACAATAAGAGATGGTGTTGCAGAGTATGAAGTTGCCTTGGCTATTGCAGAAGCTGGAACAAAAAAAGCAGCTGAATTACTTACAAAATACTATCAAGACAAAGATATGTCGCCTAATACACATTTCTTACAGATTATGGCTTCTGGAAATACAATTACTAAAACTCATCATAGAGCTTCAACCAAAATTATACGACACGGAGAACCTGTTTTTTTATGCTTTTGTGGTATGACAAATTTTCACCGGTTTAAACTTGGGTTTGATCGTACATTTTGGTTAGGAGAAATAATAGACCCATTACAGGAAAAGATCTATAATGTAGCCCTCACTAGTCAAGAGGCAGCTCTTAATGCCATCACTCCAGGAGTGACAGCTGAAAGCGTTCATAAAGAGTATGCGAAAATAATTAGAGATAATGGTTATGATTATCCATTTAGATGTGGTAGGGCTACTGGATTTAGTTTTCTTGAAAAACCCCAACTTGTTACAGGAGATAAAACTATACTGAAACCAGGAATGGTATTGGCAATCGATGGATCGGTAACTACTGATAATTTTCGAGCACAAGTTGGAGATAGTATTATTATAACAAAAGATGGGTATGAAATTATAACACATCACCCAAAAAAATTAACAGAAGTGATTATATAATGTCTAACAGTAAAAATTTTGTGATGTCAAAAAATTATTTACCTGAGATGGATGAGGGTAAGCACTATCGTGCGAGACTTGGATTTATTTTAATGTCAACTGATCTTGCATCAGAAAGTGACTTTTTTAAGATGGCTCCTGAAGGAGTTGGTGTTCATATCACTAGATTAAAAACTGAAGACTTTACTACAAATGAAACTTTATCACGACATATTGACCATATGGCCGAAGCTGCATCACGTATCCAGCCAGATACTAAACCAAATGTTATAAGTTACAGCTGTACAAGTGGATCAATTGTCATTGGAGAAAAAAGAATTTATGAAGAGATTAAAAAGGGTGCACCATGGGCTGAACCGATGTGTTTAGTTTCAGGAGTGGTAGATGCATTACGAGAGCTTAAAATCAAAAAATTGGTTGTTGGAACACCTTACCTCGATGAAATCAATTCTGCTGAATCTGAATTTCTAATCAATAAAGGTTTTGAAGTACTTGATATTCAAGGCCTTAATTTAAAAACTGGAATAGAATTTGGTCGAGTAACACCAAACTATTGGAAAAAATTTGCATTGCAACTAGACAGTCCAAATGCTGAAGCTATATTTCTTTCTTGCGGAGGAATTCGTTCTTTAGAAGTTGCTAATGAAATTGAAAAAATAACCGGTAAGCCAGTAATAACCTCAAATCAAGCTCAATTTTGGAGTTGTTTAAGACGTGCAGGTATTAAGGATAAGTTAGCAGGCTTTGGGAAAATTTTTCAAGAAAATGGTCTTTCACTAAAAAAAAATAGTTAGTTTTCTACTTATCCATTTAACCAAAATTTTATTAGATTTTTACAATATAAATTAGTCAAATTAAAAATTTATGTTCAAAATTTAATCAGTTTTGAATTTTAGGATATTTGTATTTCATTTTATTTTTACAAATAAGAAAAAATATTTTTAAATTAAGAACGAAGATAATTCTTCTCCTATACATAACTAAATGTCCAAATAGTCCCTCCCTTTCTTATTTGGACATTTTTTTTATTTCCTTTTTAAATTTTATTACAACTATTTTTTTTATATGGTAAATATCAATACATGTCCTTAAATGATGAGCTTTCAGATTTATTAATAATATCACTTGAGCAAGCAGTAGCTGCACCATACTGTGGTCTTCTATTGGCTTCAGCTGGTGCTAGAGTAATAAAAGTTGAAAGACCCGAAGGTGATTTTGCTCGTTCTTACGATAATAGCATAAGTGGAAAAAGTGCAATCTTTGCATGGCTAAATAGGGGTAAAGAATCAATTTCTTTAAACCTAAAAAATAAAACTGATAAAAAGATATTTAAAAATATGCTAAAAAAGGCTGATGTATTTTTATCAAACTTAACTCCTGGTTCATTAGAGAAACTAGAACTGGATTATAAACAAGTTAAATCCTTAAATCCAAAACTAATTTTTTGTGAAATTACTGGGTATGGTAATTCTAAATTAGCACATTCAAAAAAAGCATATGATTTTTTAATTCAAGCAGAAAGTGGTTTATGTTCAGTTACTGGGACAGAGGAATATCCATCAAAAGTTGGTATATCAATTACTGATTTATCCACTGGCCTTACTGCTTACTCTGCTATTTTAAGAGGGATAATTCAAAGAAGTAAAACAAAGAAAGGTTTTTCAATTTCAATATCAATGTTCGATGTTATGGCTGATTGGATGAATATGCCTTTGTTAGCTCATAGATACATGGGCGGCACACCAAAAAGGAATGGAATGAAACATTCTTTTATTGCACCTTACGGAACTTTTAAATGTAAAAATAATGATGAAATATTAATATCAATCCAAAATAATAGAGAATTCGAAGTATTTAGCAAAAAAATACTTAAGAACCAAACTTTGTTCAAAAATCCAAAATTCCAAGATAATCCAAATAGGTATAAAAATAGAAATGAATTAGATGAAATAATTAATAGCTGTTTTTTAAAATATACCAAAAAAGAGCTTCAAAAAAAATTAGATTCTGCTGGTATTGCAAATGCTTTTCTTAATAACACTTCAGATTTATCTGATCATAAGCTACTAAAAAATGAAAATGCCATTATTAATAATGAGTATGTTTCCGTTGCTGCATTGCCTATAAAAACTTCTAGTAAATTATCAATCAAAGTACCATCAATAGATGAAAATGGTAAGAAACTTAGGTCTGAATTCAATTAATAATAGTTATTTTTTGATATCAAACCACCTCATTTTTTAATCTATTAGCTTGAATTGTGACCAAAATTCCAGAAATAAATATAAGAAAAATCCCAAAAAATCCTAATGAATCAGGTAAAGTATCGAAGATAATTTTTCCCCAAAATATTGCGAAAATTAAATATAAAAAATCAAGCGGAGCAAGGAATGAACTTTCTGAAGATTGATAAGCTCTAACTAAACATAAATTGCCAGTTAAATTAAAAAAAGAGGCAATAACAATAATGAAAAAAGCAAAGGTGGTAAGTTCTGGCCATCCTATAGCTATATACGGCATTTTTTCTTTTATACTTTGACCAATAATAAAATAATCAGTACAAATTATCCCAAACACTCCAGAAAATATAAAAAATAGAGCAACTGTAGCTGTCATAGCTAGTGGACTTTCATTTGAACAAAATTTTCTTAAAATTAATAAATTACAGGCATAAAAAAAACCTGCCAAGACTGGAAAAATTTGAAAAACTGAAAAATCAGTACTCCAAGGTTTTAAGACAAACAAAGCACCCACAATCCCAAAAAAAAGTGCTGATAACTTCAACTTATTTATTCTTTCTTTAAGAAGTAAAAATGCAAAAATCACAACAAAAATTGGGTAAGTATATAAACCAGTTGCCATTTCGGCTATTGTTAGTTTAGGAGCCGCACAAAAAAAGAAAAACATGCATAAGACCAAAAATAATGTTCGAAATGCAACTGTAGGAATATTCTTTGGGATCAGTATTGAAAATTTATAACCAAAAAATGATGATATAATTATTAAAAGTATTAAATTGAAAAGCGATCGTATAGTTTGGAACTGCCAAAAAGAAGTCCAATCGGCTGCAAATTTTACTAGAGAATCTTGAAAGGCTAGTAAAAATCCACCAGTGATTAATAAAAAAACGCTTTGATACTGGCTACTATCTGAGAAATGTTTGATTCTTACCTCAAAAAAATGAAAATATCGATAATTTTCATTTATCTTAAAATTAAATTATATACTCTTTTTCTAACAAAGTTTTAGCTTTTTGTATATTTTTATCTGCATCCTCTAACCAACCAACCCTTAATTCTGGAACTGACGATATAAGAAGATCTGTGTATGGATGTGATGGAGGAGAAAGAACTTTATGAACTGAACCTGTTTCTGCTATAATTCCTTTATACATTACTGCAATGCTATCAGCAAAGGCTGAAACTGTCGACAAGTCATGACTTATAAAAACAAAAGAAACGCCCAAATTTTTTCTTAATCCTCTAAGTAAATCGATTACATTTGCACCAACAATACTATCTAATGCCGATGTAACCTCATCACATAATAAAACCTCTGGTTCTGCTGCTAAAGCTCTTGCTAAATTTATTCTTTGTTTCTGACCTCCAGATAATTCATGAGGATACCTAGTGTAAAATTCTTTTGGAAGTTCAACCATGTCCAATAATTCAAGAACTCTTTCTTTCTGCTTATTTCCATATATATTAAGATAAAATTCAAGAGGTCTTCCTAGAATATTACCAATGGTTTGTTTAGGATTTATAGCAGTATCAGCCATTTGATAAACAAACTGAATTTTTCTTAGTTCAGATCTTGGCCTATCTTCAAGCCTTGGCTTTAATTTTTCACCATCTAACAAAATTTCTCCCTTAAAAGAAGGTAATAAACCAGCAATTACTCTTGCGAGAGTAGATTTTCCAGATCCAGATTCACCTATAACTCCAAGAACTTCACCTCTAGATAGTTCTAGATTTATATCTTTCAAAATTACCTCTTTTGGTTTTGACATTACATCTCCACCATAACCTGCAGAAACACCTTTAATTTGTATAACTTTGTCAGTTTTATTTGCCTTAGTTTTTTTACCCGCAGCCGGCAAAGGTCGAACTGCTTGCATTAGTCTTTTTGTATAGGGATGCCTTGGCTTAGAAATGACCTCATTTGCAGAACCTTTTTCTTGTATATCACCGCTGTATAAAACTACTATTCTATCTGCAATTTGTGCTACGACTGCTAAATCATGAGTCACATAAATTGCAGCTGCACCACGTTCTCTTATAACTTTTTTAAAAGCTTTTAATACTTCAATTTGAGTGGTAACGTCTAATGCAGTTGTAGGCTCGTCTAAAACTAATAATGAGGGTTCACCGCACAATGCCATTGCAGCCATAAGACGCTGTAACTGTCCACCCGATACTTGATGAGGATATCTTTCTCCAATATGTTCTGGATTTGGCAAATCTAGTGAGTGATACAGTCCTTTAGCAAATTCATTAGCTTCAATTTGGGTTTTTGATCCATGAATTACCGCAGATTCTGTTACTTGTTCATTAATTTTTAAAGCTGGGTTGAAGGTTGCTATCGCACTTTGAGCAAGGTAAGCAACTTTTTCACCTCTTATTTGCCTTAATTCTTCTATGTTCATTGTTGTCAAATCTTGATTAAACAATGTTGTTTGTCCATTACTTATTTTTAAGCCTGGTTTGCAATAACCCAATGAGGAAAGTGCTATTGTTGTTTTTCCAGATCCAGACTCACCGATGAGAGCAACTACCTCACCTTCTCTAACTTGAAAATTAATATCTTTTACAATAGGTAATTCACTACCATCATCTCTTACTGCATTAATACAAAGATTTTTAGCTTCAAAAACTACCTTTTTATTCAATTTCAAAGTCTCCCTGATAGTTTTCCACCTGCATGGGCAGAAACATCATCAACAATGAGATTTATAGCAACAGTAAGGGAAGCTATAGCTATTGCTGGAGCCAAAATTGGTATTACTGATTCACCATACTGTAGTGCACCTAAATTTTCTCTTACCATCGAGCCCCAGTCAGCTAGTGGTGGTTGAACGCCAAGTCCTAAAAAACTCAAGCTTGAAACAAAAAGAATGACATAAATAAATCTCAATCCAAAATCTGAAATTAAAGGCATTGCTGCATTAGGCCATATTTCCTTAAAAATTATCCATCTATAACCCTCACCTCTGACTTTTGCAGCTTCAACAAAATCCATAACCATTATTTCCATACCTAAAGCCCTAGAAAGCCTAAATACAACTGGTGAAAATATAGCACCTGCTGTTATTATTAAAACAGGTATGGACGACCCAACTGCTGCAACCACAACTAAACCAAACATAATTGTAGGTATAGCCAACATAATATTAAAAAATTGAGTTAGTATTTGATCAATTCTGGATCCTGCTATAGAAGATCCAATTCCTAAGGTAACCCCAATTACATAAGCTATCAAAACACCTGCTAGTGAAATACCAATTGTTCTTCCTGCTCCGTACATAATTCGAGAAAGAATATCTCTATCATCAACATCGGTTCCTAACCACGCACCTGCTCTAGGTTTTTGAAATTCAGAATAATCATCTGGGAAAGGTAAATCATTCTCTTCGTATGGAGCTAAAAATTGCCCAAAAACAGCAACAAATAACCAAAAAGCTACTACTATTACTCCTAATTTTCCTGTAATCGATAATCTAAATTTACCACTTGGTGGAGCATCTTGCAGTTCATCAAAACTTACTTCTTTACTGTAAGGAGCTACAAAATGTTTGTCTTCATTATTTTTATCACTAATCATTTTGGATGTCTCAATCTTGGATTTGATAAAATAGATGATAAGTCTGCAATCATCATTAGAATTACGTAAGTTGCACAAAATATCATACCTAATGTCTGAATTAAAATATAATCTCTTGTTTGAACTCCTTGAACAATCAAAGTAGCTAATCCAGCATAGCCAAAGTAAACTTCTATAACTATTACTCCTGTAACTACATATGCAAGATTAATTGCAATGACATTTACAATAGGGCCAATAGCATTAAGTAAAGCATGCCTCATTACTACTCTTCTTCTTGGTATCCCTTTTAAAATTGCCATCTCGATATAAGGAGAGTTCATTACATTTAAAACCGCAGCCCTGGTCATTCTTATTAGCTGTGCCGCAATAACCAAACATAACGTTGCAATAGGTAAGATAAAATGAGTTATTAATTCCGCTAAATTTTTATCATCAATTGAACCAACAACTACAGCATTTCCAATCCCAAGAAAAAAAACAACAAACAAAACCATCAAAGTAGCAGTAAAAAATTCTGGAGCTGCAACTAAGGTAACAGATCCTAAGGTTAAAAATCTATCATAAATTGAACCTGGAAACATTGCTGCAATAATTCCTAATCCCACAGAAATAGGAACACCAATCATTGCAGTCAATGAACTTACAATTAATGTATTCTCATATCTATCGGAAATTAGCTGTGCGATTGTAACATTTCCACTTGCTAATGATGTGCCAAATTCACCCTGAACAAAATTAAATAACCACCTAAAATATTGTTGGTAAAGTGGCAAGTTAAGACCTAACTCTTCTCTTAAAGCTTTAAGAGAGTCCTCTGTAGCTGCTTGTCCTAATCTTATTTGTGCAGCATCTCCTGGAAGAGCGTTTGTACCAAGAAATATTACTATAGATACCCCTAGGGTAGTAAGAAGGCCTGCACCAATTTTGGTTAGTATAATTCTATACATTATTTAATATTCATTAGTTTTATGTAAAAGTATAGTAATGTATGAAATAAAAAAAAAGAGGGAGCAAAGTTTTACTCCCTCAAATTCAACTTTTATTTAAGCGTCGTCTCTATAAATATATGGAGGAGCTTCAGCACCACCCCAGTTGTTTAATGGAACCATTGTTATACCCTTAACATGTGACGCACGAGCATCTGTGTAGTTAAGGTGAGCAGGAGTAATAGATCCACCATTTTCATGGATATCCATTTGTAAATCATGATACATTTGCTTCCTCTTAGCAGCATCTGTAACTCCTCGAACTTCAACAAGCGTTTTATCAAACTTTTCACTTTTCCAAAAAGTTTCATTCCAATTAGAATCACTTTTATAGGCTAAGGTCATCATAATATTAGCTGTTGGTCTCATATTCCAAGTTGTAACATTAAATGGTGAACCCTGCATCCAAACAGCACCCCAATATCCATCAGTAGTAACTTTTTGAACATCAATATTCATACCAATTTTTTTAGCTTCTCTCTGAAGAGCTAAACACTGAAATGTAGCAGCCTGTGAAACTTCTGCAGCAATAATTGGGATTGTTGTTGAACCAATACCAGACTTTTGGAAATGATATTTTGCTTTATCCAGATCCATTGGCCTTTGTGGTATATCAGGGCTATAATCAAAATATGCTTTATTAATAGGCTGATCATTACCAACACTACCTAAGCCTTTTAATTCTCCTTTAACAACACGAGTTCTATCCATACAAAGTTGCATAGCTCTCACAAGGTCTCTGTTGTTGGAGGGTGAAACACCCTGATGGGCAACAATAGAAGTATAACGTCCTGATTCAACAGACCAAACTTCTTTACCCGCTGCAGCTTCAACTTCTTTAACTGCTTTACCTGGAAGGTTAACCATCATATCAACATCACCAGCCATGAAAGCGTTCAATCTTGCAACTGGGTCTCCAATTCCAAAATGCTCCATTTCATCAACATAGCCTGGACCATGCCAACAATTTTCATAAGGAGTACCTACAGTTCTAACTCCTGGTTTGAATTCTTTACATCTGTATGGACCTGTTCCATTAGCAGTTGAAAAATCTGTAGTGCCATCTTGAATCACATTAAAATGGAAAGTACCTAAAGAGTTTACTAGGTCAGCATTTGGTGTTTCCAAGTTTACTTCAACCTCATGCTCATTTATCTTTTTAAGGTCTTTAACCATATCCATTTGTGATTTACCAATAGATTTAGTGTCAGGACCAAGATGTCTTGATAAAGTGTATATAACATCGTCAGCATTAAGCGTATGTCCATTATGAAATTCAACACCCTTTCTAATTTTGAAAGTCCATTTCGTTGCAGAAGAATTTACAAGAACTTCTTCTGCTAATTCAGGTTCCCAACTTAAATCTGCCTTCAGACGAACAAGTTTTCCATAAAACATACGACCCCTCCAGTAATCAACTGAAGCAGTACATAAGATTGGATCTAGTGTATCAGCTGGTCCATGCTGATCTCCAGCACATACAAGTCTACCACCTCTCTTAGGTGTGCTCGCCCAAACTTCTGAAGCACTTGAGAAAATGGCTCCACCAGTCGTAGCAGTAGCACCCGCTGCCATCATCCAAGTCATAATATCTCTTCTTGTAGCTCCTTTACTAACAGCTCTAACAATTTCTTGCTGTTGGTGCAGATTCAAATCTGAAAATTCAAAATCACCCATTATTTTTGGGCCTTTTTTTCTTAGACTCATTAATCATCCTCCAAATAGATTAATATTGCTATCATATAGCAAAAGTTTATTTCACTACTGCATTGTAAATCGCTGGGACCTAAAATGACAACAGTAAAAAGTTTTTTTTTTGAATTCAAATAAAAAATTATTTAAAAACAGTAGTTTAATTCAAAATTTAATTAAAGTTATATCAAATCAGCTAATTAATTTTCTTATTTCTTTATTATTTTTGCCAATTTTTGGAGCAGGTTTTGTAATTTTTGGAGAACCACTTGAATAACCAAAAGCTGCTGTAGGAAGTTTTTTTGAATGAAAATTATTACTCAACAAAGAATTTTGAAGTACTGACCTTGACTTAATTTGTTCGCTATTAAGTGCTTCTGTGAGAGTTTGAATTTTTGAAGCCGGAACATGATATCTATTTAAAACTTCCTCCCAATAATCAGCCGTGTTATTAATGACAACCTGAGATATCATTTTCTTAAACTTTTTCTTATTTGTTTTTAACTCTTTTTTACTCATATATGATATTTCATTTGCTGTATCTTCTAAATCGAGTGCCCTGAACAAATTTTGCATTTGTTTTTTTGTGAAAGCACCAATTACAAAATCTCTGTCATTTGCTTTGAAGGCACCATAACCAGCATAATCGGGATGATCATTACCATAGTTAGGCTTAGATAACCCTGTTGCAATTGTTTCTGAAACTGTGGAGGTCATGAGCATTAGTGCTGCATCAAGCATTGACACATCAATTTCAAGGCCTTTACCAGTTATTTGCCTTCTATAAAGCGCCGAAGATATAGCAAAAGCTGCATGTATTCCTGTTCCATAATCTACAACGGCAGGTCCAACACGTAGAGGTCCTGTAGACTTCAATCCATTTAATTCCATTAATCCTGAATACGCTTGTATTACTGAGTCATAGGCTGGATGTTCTGATTTTGGTCCAGTTCTGCCAAAACCTGTCATTGAACAATATATCAATCGAGGATTAATTTTTTTTAACTTTTTATAGGAAAGACCCAAATCAGCTATAGAATTACCTGAGTAGTTTTGTACTAAAACATCGGCTGTTTCTAATAGTTTTAAAAAAAAATTTTTATCCTTTTCTACTTTTAAATCCAAGGATAATGATTTCTTTTCACTATTTTGGCATATATAAAAATTGCTCAAACCTAATTCATTAAGATCATCAAAATTACCTTCATCTCTCATCATGTCAGGAGCATCAGGGGACTCTATTTTAATGACTTCAGCTCCCATAACTGCCAATTGAAATGTACAAAAAGGACCAGCAAAAACGTGGGTCAAGTCAAGAATTCTAATTCCTTCAAATGGTCTCATTTAATTCCAAAAATAAAAACCTTCAAACGTAGTTTAGGATATAACCAAGGTAGTACCAACAAAAAATTTAATCAATTTATTTTGCAATCTATTTTCAATTACCAACGGCAATAACTGCATCAATAGCTTTAACTTGGTTTTCATAAACAAATAATGGATTAATTTCAATTTCTGCAATCTTTAGTTTTGTATCATCCATTAATAATAATAAAGTATTTATAAATTGAACAATATTATTTATTTTTACTACTTTAGATCCTCTATATCCAGTTAACATTTGACTAATTTTAAGTGACATCAATTGGTCAATAATTTCTTTTTGAGTTACAGGAGCTACCATAATTTTAAAATCTTTAAATAAATCAACAAAAATACCACCAGCACCAATTGTAACAATTATTCCAAAAACTTTATCTCTTTTAATTCCAATAACTAATTCACAAATAGGTTCAGGTTCCATTCTTTCTATAAGAAAATTATTGATATTAAGATTTGGAAAATTATTGTCTAGATTAGATTTCATATTATCTAGTTCTACTTTTAATTGAATTTCATTTTTTATATCAATTTTAACTGCACCATGCTCAGTCTTATGTATTAAGTCTTTGTGCAACGCTTTTAATACAATCGGAAAACCTATTTCCTTAGATTTTTTTATAATATCTACAATGGAAGAATTAATTGAAATAGGAATTGGTAATTTTTTTGAAGTTAAGATTTTTTTTGCCTCAAATTCGTTTAAATAATTACTATTACGAATTTCTATAGTTTTTTTTGAATTAAATATTGATTTTTTATTTATATTTTTCTTATTTTTAAACCATTCAATAACATTCTTTATTGCTGCTAAACCATCCCCGATTCCCTGCAAAGGCGCCACTCCACGAGCTATTAATTGTTCCCTTGTTTCTCTATCTATATTTTCAGAAATAGTTGATATTATTGCTCCTGGTATCTTTTGTTCATTAATTACTTCTGAAAAACCAATTGCATCGTTTAAATAATAAATCTTTGTTTCATCTAAACCCTTTAAGGGATAATCCTGAATTAAAATAGAAAAATCAGGCTTAAGAGATTTTATCACTTCATGAAATAATGGTTTTGTAATTTTTGGCTGTCCCCAAATTGGAGTTGTATAATCTAAAGGATTTGAAATAGTTGCAATATTCGGCAAAAATGAAGATATAGCTTTAATATTTCTCTTGGGAATTTTTGAAAATTTTAAATTTAGCGTTTCACCAATATCAGCAACCATTGTTGCACCACCACCCGAACAAGTAAATGCGGCGCATTCTCTACCTTTTGGAATACCAGAAATGCATATAAACTTTAAAGTTTCTATCATTTCAGAAGGCGTATCAACAGTAATGATGCCTAGTTTTTTAAAAAATGAATTATAAATCTTTTGAGAACCAGCAACTGATCCAGTATGACTTTTTGTTAAGGTGGCACCAATACTAGATTTTCCTGTTTTTAAAACTACTAAAGGTTTTTGTGCTTCTAGTGCCTTTTTTGCAGCTGCTTCAAAATCTGAAATATTTTCAATACCTTCAATATGAAGACCAAATGCCCTAACTTCTTTTTTATTGATCAAATAATTTATAAAATCAGTATTTTTTAAAGATGCTTGATTACCGAGAGAAATCATGTGTGTAAGTGGTAAAGAACGTTGGTTCATAGTTATGTCTGATGACAGCATTCCACTTTGTGTAATAATTGCTGCTCCAAAACCTGGACAAAATCCACCATGCGCAAATGGCCAGAGAGCACTGTTTCCTAAATAATTAATTATTCCATAACAATTTGGTCCTACCAAAACCATGTTTTTTAAAGATTTAACTAATTGCCTTTCAAGGGAAATACCCTTCTTTCCAGTTTCTTTAAAACCTGCAGAATAACAAACTATACCTCCAGCATTTATATGGTTTAGTTCATTAACAGTTCTTATAATTTGAGTAGAAGGGATAGCTAAAAATACAGCATCTGGGCCCTTTGGAAGATCAAGAACTGACCTAAAACATTTATATCCAGCAATACAATCTCTTTTTGGATTCACAGGCCAAATTGAACCTCTAAAACCCCTACGCTTAGCTTCATTTATGGCAACTTCAGCATCACCCCCTCCTATGAATGCAATTTGGGAAGGATTTATCAGTCGATCAATATTTTTATATCTTATTTCTTTCATGCCCCAAGGGGTCTGAGAATTGATCTAGAAATTATATGCCTTTGAATTTCAGATGTTCCGTCCCATATCCTCTCTAATCGACTATCTCTCCACAAGCGCTGAATGGGCATTTCTTCCATTAGCCCCATCCCTCCATAAATTTGCACAGTGTCATCAGCAACTTTATTAACCATTTCAGAACAGAAAAGTTTCACCATTGCTGCATCTTCATCCTTCATGATACTTCTCTCCGCTTTTTCTACTGCATCTTTTACCAACAAATCTGCTGCTCTTAATCCAAGAGCCATATCTGCAAGCTTGAAACTCACCGCCTGAAATTTTCCTATTGGTTGCCCAAATTGTTTTCTTTGAGCTGCCCATTCACTTGAAAGTTGCATCATTCTTTCTGCTTTTCCACAGCAAGAGGCACCAACCCATATTCTTCCCATACCTAGCCATTTTCCAGATAATTCTAAGCCTTTTCCTTCCTCACCTAAAATCATTTTGGATGAAAGTTTTACATCATTAAAATTCAAAGCAAATGTCTTGTATCCCCTGTAACTAACACATTTAGTTCCCTCTCTAATATCAAATCCCTTTAGACCACGGTTTACTAAAAAAGCTGTTATTCTTTTTCTTGTCCCTCTAGATGTTTTATCTTCACCTGTTGCAGCAAAAACTATTGCAAAATCAGGCAAACTAGGCCCAGAAATAAAATGCTTTGATCCATTTAAAATCCAATCATTACCTTTTTTCACAGCATTAGATTTCATTCCCATGACATCAGAACCAGCTTCAGGTTCTGTTAAGGCAAATAGTTCTCTTTTATCTCCTTTAACGCATGGATACAAATATTCCTCTTTTTGCTCATCATTACATGCCAAGAGAATTTCTGTCGGTCTTGCTATCCACGAATGCAAAGCATGTGTTGTTTTACCATACTCTCTTTCAAGAATACTCATAGATCTATAATCAAGACCACCCCCACCTACTTCTACAGGAAGATTTGCTGCAAAAAGTCCGGCTTCTTTTGCTTTTTCCTCTATTTGTTTACCTAATTCGATTGGTACTTCGCCAATTTTGTCTACTGTTTCTTCGTATGGATAAATTTCTTCTTCCAAAAACTTTCTAGCAGTATTTAAAATAAGAGAACTTTCTTGACTTGTAATTTGATCCAATTTTACTTCCTTTATAAATAGCTTAGGTTTATTTTTTTTTAAGATTATATTTGGTTCTTGCCTCATTTGGGCTTAGTATACGTGCTCCCATTAGTTCAATGATTTCTTTTGCTCTTGATACTAAATCTGCATTTGTAGCTAACACACCTTTTTTTAAATATAAATTATCTTCTAGACCTACCCTAACATTACCACCCATGGCAACAGAAGCTGCTACCATTGGCATTTGCATACGAGAAATTCCAAAACTTGCCCAATAACAATTTAATGGCAAATGATCTTTCATAACTTTCATGGTATCTACAGTTTGTTCTGCCCCCCATGGGATACCAAGACAAATTTGAAATAATGGCGGATTATCTATTAAACCCTCTTTTACCATTTCCTTTGCAAACCTTATATGACCAAGATCAAAAACTTCTAATTCAGGTTTCACTTCCCATTTTTTTGTCAGAGCTGCCATCTCTCTTAAAAAAGGTGGTGTTGAAATATATATCTCATTACCATTACCAAAATTCATAGTTCCACAATCTAATGAACAAATTTCTGGCAAACATTCCTTTACATGAGCTAACCTTTCTTCCGCACTAATCATATCTGTACCTAATCCAGGTTTATTTAAATCACCATCATTAACCACCCAATCTCCTCCCATACCTGCAGTTAAATTAATGACTACATCTTGTGAGGAATTTCTTATCCTTTCTACCACCTCTTTAAATAATTTTGGGTCTCTTGAACCTTTACCACTTTCAGGATCTCTCACATGTATATGTACAGAAGTAGCACCTGCTTTTGCAGATTCTATTGCATCATCAGCTATTTCTTTAGCTGAAACGGGCACCTTATCACTTTTACCTACCGTATCTCCTGCTCCTGTAACAGCACAGGTAAGAACAACTTCAAAGTTCATATTTTCCCCTCCGAGTTAAAATCTATTTGGTACTTATTTTCTTTGAATTTTAATAATTTCAACAATTTTTTTATCTCTTTCTGAAGCAAGATCTTGAAATTTTTGGTCTTTTACAATTTTTTCACAACCATCTACCATTTTATCTCTTAGTTTTTTTGTCAGTTCAGGAGCCTTTAGTCTAGTCCAGGGTAATTCCAATGCTGGTCCAAATTGATCTAAATTCGTGGCCATACCTCCTTCTCCACAGGCTACATGAAAAGCTAAGCATTGACCCTGTATCGCCATCCTTGGGGCTGGACCGTTCATTAAGGCAATATCAATTTGCTCAGGTGTTGCTTCATTATTTTCAACCATATGTAAAGCTTCACGCCATAAAGCTTCCTGAAGTCTTGTAGCAACAAAACCAGGAATTTCTTTTTTTAAAACTAATGGAGATTTACCTATTTTAATAAAAAAATCATAAACCCAATTAACAGCTTCCTCCTTAGTTTTTCTTCCTCCTACAATCTCCACCAATGGTAATAAATATGGTGGATTAAATGGATGAGCTACTACTGTTCTCTCAGGTGTTTTACATAAAGTCTGAATATCTGTCATTTTCATGCCAGATGTTGAAGAACAAATAATTACATTTTTTGGAACAATTTCACCTAATTCTTTATATAAACTTTGTTTTAAAGAAAGGATCTCAGGTGCACTTTCTTGAATGAAATCAACTTTTTTAATGCATTCAGATAAATCAAAAAAAATCTCAAGATTGGTTTCTTCTAGTTCTTTTATATTGTAAAGTTTCTTAAGTGAAACCCATGCTGTTCTTAGCATAGCATAAAAATTATTTTCTTCTGATTCATTATGAAGATAAGCATTTACTGATAAACCTTGTGATAGAAAATAGGCAACCCATCCAGCCCCAATTGGTCCAGCTCCAATACTCCCCACAGTCTTTACAGCATTTTTATCAATAAGATCCATTATTCACCTTTAAAATTTGGTTCTCTTCTTTCAACAAATGCCGCAATACCTTCTTTAGCATCATCGGAACTAAGCATCTTCTTATATATTTTTAAATCATCATTTCGCATTTTAGAGAATGCTTGTTCTAAAGGCACACATTCTATTGACCTCAGAACTTCTTTCACACTTTGCATTGCCAAAGGAGCTGAAGTAGCAATTTGTTTTGCCCATTCGTAAGCTTGATCAAGCAAATTTTCATGTTTTACAATTTTATTTACCAATCCATAATTTTTTGCTTCAACTGCAGACATTCTCCTACCTAAAAGAAACATTTCCATCGCAACATTGTAGGGGATACATCTTGGAAGTCTTTGTAAAGCTCCAGCATCAGGTACTATTCCTAGTGGCATTTCAGGTAATCCAAACTCAACATGCTCAGAAGCAATTAATAGGTCACACCCCAATGCTAATTCAAATCCTCCACCAATGACTAATCCATTAAGAGCTCCAATGACAGGTTTATTCAAATTCCAGTTTTCAGTTAATCCTGCAAAACCTCCATCCCCATAATCTTCATTTTCCCACCAGTTTTCTAATGACATTTCACCAGAATTTACTGCTTTCAAGTCCCACCCGGCTGAAAAAATTTTTTCACCTTTTGCAGTTAATATTCCAACCCAAAGATCTTTGTTATCTCTCAATTCTGCAAATGCTTTACCTAATTCCTGACTCATTTCTATATTTATTGCATTTACCTTTGGTTTGTTTAAACAAACTTCTAAAATTCTACCAACTTTTTTGACTTCCACACCACTAGACACAATACTCTCCTACTCAATTTTGTTTAATTTATCTCATTACAAATGGGTTATTCATGGATTCATTAGAAGTATTAAGCCAAATAGTTTTTGGACGCGTGTAATCATACATTGCTTGAAATCCACTTTCCCTACCATAACCAGAGCCTTTAAATCCTCCAAACTCAGCTATTGGCGATACTACTCTATAGGTATTTACCCAAACTATTCCGGCTCTTACGGATCTTGCAACCCTAAGAGAACGAGCACTATTTTCAGTAAAAATGCCGGCTGCTAAACCATGTTTTGTGTCATTTGCAAGTTTAATTACTTCTTGCTCATCTTTAAAGGTTAGAACACTGAGAACCGGCCCAAAAAGCTCTGTATCTACAATTTTTAATGTTTGTTTTGGACACGAAATAATTGTTGGATTAAAGAAAAAGCCTTGAAGATTTGACGGTCTTTTCCCACCACATAAAATTTCAGCACCCTCAGATCTTGCAAAAGCAATTTCTCTTTCAATATTTTCAATTTGATTTATAGTACATAGAGGGCCCATTTGAGTATCTTCTTCTAATGGATCACCAAGTTTTATTGAATTAACCACATTCATCATCTTATGCAGAAATTCATCTGCAATTTTTTCATGAAGATAAAGTCTAGAACCTGCAACACAACTCTGGCCAGATGCTCCAAATATTCCTGCTATAGATCCATTTACCGCACTTTCTATATTTGCATCATCAAAGACAATGAAAGGAGATTTTCCACCTAATTCTAATGATACTTCAGCAAAATTGTTAGCACTATTATTAATTATATTTTGGGCTGATTTTGGACCACCAGTGAATGAAACACGCGCTATGAGTGGATGAGAAGTTAATTCTTTTCCGCAAGGATCACCATGCCCTGTAATAATATTTACAACACCTGGAGGAAAACCAGCCATTTCAATTAATTGACCAAACTCTAACATAGCTGCAGATGCATGCTCTGAAGCTTTTAAAACTACTGTATTTCCAGCAGCAAGAGCTGGGCCAAGTTTGACTGCAACTAGGAACAATTGTGAATTCCATGGAACAATCGCTGCTATTACCCCAAGAGGTTCCCTTTCGGTTAAAACCAATAAATCAGGTTTATCAATTGGTAAAGTTTCACCACTTATTTTATCTGCACAACCTGCATAAAATTGAAAGAATTCAGAAATATATTTAGCTTGCCAACGTGTTTCTTTAAGCATTTTACCTGTATCAATGGTTTCTGTTTTTCCTAGTGGTTCGGACTTTTCGCTTAAAAGCTCAGCTAATTTCCTTAAACAATTACCTCGCATAGTAGGCGTCATTTTTGACCAAGGCCCTTCAGAAAATGCATGATGTGCAGCCTCAACTGCAGAATTAACATCACTTACACTTGCAGATGGTATGCTTGACCAGATTTCTCCAGTATAAGGATTTAAACTCTCAAAAAATTGATTTTCGGAACCTGACGTCCAATTACCATTGATAAGCATTTTATATTTTTTTATTTCAGTCATTATAAAACCTCTAATATAAAATTTAAATTGATTCTTATTTAGATTTATCAATAAACTGACTATAATTCAGAAATGGATTTGAGTTAAATAAATTAAATATTGTCGGATAAAAAAATGACAAAAAAAAATAGTACTTGGAGATCCAATCTTTATAAATGGTAGAAAACTTTCACTTTCGAGGGCAGTGAAAGCTGGAGATTATATCTTTTGTACGGGACAAGTTCCTATGAAAGATGGTAAAGTTATGACATATGGGACAATTGAAGAACAAACAATTGCTGTCATCCAAGACATTGAGAAAACACTAAGTTTAGCTGATTGCACACTTAATGATGTTGTCAAATCAATGGTATGGTTAAGCAATAAAAATGATTTTCCTGGGTTTAACGAAGTTTATAGCCGTTATTTCAAAAGTGATCCTCCAGCCAGATCAGCACTCGTTAATGAACTTCTAGTAGATGTAAAAGTTGAAATTGAAGTAATAGCTTACAAGCCTGAATGAGAAGTTTATACCATTGTTAGAAAAAAAATATAAAGCAAAAGGAACTTATTTTGAATTTAATGGAAATTTAAATAGGACACTAGTAATATTTGTTCATGGTTTTGGTCTGAATTGTCAAATGTGGCAATGGTTACCAAGTAATGTTTACAAAAAATTTGATATTCTTAAATTTGACTTATACGGACATGGGAAAAGTATAAATCCTCCTTCTACCCCATCACTAGAAATGTTTGCAAATCAGATAAAAGTTCTGATTAGAAAGCTTGGATATAAAAAAGCTATTCTAGTAGGCTTTTCTCTTGGTGGAATGATAGTACGTAAATTTGCACACTTGTTTGAAAAAAATTTGGAGGGCCTTATTATTTTAAATTCACCTCATAAAAGAACACTAATACAACAAAATTCTATTGATAAAAGAGTTAAACAAGCTGAAAACAAAGGACCGCAATCTACTGTAAATGATGCAATAAAAAGATGGTTCTCTGATGAATATATTTTATCAAAACCAAAAAAGATAAAGCTTATAAAAAAATGGATATTAAATAATAATCCTTCTTTTTACTCGAAGATATATAAAATTTTAGCTTATGATATCAATGAAATTATAAATCCTGTAAAAAAAATTTCATGCCCAACTTTAGTAGTTACAGGAGATCAAGATTTTGGTAACAATCCAGATATGAGTAAAAGAATTTGTAAAGAAAGCCTGAATAGTAAATTAGTAATTATGAAAAATCTAAAGCATATGGGACTAGTTGAAGATCCAAAACAATTTGGAAAAATTTTAGAAAATTTTTTAAACCAATTCTTAGATATAAAAAAATAATAATATGAAAAAAGGTATTCTTTCAGGTTTAAAAGTGTTAGATTTAAGTAGAATGCTTTCTGGTCCATATTGTACAATGATGCTTGCAGACCATGGAGCTGAAGTCATCAAAATTGAAAGTCCTACAGGCGATACAAGTAGGAAAACTGGTCCTTTTAAAATTGAAGATTATGAAAAAAAATGGTCAGGATATTTTGTAAGCCTCAATAGAAATAAAAAAAGCATTGTCATAGATTTAAAATCTGAAAATGGGAAAACAAAATTTCTTCATCTTGTAGAAAAAGCTGATGTTTTAGTTGAAAATTTCAGACCAGGTGTGATGGATAAATTGGGACTTGGTTTTAATAAACTAAAGGAAATAAACAGCAGACTTATTTATGCCGCAATAAGTGGTTTTGGAAATCCCCAATTTGGAAAAAGTCCTTACACTTATTGGCCTTCCTATGATGTTGTTGCCCAAGCTATGGGTGGAATTATTGGCATTACTGGCCCAGATAAAAATACTCCAACAAAAGTTGGTCCAGGTGTTGGAGACATTTTTTCTGGGCTAATGATGTCATTTGGGATTATCTCTGCCTTACGTATAGCTGAAAAAACATCTAAGGGACAATTTATTGATCTGTCTATGTATGATGCGGTTTTAAGTCTTTGTGAAAGAATAATTTATCAATATGACTTTGATAAAACCATACCTAAGCCTGAAGGAAACGTACACCCCTTACTAGTTCCATTCGGGATATATAAAAGTAAAGATGGACATATTGCATTAGGTATCGTTGATAATTCTTTCTGGAAAGTTTTAACTAATATTATTGGGAACAAAGAATTAACAGAGAATCAGAAATATAAAACAATAGAATCTAGACAACATAATGCTAAATTGCTTAATTCAATTATAGAAAGTTGGACAAAAACCAAAACTAATAAAGAATTGGGAAGTTTACTTGGCGGATATGTTCCCTTCGGTCCTTTAAATACTGCTGAGAAAATATTTAAAGATTCTCATGTAAAAAAACGTTCTATGATAAGAAAAGTTGAAATCCCTTTTAACGACAAAATTAAGCCATGGAGAGTAGCTGGTAATCCTCTAAATTTCAGTGAATTCCCTCAACCTGATTTTAAACCTGCCCCTTCTTTAGGTGAAAATAATAAAGACAATATATTAGAACATAAGTCAGAGATATTTAAGAAATCCAAAAGTTCAAAGTTGCGTAAAGCTTTTGGTTCTTTTGCAACTGGAGTAACTTTGGTTACAACTAGACAAGAAAATGGTACACCAAGAGGTTTCACGGCCAATTCTTTCACTTCGGTATCCCTAGACCCACCATTACTATTAGTTTGCATATCAAAAAATGCACAAAGTTATTCAACTTTTAGAGATAGCAAATATTTTGCAGTGAATGTATTAAGCGAAAGCCAGAGATCTACTGCAGGATTATTTTCATCACAGAGCTCTGAGAAATTTAAAATTACTAAATGGAAAAAAGGTTTTAAAGAATTACCAATAATTGACTCAGCTTTATCATATTTCTCATGTGAAAAGACAAATTTTCAGGAAGCTGGGGATCACGCAATTATTATTGGAAGTATTAAAGATTTTGGATTAAGGAATGGTAAACCGTTAGGTTATTTTGATGGTGATTATTTTTCAATAGGTTTTGAAAAGTCACTGATAGATATGGTTAATAATGACAGAAATACTCATTTTGGAGCTATTTTAGAAAATAAAAATAGAATACTTTTTATTGTTGATAAAGACAGAAATCTTACCCTACCAAAGTCTTTAAATAGTCAAAAAAATTTAAAAGGGTTGGAAGATTACTTAAATAGTCTGAACTTAAAATTTAAACTTGATTTTTTATATTCGGTTTATGAAGATAAGGAAATAAATTCTCATATGATTTTTTATCATGGAAAATTTTCTGGAAATGGAAATAATACTACTGTGACATTTGATATCAATGAAATTCCGTATGAGAAAATTATTAATAATGCTGAAAAAACTATGATGAAGAGATACCATGATGAGTACCATCATGGACAATTTGGTATTTATCAAGGAAACGAAAAAAAAGGTAAAGTGAAAAAAGTTTATTAATATTATTTTTATGTGGGGGAATAAATGATTGAAGATATTAGAAAAATAGTCACTTATGAAGAAACAATTAATGTTGAAGGTGGAAAAAAAGCGTCAAACGATCTTAAGTTGATTGGAGTTGCTGCTGTTTTAAAAAATCCTTGGTATGGTCAAAACTTTACTGAAGATTTAGCACCTGAAATAACTAGAATTTCACCAATAATTGGAAAATTACTTACTAAAAAATTAGTGGCAATTATTGGATCTGGAGACAAAATAGAAGCATATGGCAAAGCGGCAGTCGCTGGAATAGATTCTGAAATCGAACATGCTTCGGCTTTAATACATACATTAAAATTCGGAAACTATCTTAGAGAAGCAGCTAAAGCTAAATCTTATCTTGGCTTCACAAACGTCAGAGGACCTGCAAATACTCCAGTTTATATTCCCTTAATGGATAAAAATGATACAGGAAGACGATCACATTACTTAACGGTGCAATTTTCAATAAATGATGCTCCAGCTGGAAATGAATTAATCGCAGCACTTGGAGCAGCAACCAGTGGAAGACCTCATCATAGAATTGGAGATCGCTATTCTGATTTAAATTCTTTAGGAAGAACAGAGGATAATCCAGCAGGAGTATAATAAAAAAACCGATTGCACAATTAGTTTAATATTATACCATGAAATAGAATTTCAAATTTTTTGGGGGAAATATTTAATGAAATTCCAATTAGCTGTAAATTTAGAACGCATGGATAATAGCGTTGATATGGAAAATGTTAAGAACCATACCCTTGAAATGGTTAAAATGGCCGATCAAGGTGGGTTCAACATTGTTTGGGCAGCTGAACACCACGCTATAGAAATGACTATAGCCCCAAATCCTTTTCAAATATTAACTTGGTGGGCTAGTCATACAGAAAAAATTAGACTTGGTACCGCAGTAGTAAACGCTGCATATTGGCACCCTATAAATCTTGCTGGAGAAGCAGCTTTTACAGATTTGATTAGTGGCGGTCGTTTAGAGTTTGGAATTGGATCAGGCGCTTATCAGAGAGAATTTGATAGAATGAAACCAAATGTCAAACAACAAGATGGCTGGCGTTATATGCAAGAAATGCTACCATTATTAAAACAATTATGGTCTGGAGATGTAGAGCATAAAGGGGAGTTCTGGGAATTTCCTTCTTCAACTTCTTGCCCTAAACCAGTACAAAAACCTCATCCACCAGTTTGGGTGGCAGCACGTTCACCAATTACTTATGATTATGCCATAAAAAATAAATGTAATGTTATGTCATGGCCACTAACTAGACCATTTTCAGAAGCAGAACTCTATAAAAAACAATTAGATGATGCCATTGCAAACCATAAATCAAGTTTTAAACCTATATTTGCAATGATGCGGCATGCAGCAGTATATACTAATGATTCAGACAAGCGGAAAGCTCTGAATTCAATTAGAACTGTATTAGGACAATTCGAAAATTTATTCAAAAATCTTGGTGATGTTGAAAATGGATTTACAAAACAAATTCCATTAAATGAATTAGAGGGTAGAGAACAGTATGACCCAAATATGCTTACAAAAAACCTTTTATTTGGCACACCTGAAGAAATTATTGAAAAGCTTAAATTATATCAAAATTTAGGTGTCGATGAATTCATTTATTATGCAAGCATGGGTTTAGGACATAAAGAACAAAAAAAATCCTTAAAATTATTTATCGAAGAAGTAATGCCAGAGTTTGCTTAAAAATCAGTCTCCTACTTTTACTAACATTTTCCCAAAATTACGGCCATTTAATAAATCAATGAACGCTGATGGAGCATTAGACAAGCCAATCCTTATGTCTTCCTTATAAATTATTTGCTGCTTTTGAATAAAAGGTGTTACTTCTTCTATAAATTGGGGATATGTTTCTTTGTGATCAAAAATAATAAATCCATTAACTTTTAATCTTTTAACTAAAATTGTTCGCCATAATTTTGGAAGAGCCATTGCTTCATTAATGCCTTTTCCAGAATACCAAGAAATCATACCACAAACAGCAATCCGACCAAAATCATTCATATTCGGAATTATCGCTTCTAGTGTTTTTCCAGCCACATTTTCAAAATAAATATCAACCCCATAAGGACAATATGATTTAATTAAATTTCTAAATTCCATATTATCTTTAATTTTATTGTGGTTAATACAAGCATCAAATCCTAATTCATTAGTTACATACGAACATTTCTCATCACTTCCAGCAATACCAAGAACTTTCAACCCCTTTTTTTTGGCAAGCTGTCCTGCCAAACTTCCCACCGCACCAGAAGCTGCAGAGATTACCAAGGTTTCCTCTTTTTTTGCATTTGCTATTTTATTCAACCCAGTCCATGCAGTATGACCCGGCATTCCCAAAACACCTAAAAAATATTGTTCTGGAATATTTGTTCTCTCTAACTTTCTTAATCCATAACCATTTGAAACGGCATGTGAAACCCAACCAAATTTTCCTATAACTAATTCACCAACTTCAAATTTTTCATTCTTGGTATCTATTATTTCTCCTATACATTCACCTTCCATGGCTTCACCAATTTCTACAGGTGAAGCATAAGACTTAGCACTATCCATTCTACCTCGCATATAGGGATCTAATGAAAGCCATTTTACTTTTACAAAAATTTCTCCAGTTTTAATCTCAGAGAAATTAAAAATTTCAAGATTAAAATTATCAAATGTAGGTTCACCAATAGGTCTTTTAGCTAATATTACTTTTTCAATTTGCATTACTTTTTTCCACTATTTAGTTAAAAAGGTTATGAGATATAATTTTATTAAATATTTTATCTCTTATATCCATAAAATCTCCATCAAAATTATCAAATTCACCAGAGGCAATTGATAAAATACATTTTGCAGGTTCAATAGGATCAATCAAATTATTCTCAGGTAAAAATGAAATTTCATTGATTTTAGATTTTCTAATTTCTATCTGCATATTTGTTCTGACAAGACCAGGAGAAAAACCAAAACATTTAATACCTTCTTCCTTTCCTTCTAAATTAATCTGTTTCGTAAGCATATGAAATGCAGCTTTACTAGTACAATAAATGGACCAACCTTTCCTTGGATTTTTTGAAGCTCCCGACAGTATATTTATAATCCTGGCCTTAGAGTTGGATAGTATTGTCCATAACTCAGAAACTAATGCTAATTGAGCGGTTAAATTTACATTCATTGATTTTTCTAATTCAATTATGTCCAAATTTCCTAACATCGACATTGGTGAAATAGTTGCAGCATTATTAATCATAATATCTACTCCTCCCCAAACCTCAGTAATTGATTTAGCTAATTTAGTAATGTTTGAAAGTTTTGATAGATCACCAGATATCTCTTTTGCTTGCCCCCCATATTGTTTTATTTCCTCTATTAGATCAAGAGTATCGCCCTTTTTCCTACAATGTAGTAAAAGACGAGCACCTTTTTTTGCCATGAGTATGGCTGTAGATCTACCGATCCCTGATCTAGAACCAGAGATAAAAACAATCTTTTGGTTTAATATATTCATATTATCAGTTTTAATTTTTATATATCATAGTGTAAATCATAATAAATTTCACTGATTCAGTATTTTTTTTGAAAATGGAATTAAAAAATTGTAAATTTGAAAACATCAGTAAAGTCAATTTTGACACAATAATTGATGTAAGATCACCTACAGAATATAATGAAGATCATATTCCTAACTCAGTAAATCTTCCAGTATTGTCTGATTTTGAAAGAGAAGTTGTTGGAAAAATGTATACACAACAAAGCCAATTCGAAGCTAAAAAAATTGGAGCAAAATATATATCAGAAAATATATCTAAGCACTTGGATGGACTGCTTTCAAATAAAAAAAAATAATTGGAAAGCTTTAATTTATTGTTGGAGAGGGGGTCAAAGATCAAAGTCACTAGGAATTGTTTTACATGAAATAGGATGGGATATAAATATTTTAGAAGGTGGATATAAATCCTACAGAAAAAATGTAGTAAAAAATCTATATGAAGATGAATTATTTCAAAATATTTTTATAATTTCTGGATATACTGGAACAGGAAAAACATTAATGCTTGATCAATTAAGCAAATTAGGTGCTCAAGTGATTGATTTAGAAAAATTGGCAAATCATAAAGGTTCAATTTTTGGATCACAACCTAACGGACAACCTTCTCAAAAGAAATTCGAAGGTAGAATACACCATTTATTAAAATATTTTAATAAACAACTCCCAATTTTTATAGAGTCTGAGTCTAGTAAAATAGGTTATTTAAAAATTCCACCTGCATTATGGAAAAAAATGAAATATTCACCACATTTTGAGCTTACTTCTGAGAATGATTTACGAGCTAAATTTTTATCAACTCAATATCCTGAATTATATAACGATACCAATAAGCTATTGAATAAAATCGATTTATTAAAAGAATTCCATAGAAGTGAAATTATTAATAGTTGGAGAAATTTAATAGAAAAAAGAGATTTTTTCACACTCGCTAAAGGTTTAATCGAAATACATTATGACCCTAAATATAAAAATTCAACAAACTATAGAGAAACATCCAAGATCCAAGAAATACACCTAGATCCTAATATAAAAAAAAATGTCGCTGAAATAGCTAATTTAATTTTAGAAAATGCTAATAAGATATTGTAGTACCACCCTTAACAAATTTTCCTATTACAGAATTAGATAGACCTAAGATTTTAAGTTTACTTTGAACTTCTTCTATATGTTTTTTCGGAACTGAAGCTAATAATCCTCCAGAAGTCTGAGGATCAAATAATAATGGCCATTTTTTATTATCTGAGTTTATCTGGTCAGTATTAGCTTGACGAAGGTTATCTTCAAATATTGTTGATCTCACTCCCTTTAAAGATAAATCCAAAGCACCTTCAAGAATTGGAATTTCGTCTATGCTCAAAACTGCTGAGACATTTGAAGACTTACATATATTTTTCAAATGACCATATAAACCAAATCCAGTTACATCTGTCATTGAATTAACTTTGTTGGTTAAAAATTTCGAAATTAAACCTTGAGATTTCATCATCCAGTCATGTGCATTCTTAATCCATAAACCTTTTGCTAAACCCTGCATTTCTCCAGCTAAAATAATACCTGTGCCTAAAGGTTTAGTAAGAATGATATAATCGCCATCCTGAGCTCCATTTAAGGTAATTGGGTTTTTATTAGTATGTCCTAAGATTGTAAAACCAATTGTTAGTTCTTTACCTTTTGATGTATGACCTCCTATTATACTAGCACCTTCTTTTTTAAAAACCTGATCTGCAGAATCTATAATGTCATCAAGATGGTTTTTTTGATCATTTAATGATAATTCAGGAATCGTGATGTGGCTTAGTACTAATAACGGGATTGATCCCATTGCCCATATGTCTCCAAGGGCGTGCACTGCAGTAATTCTTGACATAATCCATGGGTCTGAACAAAATTTTCTCAAATGATCAGTTGTGAATACGTGATTTCCTTGATTTAAATAAACAATTGCTGCATCGTCACCAATTTTATTCAGCATATTATTTACGTTTTTGGGCAATTTTTCTAAAGCACTTTCTAGAACTTTATTCCCAACTTTTGCTCCACATGCTCCACATAGTTCCTGTTCTTGTTCGATATGTTTTTCTACAAGCGAGGAGTTCATAGAATGTTTAACAATAAATTTCTTTATAAATGATCTATCAACAAAATCTTTAATTAACCAAGGAATATAACCCAGCAGGGTAACATCTCCCCAAAACATTAAAGCTTTTTTATTGCTAATAGTTAATGCTTGTAAAAATTTTTTCTGAGGATTGTACTTTTTTAATGGTTTTTTTGATAACATAATTTTGAATATTTTGATAAAGAAATGGTGCAGCTCTTACGGCAAATACACCTGCTTTTTGAGTTGGAAAATTAATAATTGAAGCACAATCTCCAGAAGCAAAAACAAAGTCATGTGAAATACTTTGCAAACTTTGGTTGATACTAACAAAGCCATTTTTAAGATTTAAATCTGTTTCTGACAACCAATTATGAGGTTTACCTCCAGCTGCGCTTAAGATCAAATCACTTGAAATAATTTCGCTATCTTCAATATGAATTTTGCCCTTGGCTATGGAAGAAATATTTATATTATTTCTAAGGATAATTTTGTTTTCTTTTAGAAGTTCTAATATTTTATTTTTTGCCTTTGCTGGTAAATTTCCAGCAATTTCTTTTTTATCTATTAAATATATTTTTGGTTCTCGTCCTAGTGATTTAATCTTATGATTTATACATAATGCTAACTCACATCCAGCTGCTCCAGCCCCTACAATAGACAATTCAATGATATTTTTTTTTATAGTTAAATTTGAAACAAATTTTCTCCAATTATGGATAAAATTACTAAAAGGCTTAACTGGTATTGAAAATTTTTCTGCACCAGAAATATTGGGTAGTTGGTAATTAATACCAATGTCTATAGATAAAATATCGAATCCAAATGGTATTCTGTCATCCAGATAGATTTCTTTCTTATTTAAATTAATTTTATTTACAGCTTCGAATATAATCCTACATTTTGCAAAATTTGATAATTTAATTAAATCAATATTGATTTGATCAAAACTATAAGAACCTAAAATTGCGGCAGGCAACATGCCAGTATAAACTAATTCGGGTTCAGGTGTAATTAAGGTAATATTTAATCCTTTTATAGGCTTCATCCCTAATTTTTTCAGTAGTAAAATGTGTGAATGCCCACCACCAATTAATACTAATTTTTTTTCAGCCATTGAAAACCTTAGTTCTTTATGGATTATTAATGTAGGTTATTTGATTCTAAGATATTAAGAGTTATTCATATAAAGTAAAAGTTCAATAGGGTATGGAGAATAGAAAATGGGAAAATCATTAAAAGAGTATGCTAAAAAAAATAAAATAAAATATTTTATGATTTCATTCACTGACATTTTTGGTGCACAAAGAGCAAAATTAGTACCTGCTCAAGTTATCTCCGAAATGGAAAAAGAAGGTGCGGGTTTTGCTGGTTTTGCAACTTGGTTAGATATGACACCTGCCCATCCAGATATGCTGGCTGTGCCTGATCCCAAAAGTGTAATTCAACTCCCGTGGCAACCTGACGTAGCTTGGTTAGCATCAGACTTAATAATGGAAGACAACGAGGTTTCACAAGCTCCTAGAAATGTGTTGAGAAAGTTAATAAGTGAAGCAAAAACGAAGAAATTTAGAGTCAAAACTGGAATAGAAGCAGAATTTTTTCTTATCAAGAGAGACGGATCAGCAATTTCGGATGAATATGATAATGCTGAAAAACCTTGTTATGATCAGCAAGCGGTTATGAGAAAATACGATGTAATAAAAGAAATTTGTGATTCAATGCTTAAATTAGGATGGGGACCATATCAAAATGACCATGAAGACGCTAATGGCCAATTCGAAATGAATTTTGAATATGACGATGCCCTTGCAACTGCAGATAAACATTCATTTTTTAAATTTATGGTTAAATCAATAGCAGAAAAACACGGATTGAGAGCAACCTTTATGCCTAAACCTTTTTCTAATCTTACAGGAAACGGGTGTCATGCTCACATCTCGGTTTGGGACTTGGTGGGAAAGAAGAATATATTTGAGAATAAAAAAGCTGATCTTGGCTTATCTGATAATGGAATTAATTTTCTTGGGGGACTGATGAAAAATGCAAAATCATTGGTTGCAATTACTAATCCTACTGTAAACTCTTATAAAAGAATTAATGCTCCAATTACTCAATCTGGCGCAACTTGGGCCCCAAACACAATCACTTGGAGCGGTAATAATAGAACTCATATGGTGCGAATTCCAGGTCCAGGAAGATTTGAGTTGAGATTACCTGATGGAGCTACTAATCCATATCTACTTCAAGCAGTTATAATTGCGGCAGGAATTATTGGCATTGAAAAAAAATTAAATCCTGGAAAAAGATACGACAATGATATCTATACTGATAAAATAACAGAGAATAAAGTTGAGAAATTACCTTTAAATCTGATTGATGCAATTAGGGAATTTTCAAAGAATTCAGAATTAAAGAATAAGTTAGGTTCAGAATTTTCAAAAGCTTTTATTAAGTTAAAAAACGAAGAATGGGATAAATTTAATAATCATTTATCTTCATGGGAAATTGAGAACACTATGGATATTTGAAAAAATTTAATGCTAGCAAAATATCAGCTGATTACCTTTTTCAACTGTTCCGTCTGTCAAAATTTCGCAATAAACACCAAAATCCTGGTGTCCATAATAAGTATTTAGAGCTTTTAAGGTATCTATATCTTTTTTGCCACTGAGTGGGTTGACTTTTGTGGCATTACACCTCTCAATTGGCTCAATAACTTTTAATTTTGAGCTACCTAAAATTATTTCCTGACCCAACCAATCAAATTCTTCAAATGGTTTTCCACCACTCAACCATAAATTACCTCTAAATCTTCTAGGGTCTAAATTAGTGCCAATTTTGGTTGATAACTCATTTAGGGATTCAATTGATAGTAAAGAAATGGATGGATATTCAGTATCAGTTAATCCCCTATCACCTATTTTGTAAAGCTCATAGGGACTAGGTCCATTTAAAGGGCATAAAGGTTTTAT
>CACFXF010000019.1 GCA_902570265.1 uncultured Alphaproteobacteria bacterium | reverse complement strand
ATTTCTTTACCAGTAAATAATCAAATTTTGCAGAAAGTTTTAAAACCGGGTGCTGCTAGAAATGCCTTAGACTGTGCCCTTTGGGATTTAGAAGCAAAAAAAGAAGGTAAACCTGTATGGCAACTGCTTAATTTAAAAGAACCTAAACCTACAATTACGGCATACACAATTTCATTATCAAATCCAGAAAAAATGATGCAGGATGCTAAATCCAAGAGTGATTATCCTATTCTAAAGATTAAACTTGGTGGCCAAGATGATGAAAAATGTATAAAAGCAGTTCGTGAAGGATCTCCAAATTCGAGAATTATTGTAGATGCAAATGAAGGATGGAACGTTGAAACCTATAATTATTTAGTACCTATTTTTAAATGTATTGGTGTTGAACTTATTGAACAGCCTTTCCCCTCAAATAAAGATCATCTACTCAAAAACCTAGACAGAAAAATACCAATTTGTGCTGATGAAAGTTGTCATGATGTAAAGAGTCTTGAGAAATTAATGGGGCTTTATGATTATATAAATATAAAATTAGATAAGACAGGTGGATTAACTGAGGCAGTTAATCTTCTACAGGCTGCAAAAAAAAGTGGCTTTAAAATAATGCTTGGATGTATGGTTGGTTCCTCACTAGCGATGGCTCCAGCATTACTTTTGTCAGGTGAATGTGATATTGTAGACCTTGATGGTCCATTATTATTAAAAAAAGATAGACCAAATCCAATAAGATATGATGACTTTTTAGCTTTTCCAATTTCCGAAGGCTTATGGGGCGTTTAAATTCAATGATGAATAATTTCATTTATACCAGTTAAAAATTGAAGTACTTCCTCTTCAGTATTATAATGGCACATTGAAACTCTGACACAATTTTTTAAACCAAGTGGGTCTAAAATATTACCAGAATAATGATCTGATTTTCTAATATGGGTTCTGACCCCTTTATTGTTTAATTCTTTAACAATAATTTCAGAAGGTAAATCATGTAAAGAAAAGGAAACTAAACCTTCTCTAAGCTTGTTTTCAACACCTCCGATAATTTTTATATTTGGGTAACTAGAAAGACCTTTTATGTTATCTTTTCCGAACAGCATTATATCAACAAGATGATTTTCTTGTTTATGAATAAATCTTGCAGCATTTAAAAATTTTTTATGTCGTGTAGTTTCAATTTTTGAAAATTTTGATCCTAACCATTCAAAATAATCTATAACATCAGAAAATGTTGCATATGAACCCACATCTCTTGTGCCTAAATCCCAGTTTTCTTCAGGCCCTTTTATCAAATTTTCATGAGGTAAATTTCTTAATCGATCAGATATCCACGCAAGTCCATACCCGTGTCGAGAAAAAACTTTATATGGTGATATTACATAACCATCTATTTTATAATCTGAAATGTTTATATCTCCATGAGCTGCATGTTGAATACCATCAACAATTACTAAGCAATCTGGATTTTTATCTTTTATTCCATTAGTTAGATTTTTTATGTCAACCCCAATTCCAGTAACTGGCGATGTATGAACAATGGTAGCTACAACTACATTAGAATTGATTTGATCAAGATATTTATCAATATCTACTGTGCCAGTTTCATTACAGTGTGGAACCATAATTAATTCTTTAGAAGCTATTTTAGACCACTTAGCTGTTGCTGATCTTGACGCTGGATGCTCAAGAGTACTTCCAACTATAGAACCTTTACCACTTGATAAAATTGCAGTTCTTATGAGTCTAAATAGAAGTTCTGTACCACTTTCTCCAATTAAAATTGATCCACTTTTTGTATTAAAAAAGTTTAGGGTTTGTAATTTAGATTTGCTAATAATATCCATTATTGAAGAAGATGCTAAGTTATCTCTTCCTTGGTTGTCAGGTATTGAAGCCATTAAAGAAGAACGATCAACAACAGATTTAAGAGTCAGAGACCCCCCAGCATTCTCAAAAAAAATTCTTTTTCCTGAATATGGGCATTCCTCTACATGACAAAATTTTTCCCTTATTTCTTTTATTAATTCTTTTTCTTTCATTTTCTATTCCAAAACCTTAGCACTAATAATAATATCAATTAATAATATCTTTTAAATGACAATGGACAATTTCGAGTGTAATTTAAATAAGATAATGTGTTTAGAAAGGCAAGAGGATGGAAAAACTAACCAATCAATCTGAATGGATTGAAAGAGCAAAAGAAGTTCTACCAGCAGGAGGATTTGGAAATTTTGATCCATCTATATTTATTCGAGAAGGTAGAGGATCTAGAGTTTGGGACGAAGATGGAAATGAATATGTGGATTATTTAATTGGATCTGGACCTATGTTAATTGGTCATAGTAACCCTGAAGTTGAAGAAGCAGTTTTGTCACAAATTTCAAAAGGGACTACTTTTTTTGCAAATAATACTTTTGGTGTTGAATTAGCTGAGGAGATTTGTAACAGCGTTAAATGTGCAGAACAAATTCGTTATGTGTCTACTGGTGGTGAAGCAGATATGTATGCTATGAGATTAGCACGTGCATATACAGGAAGAAGTAAAATTCTTAAATTTGAAGGTGGTTATCACGGTATGTGTTCAGAAGCACAAATGAGCTTAGCTCCAGCAAAGCTAAGTAATTTTCCACAAGCAGTACCTGACAGTGCTGGTATTCCAGAAAGTGTAAAATCTGAAGTTTTAGTTGCACCCTTTAATGACATAGCATTTATTGAAAATATTTTAGCAGAAGAAAGCTCCGAAATTGCTGGAATAATTGTAGAACCTTTACAAAGACTAATTCCTCCAATTAAAAATTTTCTTCCTACCCTAAGAAAACTATGTACCAAATATAATATATTACTTATTTTTGACGAAGTAGTAACAGGTTATCGATTTTCTTATGGAGGTGCACAAGAATACTATGGCGTTACCCCTGATATTTGCACTTTAGGAAAAATAATCGGAGGAGGTTTTCCTTTAGCTGCGATAGCTGGTAAAAAAGAAATTATGGACCATTTTGATAAAGAAAAAGTTGGTAGTGACGGTTTCTTAATGCAGATAGGTACTTTATCAGGAAATCCAATTGCTTCTGTGGCAGGACTTAAAACTTTAGAAATATTGAAACGACCTAGAAGTTATGAGAAATTACGTCAAAACGGTCAAAGAATAATGGATTTTGCTTCAAAGAAGCTTAATGAGAGTAATGTTGATTTTAAAGTAGTGGGTGACCAAACTCTTTTTGAAATCATTTTCACAAATGAGGAAGTTTTAAATTACAGGGATGTTCAAAAAAATAATATAAAAAATTATTCTAAATTTAATCAGTTACTTAAAGAAAATGGTGTTTTTAAACCCATAGGAAAAATGTATATATCACTTTCTCTGACTGAAGATGATTTTTCTCAAACAGAATTTGCAATTGAAAAGGCAGCTTCTGAAATTAGAAACTAATCCTAATTATTTAAAGCAGATACAATCCAACTAGAAAAATGAAATTCTACTCCTTTTGGAGTAAAATATTTTGAATAACATTCCTTTAATGCAGATACTACTTTTTCTTTTGTTTGCTCATTAGCATTTTCAAAAGGAACAGACATTGGGCCCATCCTACTTAAGAAATCTGCCGCTCTATCAAGAGTATCTCCAATAATAATGTTTTCATTATATGATTGAATTTTTATATTACTCCAACCAGCTTTAATTAAAATTTCTTTTATATAAAAATAATCTTCAAATGCGAATGGACCTGGGTCCTTAGGATTAGCTTTAGGGGGTAATTCCAAGAATTGGCTTGCAACATTTGAAGAAAGATTTATCCAGTCATTTTCCTCTCTTTTAGACCAACAAACAAATGTGAGCCTACCATTTCCAACCAAGCTTTTCTTAATATTTTTAAAAGCAGCAATAGGATCTTCAAAAAACATAACTCCAAATCTACTAAAAATTGCATCATAATTTAAATTAGAAAATTGATGATTTTGTGCATCTGCTTTTATAAAGTTTATGTTTTTTATCTTTTTGCTTTCTCTTTCCTTTTCTGCAAAATTAAGTATGGGTTTTGAAATATCAATTCCTGTAACTAAGCCACTTTCCCCAACCAACTTTGATAATGTTTGACTAGTAGACCCCGTACCACACCCAATATCTAGAATTTTTTCTCCTAGTTTAGGTTTAAGTATTTTAATAGCTTGATCACCTAAAGGACCTAACATCTTATCAATGTTGTGTTCTAAGGAAACCCAAATATCTCCTTTTTTTTCGTTCCAAAATTCTTTTTGTTCTTGATTAATAATTTTCATCAACTAGTGTCCAGACTTAATGTTTATCATAATCTTAAACATTAAATTCATAATTGTATTTAAAAAATTTAAAACACTATTTATTCAAAAATGACATCAAAAAATACAGAAATACATCTTTTTAGACATGGCGAAACTGACTGGAACGTGGAAGGAAGGTTCCAAGGTATTGAAGTATCAAAGCTTACAGAAAAAGGGGTTTTACAAGCAAAAAAACTTGGAAATAAATTAAAAATGATAAAATTTGATAATATTTACTCTAGTCCTAGTTTAAGAACAAAACAAACTGCTTACAACATCTGGCCAAATAAAAAAGATAAAATACGATTTATAGATGAGTTAGTTGAAATAAGATTAGGAAGACTGGAAGGCAAATTATATTCTGATATTAAAGAAAATGATTTTACGTCATATGACCACTTCTTTAATAAACCCCATTTATTTTCTGTAGAAGGTGCTGAAAATTTTAAAGAACTTACAAACCGTTCATTCAAAATCATTACTGAATTATCTAAGAATAATATAGGCGGAAGGATAGCCATTGTAAGTCATGGTGCATTTATAAAATCATTTATGACGTATATTGATCAAAAACAAATAGAAGAAATTTGGAACCCACCATTTATGGATAATTGCTCGCACAATATTGTTTTATTGAATTCAGAAAATTCATTCTCAATCACTAGATATGCAGGTATTGATAAATAGTATTTCATATATTTTTTTCTAATCAATACTTAAAAATATTTAATTTTTCATAAATAAAAGTCTTGTTTTTTTTTATATTGAACAATAAATAACAAAAGACCATTGAAATCATTGAAAAAAATAAAACGATATAATTTAGCCTGTGGATAAAACTGGGGATATTTTATTACTCTAAAATTGAATAAAATTCAAAAAAAAAACCCAAAAACAGCCTGCTTTAATCTGCCACACTATAAACTATTGTTTTTATTGATTTTTTTTTTTTGTATAGCTATTTTTTAGATTATTTGTCATTTATTCCAAATAAATTATGCAAAAATATCACAAAAACCTTTTTGTGCATAAAGTCAGTTATTTATGCCAAATAATAAACATGTATTTATTATTATAGTATGATATTTAATTAATAGATTTTGAGTTTTTTTGTTTTTGAATTAAACATAAGTGAATATAAATGCTGTTAGCTATCGACGTTGGAAATACAAATACTGTCTTTGCAATTTTTGAAAAAAATAAAAAATTAGCTCAATGGCGCTGCTCTACATCTGAAGAAAGAACAGCAGACGAATATTTTGTTTGGCTTAAATCTCTTATGGATTTAAACAATTTCAATTTAAAAAAAATAGATGGTATGATTTTTAGTTCAGTTGTACCCAAAGTTGGATTTAACTTACGAATATTATCTGACAGATATTTCAAATGCAAACCATTAGCCGTTGGTAAAGATGGGTGTAAACTTCCAATCAAAGTAAAAGTAGACGAAGGGACAAACGTAGGTTCTGACCGAATTGTGAATACTGCAGGGGCATTTGATTTATATAAAGGTAATTTAATAATTATTGATTTTGGTACTGCAACAACTTTTGATATTGTCGGAAAAGATGGAGCTTATCTTGGAGGTGCAATAGCACCTGGAGTAAGTGTTTCTAATAAAGCACTCCATGACGCTGCTGCTGCTCTTCCATATGTTGATATCCGAAGACCAAAAAATGTTATTGGGAAAAATACTAAGGATTGTATTCAATCGGGTTTTTTCTGGGGTTATATAGGACTTATAGAAGGAATTATTAGTAAAATTAGATCTGATGTTTCACATAAAATGACGACTATAGCAACGGGTGGATTAGCACCGTTATTTGGGAGAGAAACTAAAATGTTTAATTATATTGATCTTGATATAACAATGCATGGATTAAATGTAATATATAACTTTAATCAAAAAAAATAATTTAAGAATAATTTATGGAATTATAAAATTGAAAAAGAAAATTACAATCATAATTGGAGGAGGTATAGCTGCCTATAAAAGCCTAGAGCTTATTAGACATCTTCAATCTGAAAATTTTGAAGTAATTCCTGTTTTAACAAAAAGTGCATCAAATTTCATTACCTCTTTGTCGATTTCTGCTATTTCAAAAAATAAAGTTTATACTGATTTATTTGATCTTAATGATGAATCAGAAATGGGCCATATACAATTATCTAGAATTTCAGAGCTTATAATAGTGGCGCCAGCTACTGCAAATTTAATCGCAAAATTTGCTAATGGAATTGCAGATGATTTGGCCACTACATTAATATTGGCTACAGATAAAAAAGTTTTATTAGCTCCGTCTATGAATGTTCGGATGTGGAACCATTTTGCAACAAAAGAAAATATTAAAAAATTAAAGAATTATGGCTTTCAATTTGTTGGTCCTAATTCAGGGGAAATGGCTTGTGGAGAGTTTGGATTGGGGAGAATGGCTGAACCCCTTGAGATAAAGAATAAGGTGATGAATACATTCAAAATTAGTAATCTTTCAAACAAAAAAATCCTTGTTACATCGGGAGCAACTAGAGAAAGAATAGATCCTGTAAGATATATTTCAAATGATTCTAGTGGATTACAAGGTACCTCAATAGCAAATGCTCTATTAAGAAAAGGAGCAAAGGTAACTTTTATAACTGGACCATCTAACATTGAAAAACCAGTGGGAGCAAAAATAATTAATGTAGAAACAGCACGAGAAATGTACGACGCAGTATTTAAAAATGGACCTTATAATATAGCAATATGTGCTGCTGCAGTTTCTGACTGGTACGTCGAAAATAAAAACTCTTATAAAATAAAAAAGAAATCCTCGAACCCGCCTCAAATTTCACTTAGAGAAAACCCAGATATTTTATCTGAACTATCAAAATCAAAAAATAGACCTGAGCTTGTTGTTGGCTTTGCAGCTGAAACTGATGAGCTTATTAAAAACGCTGAAAAAAAATTAACTAAAAAGGGTTGTGATATAATAGTGGCTAATAAAATAGATAAAAAGTCTACTGTTTTTGGTAATGCAGAAAATAAAGTTTCAATCATTTCAAATAAAAAAACTATACATTGGCCTAAAATATCTAAAGTTGAAATAGGCAATAAATTATCAGATTTAATTGAAAACTTGACTAATTAATCAATATTAAAAAAAAAAAAAAAAAAAAATCACTTTTTACTATCTTTTATCTAAAATTCTGTCATGGTGAGTATGGGGGGAGTTATTTTGGGTAAAAGCACTTCAGAAGAATCTGAAAAGCTAAGCCTTGCGATTTACGCTTTAAGCGAGGTAGCCACTAAGAAGTTAAAATCAAGAAGTATCATCCTTTTAGAGGATGATCTTGATGTGTTTTGTAATTTAATTCTCTCTAGAAGCGAAGAGAAGCAAATACAACTAATAAATAATTTATGTAATCAAAGTAAATCTACAGATCTATTAATAGAAGAGTTAATCCCAAAAACAGCAGATAAACTTGGAAATATGTGGAAACAAGATCAGGTTTCTTTTATAGATGTTTCCTTTGGAGTGGATCGATTACAAAAATTACTTCGTATTTATGAAAAAAAATACTTAGGACCTCTTTATTTAGACTTTAAGGGTCCTCCTATTCTTTTAGTTTTACCTCAAACTGAAACACACAGCTTAGGAATTATAACAGCATCCATGATTATGAAAAAAAATGGAGTTAATCCTTTCTTAGCTTTAGGGTATTCAGAGAATAAATTAATTGATTTAATCAATTCTATTGATTTTAAATTATTTGGAATATCTATGTCGTGTAATACTACTATGGATGATTGCATCGAATTAGGTAAATTTCTTAAAAAAACCAAACCTGGAACTGATATAGTACTGGGTACGAACTTTGAATTTTCAAAAAATGACAAATCAATAATAAAAAAAATCTTTTCAAAAATAACAGCAGATCCTGTAGAAGCAATAAAAGATTTAATATAAATTTTTTAAAAAAAACAGGGTTTGAAATGTTTGATCTATATACATGGCCCACTCCAAATGGAAGAAAAGTCTCTATTCTTTTTGAAGAATTAGAAGTGAAATATAGTGCTATCCCAATTAATATTTCAAAGGGAGATCAATTTTTAGGAAAGTTTAAAACTATTTCCATTGATAATAAAATACCTATTATTTTTGATTATGAGGAAAAAGTTTATATTAGAGAAAGTGGTATTATCTTAATTTATCTGGCTGAGAAGTATAAGAGATTTTTGCCTTCTGATGAAAATAGATTTGATACCCTTCAATGGCTTATGTGGCAGATGAGTACATTAGGTCCTATTTGCGGACAAGCCCATCACTTTCTATACTATAATCCAGGAAAATCTGAGTATTCTGAAAATCGGTTTAAACAAACTACAGAAAATTTATACAAAATTCTCAATAACCGCCTCGAAAAATTTCAGTACGTGTCAGGTGCAAATAATGGAGAATATACAATTGCTGATATTGCAATTTGGCCATGGATTGCAAGACATAAGCGGCACCAAATTAATTTAAACGATTATCCAGGAGTATTACGATGGTACAAGGAAATTTATGACCGTCCTGCAGTTCAAAAAGGATATCATATTCCCCATTTTGAAGAAGAGATACCTCTTTAGGTAATAAAACTTTTTTTAGAGATTTGAGATATAAAAACCCCAATTCCAACTATTAAGGCACCAACTAACTGATAATTATTCCAGCTACCTCCAAAAAAAGCAAGAATAATCATAACATAGAAAGCGGTAGCATTCATATGAATAGATGCCAAACCTAGACCTATTTTCTTTATTCCTAGAAGCCAAAGAAATTGCGAAAATGCCATTCCTAAAAATGCATATACTGTTAATTGTAAGTATTCTTTTATGGATGCTTTTATAATAAAACTATCCATCATTTTATCAGAAATTATTAATATTAAGAAAATCGCTGAAATAAATGTTAATGAACCAATCATACAAATAGCTGTTTGGCCAAGAGTTGATAGATTAGGAAAATCAACTACATTGGCCCTTGATGCCCAAGCAAATAAAAAAACAGCAGTAACAGCAAGAATAGCACCCCAAGAAACTTTAATTAAATCTTGAGAACCTAATACTGCAATACAACCTCCTATTATTGAAATTAAAATACCTATTACTAATTCCTTATTTAGGATTCTTTTATCTAATATAACCTCAAAAACAACTGAGACTGCTGGAAATACTGCAATAATAATAGTTATTGTAACAGGATCTGAAAAAATTTGACCATACAATAAAAGAATACTACCACAGCCAAAACCTAATCCTCCAACAAATATTCCCCACTTCCAATTTGCTTTTAATACAGCATCTAAACTATCAAAATAAATCCAAATAGGTACTAATATTAATACTACCAAAATATGTCTTAAGAAATTTAGCTGTACTGGATGCCATCCCTCGTTCAATAGAAATTCAACTGCAACAAAACCTGATGCAAAGAAAAACATTGAGAAAAAAAGTGCTAGATTTGATTTATAAATATAATTTTTCAAGATGATTTCTATTCATTTAAGATATAGTAATCAGCTAATTGATCTCTAAAATAAGTCAAGAAATTTGTTAACTAAACATTTACTGTTCCTAAAATTTTGGGAACAGAATTAACTATAATTAGTATTATTTTCTTTCAGCGATATTTTTAATTAGATATAAAAGTAAAATAAAAAATAAATAAAAAATTCATAATTTTGTCACATTAATATATTTTACTACTTTTTTTTTTAAGGAAACAAATATATGAGAATAGCAATAAATGGGCTTGGTAGAATTGGAAAATTAGTTTTTAGGCATCTTCTTGATAAGAATTTGCATAAAAAACTTATATTGATTAATGAAAAAAATGGTTCTATTTCAGAAAACGCTCATTTAATTAAATATGATAGTATACATGGGATATGGGACAAAAATATTCGAATTAAAGCTGAAGAAATAAAATTCAAAAATAAAAAAATAAAATTTTTTAATTTTAGTACTATTGAAAATATACCATTACGAAAAAATAAAATTGACTTGGTTATAGACTGCACTGGATCATTTAAACAATTTGATCAGATCTCTAAATATTTAAAACAAGGCGTAAAAAAAGTCTTAATTTCAGCTCCAGTTCATGATGATAGGGCCTTAAATTTAGTATATGGTATCAATTCCCACTTATTTAAAAATAGTGATTTAGATATAATAACAGGAGCAAGTTGTACGACAAATTGTCTTGCTCCTATTGTAAAAGTCATAGAAGAAAAATTAGGTATTTTAAGGGGTTCTATTACAACAATACATAATTCAACAAATTCACAGATAATTTTAGATAAACCAGGAACTGACATTAGAAGATCAAGATCTGCTTTCAATTCGCTGATCCCAACAAGTACAGGATCTGCTAAGGCAATTTCTTTAATTTATCCAAACTTAAAAGGTAAATTAGATGGCTATGCAGTAAGAGTACCTGTTTTAAATAGTTCTTTAACTGACTGTGTATTCGATTTAAAAAAAACCACCAATCGAGAAGAAGTAAATAATTATTTCAAGATAGCTTCAAAAACATATTTAAAAGGCATTTTAAATTTTGAAGAAAAACCATTAGTTTCTAATGACTTTGTCAATAATCCTAATTCAGCAATTATTGATGGAACTTCTACAATGGTAATTAATAAAAAAATGCTCAAAGTATACGCTTGGTACGATAATGAGTGGGCTTACAGTTTAAGGCTTATTGACTTAGTGGAGATGATTATTGAAAAATATAAATGAGGCTACTTCTTATCAAAAAAAAAATAATTTTATCACACTAATATTAATAACAACTAGTTATTGGTTTTTTATGCTCTCCGATGGAGCTTTAAGAATGCTAATTCTCCTTTATTTTTATAAATTAGGATTTTCACCCATTACATTAGCATATATTTTTTTACTCTATGAATTTCTTGGTATGATCACTAATTTAAGTGCAGGTTGGATAGCTAAAAATTTTGGTTTGAAATCAATATTATATTCTGGAATGACCTTGCAAATTTTGGTGCTTTTTTTTCTTTCATATACTGCAGTTGATTGGAACTCATATAGAGGAATCTTAACTGTAATAATTTGCCAAGGACTATCTGGAATAGCTAAAGACCTCACTAAAGTTAGTAGCAAGTCAGCAATTAGAATATTGGCTCCTGTAAATAAAAGCTCTACCTTATTTCATTGGACTTCGTGGCTCACTGGATCCAAAAATTCAATAAAAGGATTAGGATTCTTTTTGGGTTGTTTATTACTTGTATTTTTCGATTTTAAAAATTCAGTCCTTATTCTATCTTCTATACTCGCCTTACTTTTCCTCTGCATTATAATTAAGATGCCACAAATAAAAGAGGAAAGAAAAGGAACCACAAAACTTAAATCAATATTTTCATTATCTACGGATACTAGAATAAATTATTTATCTATAGCTCGTCTATTTTTATTTGGTGCTAGAGACGTTTGGTTTGTGGTAGGAATACCTTTATACTTTACAAGTGCATTAACTTTTGGAGAAAGATTTTCAGAAGATACCGCTTTTTTGTTAATAGGTATTTTTATGGCTTGTTGGATAATTCTATACGGAATTTCACAAGTCTTAGCCCCTCGCATGATATCAAAACAAATAGAACTGAAACCTGCAAAAACAATTAGAAAACTTATTTCAATACTTATTATTTTTCCAGCTATTATTGTATTACTATCTTATTATAATGGATCACAACCAACTTTTTTTCTCACAATTTCCATTGTTGCACTTTTACTATTTTTTGGTTTTTTCTTTGCTTTAAATTCAAGCTTACATTCATACTTAATATTGTTATTTAGTTCAAAGGATACAGTAACCTTAAATGTTGGATTTTATTATATGTCCAATGCCGCTGGGAGATTGTTAGGGACACTTCTATCTGGAATTAGTTTTCAAATTGGAGGTTTAACTACATGTCTTGCTATCTGCTCTTTGATGTTAATTTTATGCCTAATTTTTTCGCAAAAAATCATACTGAAATAATAAAGATCTTAAAAATGACAAATCTTCATATTAATTTCACATTTTGATTATATTATGTTAAAAGCAAGATAAAGTTTCTAAAAATCATATAATCATAAAGAAACTTCAACAAAAGGTACAGGCTATGAGAACACGTGATTTAGTATTTCCATTTTTTTTATTTGCTAGCTTCTTAATAGCTTCAAGCACAATGTTTGCTTTTGTTGATAAACCAAGTTATCTAATCCCCTTATTTGTTTTTTTTTCATGTACGATATTTTGGTTATACATAAAATCCTCAATTTTGTTTGAAGAAAAAATTAATACAAAAAACAAAAATGAGCCATTAAAAAAAGAAGACAAAACTGATTTGTCTGATAGTATAGAATATATTTTGGAAGCTATTCCATCTGCAATAATTATTATTGATAAAACTGGTAAAATTACATTCACAAATACAGGATCAGAAATTCTGATGCCAGGAATACTTAAAGTCGGCAATCATATATCTACAATTTTTAGATCCCCAGTTTTTTTAGAAGCCGTTGATAGGGCAATTGCTGATAGGAAAAATATAAAAATAACATTTGATTCTCCAATACCATTATTTCAACATATTAGAGTACACTTTGTACAAATGCCTAAAGATAGTTTTTCAGCTAGTGAAGGTCATATTCTTTTGAAATTTTCAGACCAATCAAAGAATATAATGATTGAACAAATGAGAAGTGATTTTATTTCAAATGCAAGCCATGAGTTAAGAACACCACTAGCTTCGATTATTGGTTTTATAGAAACAATACAAGGTCATGCGAAAAATGATAAAGCCAATAGAGAGCTTTTTTTATCCATGATGCATGATCAAGCTGTAAGGATGCAAAGATTAGTAGACGATTTACTTTCTCTATCTAAATTAGAACTACAGGAAAATTCTCCTCCTTCATCTAATTGTGACGTATTCGAAGTAATAGATAAAATTGTTAAAAGTTTTCTACCTTTGGCTAAAAAATATAAAGTTAAATTAACTAATAATTTGCCTTTGAACTTATCAAATATTGTTGGGGATGAAGTTCAAATGCAACAATTATTTTCAAACCTTATCGAAAATGCTTTGAAATATTCTGGTGAAAGTTCAAATGTAAAAATTGAGCTAGTCAAAAAACAAAAAAATAGAAAATCAGAGAGTAATATGATGGGTATCCAAATAATAGATAATGGTAAAGGAATTCCAACTGAGCATATTTATAGGCTCACAGAAAGATTTTATAGAGTAAATGCTGATTTGAGCAGAGAACGACAAGGAACTGGTCTTGGGTTATCTATAGTTAAACATATTCTTAACAGACATAAAGGTGAATTAGAAATTGAATCTGTTCCCGAGAAAGGAAGTATTTTTACTACTTGGTTACCAGTAAGTAAAACAGATTTTAAACTAATTAAGAGAGATAAAGCTGCTTAATTTTTAAATATTATTCATAATTACAGTAAGTTATAAAATAAATTTTTGTCATAAAATTTTAACATTTTTTTTAATGCCAAATGTCATATTACGTTTGGCTTCAGCCAACAAATTGCCGATTTGTATAGTGGCATTAACAAAATTATATTCATAAATAGGAGTAATTTTATGATTAAAACAATTAAATTAGTTTTTAGTATTTTCAGTATTTGTATATTCTCAATATTCTCTATTTCTTCATTGAATGCTAGAGAGGGTAATCAAATATCTATAGTAGGTTCTTCTACCGTATTTCCTTTTGCTACTATAGTAGCAGAAAGATTTGCAAAAAATACAAATTTCAAAGCACCAGTTATAGAATCTACCGGATCTGGTGGGGGTTTAAAACTTTTCTGCGCTGGAATTGGTCTGGAGCATCCAGACGTAACTAATGCAAGTCGCGCAATTAAATCTAGTGAAAAGGAGACTTGTGAAAAAAATGGTATTACACCAGTTGAATATTTAATTGGATATGACGGGATTACTTTCTCTAATAGTAATGCTGTTAAACAGCTCTCATTAACTAAAGAAGATATATTCAATGCAGTTTCAGCAAAAGTTTATAAAAATGGCGACATGATAGATAATCCATACAATAAATGGAGTGATATAAATTCATCACTTCCAGCTGTTGAAATTGATGTATTAGCTCCACCACCTTCATCAGGTACAAGAGATGCATTTGTTGAATTAGTTATGCATAGTGTTTGTAAGAAAAAATATGAAATGGATAAAAAAACATATAAAGCTAATTGTTCTGCCTTAAGAGAAGATGGAGCAGTAACAGAAGTAGGTGAAAATGATAATCTTATTATTGAAAAGCTTGCGGATAACTCATCTCGTTTCGGTATTTTTGGTTATTCATTCCTTGATCAAAATAGAGATCGTGTGCAGGGTTCAATAGTAGATGGAGTAGGACCATCTATGGATACTATTGCGGACGGGAGCTATAAGGTAAGTAGACCTTTGTTTTTTTATGTTAAAAAAGAGCATATTGGTGTAGTACCTGGAATTCAAGAATATGCAGATTATTTCATGAGTTTAGCTGTAGAGGGCAGTCCTTTAGAAGCTGCTGGCTTGATACCAAACTAATATATTTTATATTAATTATATAAAATACTATTGATTAATTTAGAGCCGCAGTTAAAAAAGATTGTGGCTCTATTTTTTTGTAAGTCTAAAATATTAGGAAATCTAAATGTCATTTTCTACACTTCTTTTGCTAATAATTGCATTTTCTTTGTGTAGCTTCTTTTTTTCATCTAGTTCAGCATTCAAGAAAATTAAGTCTGCTACAAGTAGACCTTCTGCTCTTCCTAAGCACTATGGACAATATTCTTTAGCTTGGACCCTATTTCCAGCATTTTTATTACTAATAGTTTTTACAATCATCGGCCCAATTTATGTTGACAATTTTTTCAAACAACAAATTGCCTTAACAGAAGCCAGTTATGATAAAGCTAAAATTGAATTAGTTTTAGCCATGATTAAGAATATTTCTAATGGATCTATATCAAGTGATGAACCCAAAATATTAAAATTAGCTGACGAATATAGTAATTATCTTTCTAAAATTTATTTATTTAGAACCTTATCAGTCTTATTACTTTCTTCAATATTAGGTATAATTATATCTTCTAACATAAATATTTTAAAAAATTCTAGAGTTAAAGTCGAAACATTTTATAGAATTTTATTTTTTGTAAGCGCTGTAATAGCAATTTTTACAACTGTAGGCATTATTGCATCTCTACTATATGAATCATTGAGATTTTTTGCCCTGTACCCATTTTTTGATTTTTTATTCGGTTTACATTGGGCTCCTAATATTGCAATTAGATCTGACCAGGTTGCAGCACAAGGTTCGTTTGGAATGTTACCAGTGCTACTAGGTACAATATTAGTTGCTCTTATAGCTATGATTGTGGCTTTACCAATAGGTCTATTTTCCGCTATATATTTGGCTGAATTTGCATCAAAAAGAGTGCGAGATATTATTAAACCAACTTTAGAGGTTTTAGCAGGTATTCCAACAGTTGTTTATGGTTATTTTGCTGCCTTAACAGCAGCTCCATTTATAAGAAAAATAGGAATGACATTAGGATTAGACGTTAGCTCTGAATCTGCTCTAGCGGCAGGAGCAGTTATGGGTATAATGATAATACCTTTTATATCATCACTATCTGATGATATAATTAATTCTGTCCCTCAATCGTTGAGGGATGGGTCCTTAGGACTTGGTGCAACAAAAGCAGAAACAACTATTAAAGTTGTATTGCCCGCAGCATTTCCAGGTCTAGTTGGTGCTTTTCTTTTAGCTGTTAGTAGGGCTATTGGAGAAACAATGATAGTAGTAATGGCAGCCGGTCTAAGTGCTAATCTTACGATTAACCCCCTAGAAACAGTTACCACTGTTACAGTTCAAATTGTTTCACTGTTAACAGGTGATACTGAATTTGATGATATTAAAACCCTTTCTGCATTTGGCTTAGGTTTAGCTCTATTTGCTTTTACATTAATTTTGAATGTGATTGCTTTAGTTGTTTCTAGAAGATTATCTGAACAATATGATTAATAGGTGCTTTTCATTATGATTGATAAAAATATAGATCAACTTAAGAGACTTAAACTTAGGAAAAATGCAGAAATGAGATTAAAAGTTTATGGTATTTTATCAATATCATTAGCTTTAATTATGCTATCAACTTTAATGATATCTATTGGTTTAAGTGGTTATTCAGCTTTACAACAAGCTTATGTGAAGTTGGAAATTAATGTAGATAGCAAAAAAGTTCTGGATGAAAAAGGTGGTTTTTCTAATCAAAAAGCCCTCTTAGTAAATTGGGATGGGATTGTAAGTAACTCTTTTATTACTAATTTCCCAGAAATTACCAAAAGATCTGAAAAAAGATCCTTAAGAGCATTAATGTCTTCAAATGCAGGTTATGAACTAAGACAGTATTTTCAAAAAAATCCTGATGACTTAGATGAAAATATTACTATTTGGCTAAGTGCTTCAGATGATTTTGATCAATATATGAAGGGTCGGTTTAATACATCAGTTGACGAAAAAGATCGAAGGTTAAGCAATCAACAATTAAAGTGGATTGATTTTTTAGCCATGGAAAAAATATCAAAGTTGAAATTTAATACCAGTTTCTTCGTTAACGCCGATTCTAGAGAACCCGAAAGCGCAGGTATTTTAGGCGCTGTAGTAGGATCTACTTTAACTCTAACTATTACGATTTTATTTGCATTACCACTTGCTGTTATGGCTTCTGTTTATCTTGAATATTTTGCTAAACCAGGACGACTCACAGATTTTATTGAAGTCAATATAAATAATTTAGCTGCAATCCCATCCATAGTTTTTGGTCTCCTGGGTTTATCTGTTTTTTTAGGTTTTTTTGGTCTCCCGAGATCCGCTCCTTTAGTCGGGGGGCTTTGTTTAGGCTTAATGACAATACCAACAATCATTATTGCATCACGGGCATCAATAAGAGCTGTACCACCCTCTATAAAAGACGCTGCTTTGGCATTGGGTGCATCTAGGATGCAAGCCGCTCTACATCATGTTTTACCTTTAGCAGCGCCTGGCATTTTAACAGGAACTATAATTGGAATGGCACAAGCTCTTGGTGAGACTGCTCCACTTTTAATGATTGGAATGGTTGCTTTTATAATCGAAACACCAGATAGTTTTACTTCAGCAGCTACGGCAATGCCAGTCCAAATATTTATGTGGTCAGACAGTGCAGAAAGAGCTTTTTATGAGAGGAGCTCCTTAGCTATTTTATTCTTGGTTGGTTTTTTAATAATCATGAACTCGTTAGCAGTATTTTTAAGGAGAAAGTTTGAAAAAAAATGGTAGATAAAAAAAATAACCTTAAATTTAAAACAAAGAATGTAAGCGTTTTTTACGGATCTAAACAAGCGATAAACAAAATAAGCTTGGATATAGAAGAAAAACAAATTACTGCATTAATTGGTCCTTCTGGATGTGGAAAATCTACATTCCTAAGGTGCCTTAACAGAATGAACGATGTTATATCAAATTGTTCAGTTAATGGTAAAATACTTCTAGATGGGAACAATATATACAGTGATGAAATTGATCCTGTCTTATTGAGAGCAAAAGTTGGAATGGTTTTTCAAAAGCCAAACCCATTTCCAAAATCTATTTTTGAAAATATTGCTTATGGACCAAGAATTCATGGTATTGGTAACAATAGAGCCGAACTTACTGATTTAGTACATCATAGTTTAGAGCAAGCTGGATTAATAGATGAAGTAAAAGACAGATTAGATGATATTGCAACAGGTTTATCTGGTGGACAACAGCAGAGAATTTGTATTGCGCGCGCTATAGCTGTCAATCCAGATGTCATATTAATGGATGAACCTTGTTCTGCATTAGATCCTATTGCAACTGCTAAAATTGAAGAATTAATGAGTAGTCTATCAAAATCCTATACCATTATTATAGTTACACATTCGATGCAACAAGCAGGTCGTGTTTCGCAAAAAACTGCCTTTTTTCATATGGGTGATCTCATTGAATATGGAGAGACTCCCAAAATATTTACACAACCTGATCAACAGAAAACTCAAGATTACATTACAGGGAGATTTGGATAAAATGTCAGATCATATTTCTTCTCAATTTAATAATGATATTATGTTTATAAATTCAAATTTGACCAAAATGGGAGGAATTTGTGAAGATAATTTGAAAAAAGCAATAAAGGCTATGACAAAAAATGATTCTAAACTCGCTGAACAAATTATAAGTAAAGACGAAGAATTAGATCAAATAGAAAACCAAATTGATGATGTAGTTATAAAAACTATTGCTCTAAGGCAACCTGTAGCGGACGATTTACGCTTACTCTTCGCAGCTATTAAAATAGCTGCTGCTTTCGAAAGGATTGGAGACCTAACAAAAAATATTGGAAAAAGAACTTTATCTATATCAGAGGAAGAGCCCTTAAAATTAAAAGCTCCCATTTCTGACCTTGGTAAAAAAGTAAATCTACAATTAACTAAAGCAGTAAACTCTCATACAACTAAAGATTCTAAGCTAGCACTAGAAGTCTGGAATAGTGATATTGAAATTGATAAAATTTATAATTCTTTAACTATAGATCTGGTTGCTGCATTAAGAAAAAAGAAACAAGTTGAAGTTGGATCACATCTGCTTTTCATAGCCAAAAATCTTGAAAGAATAGGTGATCATACTACTGAAATTGCTGAGATGGTTTATTATGTACTCACAGGACAGCAAATGGATAAAAGTGCCAGACCTAAAAAAAGCTTTTAATTATGGATTGTAAAATATGAAAAAAAAAATTCTTTTAGTTGAAGATGATAAATCTCTGCAACAACTAATTACTTATAATTTCAAAAAAGAGGGTTTTAAAATTGACACTATAAGTGACGGAGAAGAAGTAGTTTATCAAATTAGAGACAATATTCCTGATCTAATCTTACTTGATTGGATGTTACCTAATATTTCAGGAATTGAAATTATAAGACAATTAAAAATTAATAAAAATACTAATAAAATTCCTATAATTATGTTAACAGCAAAAAGTGAAGAGCCTGATAAATTAAGGGCTTTTGAGATAGGTGCTGATGATTACTTAACTAAACCTTTCTCAACTGCCGAATTATTAGCAAGGACTAGATCTTTACTTAAAAGGAATAAATTTCAGGAAGATACTGAGATTATTATTTTCCACGATATAACTTTAAATACAGAAAAAAGAAGAGTTAACAGAGGAAAGAGAACTGTAAAGTTAGGACCAATGGAATATAAATTACTTGAGTTATTCATCAGTCGTCCTGGAAGAGTTTACGATAGGTCTCAATTGTTAGATATTATTTGGGGTAAGGAAATTTATGTAGAAGAAAGAACAGTAGATGTTCATATAGGTCGCTTAAGAAAAGCCTTGAATAGAGGTAAGGATGCAGATCCTATTAGAACAGTACACGGAGTTGGTTATTCTCTAGATGAAACGTATAAGAAAAAATAATTTTGAAAATTATAACCAAATTGGATTGGTCCATGCGCGATTTCCTTTTTGATCTATTATAGTAACCCTGATCCAAGGACTTCCCTCACATCTGCCAAATGGAATTTCATTTCGATTATTATTATCACAAATTATGTATTTTGAGGCAGTACCTTCCCCACATATAACTAACCTTTCAATTGGAGAAGAAGCAACATGGACCGAGCCATTATCTATTATAATATCTTCTATTATTGGACCTTGTGAACAATAGTAATTTCCAAGTTTTAATCCTTCTAAGATTTTATCTGGTGAATTTTCATCACATTTTACCATAACCCATGCACCAAAATAATCTCGAACTTTAAAGTGAGCATCATCAGTTGCCATTATGTTTAATTTTCTTCCGTTATTTAAAAGTGAATCTAAAATAGCGAAACCATCACCTCTTTCTTGAAAGGCAGAGCCATGATTATAACATTCAACAGCATCAACATTTTTTATAGATAATGCATCCTTTAAGGTGACTCCTGACCACTGAGGGTGAGCAATTGTAACAAAGGCCCCAGAATCCATACATCTTTGAGCCGCGTCATTAGCTGTTTCCATTCCTTCTACAAAATTGAAATCCCAAACATCTGGGGGTGTGAAATCCAAGGGCAGTCCAACCGCAACCATATGCCAAAGTTCACCATTAGACATTGCTCCAGTATGAATTTCTGCACCAATTAAAGTAGTAAATTTATCATCCCGGCAATCAGAAGTATCGACGATAGGATAATCATATTTACCAATCAAATGATCTGTAAGTGATATAAAATCATATCCTGCATTTTTATATCGAAGGCAAACTTCTTTAGGATCCAACTTGCCATCAGATTTATTAGAATGGGTATGCAAATTCCCTTTGTAAAAATTTCCACCTAAGGAAAAAACACTAGGCTTCATAATATAAATCCATTTAATATATATAAAATTAAAGTTTAGTAGTATTTGATTAAAAGATTTAAATTATAATTACAATAAGATGTTATAATAACTTGTTTTATTTTATCAGAGACAAAATTTACTTTTAAATAAATGCAAAAAGAGTTTTCATTTTATAAAATATTTAGTGAGTTTTTTATCCTTGGCCTTTATTCATTCGGTGGGCCAACTGCACATATTGGTTTTTTTCAAGAGAACTTTGTTAAAAGGAAAAAATGGTTGTCTGAAAAAAAATTCATGGAATTTGTGTCATTAAGTCAATTTCTGCCAGGTCCAAGTTCTAGTCAGGTGGGTTTCCTGATTGGTCTTCAGAATGGTAGCTATTGGGGTGGATTAGCAGCTTGGCTTGGTTTTACTATTCCGTCAGCTTTTTTAATGATTTTAAGTGCTTTAATAATAGTAAGTTATACCAATACGAACGGAATGAATGAAGCTGTGAAGTTTCTCAACGGTTTTGCAAGCGTGGCAATACCAATAATTGCAGCAGCATTGATTAATATGGGTAAAAATTTTTGTTTTGAAATAAAAAGATTATTAATATTCTTTATCTCATTCTTTACACTTTTAATTTGGGAATTTCCTTTTGAACAAGTAATTATAATATCTCTTGGTTTTGTCTTAGGCGTTTTTTTTAATTTAAAAGATAAAGCAACTAAAGATGCAAGACCTCATATTGTGGAAATAATAATTTCAAAAAAAAATTTAAACCTTTTATTTTTAATATTTATTTTAGTTTCAATTATCTTTCTAATTTTACTCCCTATAATCAATGTATATAACGATATTTTATATCTCCAAATTTTTAGTGGACTATATAAAAGTGGCTCATTGGTTTTTGGTGGTGGTCATGTTGTTTTGCCTTATTTAGAAAAGGAATTTGTTTTTAATAATCTAATTAGTAAAGAATTATTTAATGGTGGTTATGGATTAGCTCAGGCTTTGCCAGGACCTTTATTTACTTTTGCGTCATATATAGGAACGGTGATTGGAGCATCTAATGGGATATACCATGCTTTGTTTTTGGGAATAGCTTCACTTATTTTTATTTTTTTTCCTGGTTTAATTATAGCTACATTAGCAATTAATTATTGGGATAGATTAATGAAATTTAATTGGGTTTATAATGGGATTCAGGGTGTTAACGCATCAGTCGTTGGATTATTATGTTTAACTTTTGTTGATATATTGTTGAGTAATTATTTAGGAAATATAAATGGTATTTTACTCATTATAATTAGCACTTTACTGATAGCATTTTTAAAATTTCCATCATGGCTAAGTGTACTAATTATGGGTCCAATTGGTTATTTCATGTATAGCTTTTAAATCCAATTTTCTACAAAGGTTTCTTGTTCTTCAGTCTCTATAGCTCCAACTACGTTTTTTCTTACCTTTTTTACAGTATCTTTTTCTTTCATGGCTTTTAAAACTAAAGCAGCAATCATTCCAGATCGTCCTTTTCCACCATTGCAATGTATAAGTACAGGATTTGAAAGTATTAGATTATTTTTAATAGTTGAAATTAATTCTTTTAATTCATCAAACTTATTATTTGATGGTACCCCAAAATCATCTATAGGAAATTTGATATACTCTATTTCTTCCTTAGACCAGATAAAATCATCAAATCCTAGTTTATTTAACTCTAAATCAGGTAACAAAGAAACAATAAGTTTAATCTTTTGTTTACTGATGATTTCAAGATCTTTGGCGAATAAAGTTAAGTCAAAAAAATTGTTTGAATTTTTACCTGGGAATTGACTTACTCCTAGTAAGTTTTTGTTTTCTATTGGTATCCAAGATATTGAGAGCATAATCAAAAAGTATAATTAAATGTAATATTTTGACTAGGCTTTTTAAAAAAAATTGTGATGAAAATAAGGATTTATTTTGTGATAGAAAAAAATATTAATGGCAAGACTTTCCTGAAGCTTTAAGTCTCCAATAATTATAAGGAAGTGAAGTGATAAATCCAGCTAGAATCATTAAAGGAACAACCCAACAGAGTAACTAAGCTTCTAATTCAAGTCGAGTCAATGCTAATGTCAACTTTCGAAATGGAAAAAGTTGGAAAGTGAAAAGTTTTGTGAAATCCTTTTTTTGAAAATAATCAGTTTCAAAAGAAAGCAAATAAAGGCTTTTTTTGATAGTCGCATTTTTGTAATATTTTAATGATACTTAAATAAACATTAGTAGAAATGAATTATATAAATGAGGCAGTTTTAATGAAAAAAAACTATTCTTTGTTAAGGGTTGTAAATAACGAGCAGTTAAATGAAGACATAGAGTATTGTACTTCAGCGGAATACTTTCAATATTTATGCGATTGTTACTCGAAATTTCAAAACGAAAGACCAGATGAATATGGGTTTCTTTATGGTGATAGATTTCCAGAAGAATTGGCCTACTTTGAACTCGATAAAGGGGAGCAAAATGATATTCTCCATTAATTTTATTCCAAGAACTAAAGGAGCTCTATCAAAATATTATGTGTAAGGTTTTCAATAAATCATTTTAAAAAAACTAATCCCAAGCAAAAGTAGGTCTCAAAATAAAAGCAAAAATATTAAACATTGACCAATGATTTGAACCAGACAATTTTATTAATAAAGATTGGCAAAAATTTTATATAATATTCTGTTTTTAGCGTTCCACAAATTATTTCTACAAATCTATAATATTTAAGAGCATCGTATTTGAATTTTGCGAAAAAACGTGTTTATAGACCAATTTCAAAGTTGCCTTTTGTTAACATTCCAAACACCCTATATGAGTTTCTATAAAAGACTATATTTTCCTGTCTGCGGATGCCTTGTATTCAAGTGAAAAATGAACAAAAAAACGTCGTCAAGATGTCATGCAATTTTCACAAAATTTTCATAAAAACACAACATCGTTGAGCTATCCCATGAAAAAAAAGAGGGTATAATGCTCAAAATAAATAACCTGACAAAAAAATTTGGTTCTAATATTGCTGTCAATTCTGTCTCAATAGAGGTGGGGAAGCCAATAATGCTTGGCATAATTGGTGCTTCTGGAGCAGGAAAATCTACTCTTTTACGAATGATAAACCGATTGGAGACAGAAACATCCGGGAATATTTCCTTCGAAGGTTTATCAATATCCGATTTAAAAGGTGCAGCAATATCAAGATGGCAATCAAATTGTGCAATGATCTTTCAACAATTCAATTTAGTTCCCCGAATGGATGTCGTAAGCAATGTGCTTCATGGAACATTGAATAAAAGATCTACTTTCACCACATTTTTCAATTTATATCCGAAATCTGATATAAACACCGCCATTGAAATTTTGGGTCGTCTTGGAGTTGCAGAGCACGCCGCCAAAAGAGCCGAAGCTCTTTCTGGTGGGCAGCAACAAAGAGTTGCGATAGCAAGAGCACTGATGCAAGACCCAAAAATAATCTTAGCTGATGAACCAATTGCCTCTCTAGATCCAATGAATGCCCAAATCGTTATGGAAACTCTTCGCCGCATACATGACGAAGATGGACGAACTGTGATTGCGAACCTTCACACCTTAGATACTGCGAGAAAATACTGTGATCGTGTGATTGGCATGCGAAATGGCCATTTAGTTTTTGACGGGACACCTTCTGAACTAACAACAGAAGTAGCCCGCAAAGTGTATGGTGCTGGCTCTGATTTTTCCGAGGCAGCAACATCAACTGAAATAAGAGTAGCTTAATCTTGTTTCAGTTTAATTTCAATCAGCCCATGAAAAATACAGAGGGCAATATAGGAGATAAACTATGAAAAAATTACTATCAGCAATTATTGCTTCTACAGTGTTATCAACCGCTGCATTTTCAGGCGGTCATTCAATATCTGAGTTTCGTATTGGGATCCTTGGAGGTGAAAACGCACAAGACCGTATGACAAATAATGAATGTTTTCGTCAAAAAGCTGAAGATTTGCTGGGCGTTCCATCAAAAATATTTGCACCAGCTGATTACGATGGGGTGATTCAAGGTCTTTTAGGAGGTACTATTGATATGGCTTGGCTGGGTGCATCAGGTTATGCTAAAACCTATATTTCAGATCCAGAAGCAGTAGAACCAATCGTAGTTGCAGTAAATATGGACGGTGGCTATGGTTATTACTCAGTTGGTTTTGCAAGAAAGGATAGCGGGATAAAGTCACTTGATGATATGAAGGGAAAAGTTTTTGGTTTTGGTGATCCAAATTCTACATCGGGGTACTTAATACCATCTATTGAAATACCACAAGCCACCGGTGCAACCATGGACTCTGGTGACTATTTTGGTGAAGTTAAGTTTACCGGTGGCCATGAGCAGACAATTGTTGCAGTAAATAATGGCGATGTAGACGGAGGTGTTACCTGGGCTGATGGGCTTGGTGATTGGGAAGACGGTTACAATGCTGGTGCATTAAGGAAAGCGGTAGATGCTGGTCTGGTAGATATGAATGATATGGTCCAGATTTGGAAGTCAAAGCCAATTCCAGAGGGGCCAGTTGTTTTAAGAAAAGATCTTCCAGCAGACGTAAAGGTTAAGATTACAGCTCTAACAGCGAGTTTACATTCAATGGATCCTGAATGCGCTTACGGGGTATTTGCCGGTGAAAGATTAGGAGTTATGCCTATAGGTCATGAGGCATACGAAATCATCGTGGAAGCACGTAAGTTAAAATCTAAGTAAAAAGTAAAATTTTATCGGTAGGCCTACTTTAATGAGGCCTACCGATTCTTTAGGAATGTAATGTCTGAAATAACCTCAACTCAAAAATACGAAGCAGAATATTTCGAGCTTATAAAAAAACGCCGCACATATAGCGCTATTCTACTTGGCGTTTTTATCGTTCTTATGATATCCGGCTTTAATGTTGTAGACGATAGAAATGCAGGCAGCTTTTGGGCGGGTATTACAAGTATCTTCGACTTTCCCAGAGAAGTGATTTTAGAAGCTAGTGAAAAAATAGAAAAAATTCCTGGCCTTTTTGTAAAGTTCTTTCCATCCCTAATAGAGACGATTAACATCGCCGCTGCGGCAACTTTGGCAGCATCAATATTCGCTATATTTTTGTCAATGCTCGCCACACAGGGCATGGCTAAGTGGCCTCGGCTCATTCCTGTTTTTAGACGTATCTTAGATATAATGAGAGCCATTCCTGATTTTGTGATAGCACTTATATTAATTTTTATACTTGGTGGTGGCCCGGTCCCCGCCATGATTGCCATTACCTTTCATACGTCAGGAGCGCTTGGAAAATTATTTTCAGAAGTCAACGAAAATGCATCACTTCAACCCCTTGATGGATTATCCTCAGTGGGTGCTAGTTGGATGCAAAAAATGCTACTCGGCATCCTCCCTCAAGTATCTCCAAACTATTTTAGTTATGCCCTATTACGGTTTGAAATCAACATTCGTATATCTGCTATTCTAGGTTTTGTTGGTGCCGGTGGAATTGGGTATGATTTAAAAAATGCTATCTCGTGGGGTAAAGGTCGGTATGACGAAGCTGGAGCTATTTTCATACTTTTATTTGTAACCATTGTTATTGTTGATCAGCTGTCTGGTATATTTCGAGATCGTTTGACACACGGGAAAAAATCTGAGGGCTTGCTATGAGTACAAATAATATAGAGACCCTCAAATCGAATGTTAACAAGCTTTTTTATTTTAAACGTGCTTGGGCATTTGGTATTCCAATAGCTATTTTAGCATACTTCACGTATGTTTTTATTTCCTTCGATATCTTAGGCCTGAGTGAGCGAGGGTCCCTAAAAAACGCAAAAAGCTTAGTTGGGGACATGTATAGCCATAAAGTGCATGTCACTCGTGATAACCGAAAAGGCGATATTTCTATCTCAATTGAAGGTGAAAAAAAAGGTAGATATCCATCGGGAGAAGCACCGGAATGGATAGAATTAGGTAGCACAAGTAAAATAAATCTCGGCAACGGGCATTTGATCTATTTTGGTGAAAAAGATGTTGTATATGAGGTACCTAATTACGGTAGAATTTGGGCTGAACCCGGTTTAGGTGGTGTAGAGGCGGAATACCCCAATGGGCCGTTGCCAGAATGGATAAATCAGTCAAAAAACCGAGTTACTATTACAACAGAAGCAGGTCGCCTCACAATTACCCGAAATCGTACAGAAGTATTCAGATATTTTTATGGCTGGGAATTATTCTTCTTTACACTGGACAGCCAATATCATGGGAAAAGTATATCTGAATTAACCTCACTAGCATTTAATGGCGAGCTACCAAAGATAATGAGAGACTTTTGGTATAATAAGATGTGGAGACACAGCGATGTTGCTTGGGCGATAGGTGAAACTATCCTAATGGCTTTTTTGGGAACATTTGGAGCTGCCTTGGTAGCATTCCCTCTTGCGTTCTTGGCAGCAAAAAACATTACGCCCTTAGCACCCGTCAGGTTTTTCTTCCGTCGTATTTTTGATTTTACCAGAGGCTTAGATCATTTGCTATGGACGATAATCTTAGCACGAGCTTTCGGGCCGGGACCACTAACAGGAGCCTTAGCTATGGTAGTTACTGACACAGGAACATTTGGAAAGCTATTTTCAGAGGCAATAGAAAATGTAGATAAAAAACAGATAGACGGAGTACAATCAACTGGAGCACGAAATATTCAACGCTATCGTTTCGGAGTTATTCCCCAAATTACCCCAGTTTTGCTAAGTCAAATTTTATATTACTTCGAATCAAATATTCGTGGTGCAACTGTCATCGGTGCGATGGTAGGCGGGGGTATAGGCTTGATGCTTACTCAGGCAATTATTACTCAAAGTAACTGGGAAGAAGTTACTTATTACATTATATTGATAATATTACTCGTCACAGCTACTGATTGGCTATCAGGGAAATTGCGTCAGCGATTAATCAAAGGTTCACTTAACAATTGAATATTGAATAATAATAGGCTTTGGTTTTGGGGTGCCATCAATGATATGTCTTAGGTGTGGGTGTCATGATTGTTATATCCAACACTCTTAAAGGTTGCTATTTAAAAAAAACTTTCTTTTTTTTATGTTTTTTTACAGTATCTGAATATGAAAAAATATTTTGCTGAATTTATAGGTACCTATTTTCTTTTATCCACAGTGGTTGGATCAGGAATAATGGCAGAAAGGTTATCTATGGGAAATGATGCAATTGCCCTTTTAGCAAATGCAATTGCTACAGGTGCTACTTTGATAGTTTTTATAAGCATTTTTATAAATATCTCAGGAGCTCATTTTAATCCTGTAGTTTCAATAATTATGTATTTAAGGAACAAAATTAAATTTAATCAAACAATCTTTTTCATTAGTGTTCAAATTTTGGGAGGCATTTTAGGAGTTTGGACGATACATTATATATTTGAACTAGAGATACTGCAGCTATCATCTAATATCAGGACTGGCATTCCACAGTATTCTTCAGAAATTTTAGCAACTTTTGGCCTTATTTTTGTTATTTTAATGAGTGAAAAATATAATCCAGACAAAATTCCAATTTTAGTAGGCTTATATATAACCTCAGCATATTGGTTTACCTCATCAACTAGTTTTGCTAATCCAGCAGTTACAATCGCTAGAACTTTAAGTGATACATTTTCAGGTATTAACTATGGGGATACTTTCCCTTTTATTTTTTGTCAGTTTGTAGGCGGATTATTAGCTTTATTCCTTTTTAAAATAATTAGCTCAAATAAGATTTAATTATAAAAATTATTTGAAAAACCTATCAAACAAACTGTATTCGCACTATTGTTTTTTGACAATGAAATATGTTTTATATTTACATTAATCTTTTTAAATAAAGATTTAACAACGCTGGAATATATCTCAAGCAATATTATTTTCGAGGCTAGCCTTTGGTAACAGAGTTAAAAGTTTGAAGAACCCAAAGACTAACCCCAGAAATAGAAAATTGTTTATTATTCAAAAATTTATTAAAATATTATGACAATTTTATGAATCTTTTTTAAGTTAATTGAATCAAGAAAAGATAGCCATTTGGTAATCTAAAAGAATGAATTTGGTGCAATGGCTTTTATTGAAAGGTGCTCTGGTTTTGCTTCTGGTATAGATTCTTACTAATTACCAATATATAGAATGTTTTTTTTGGTACCCTCAAGTATTTGTCTGAGGGGTGGATGTTATGATTATCATATTTTTGTAGCAACATATACCTTACTAATCTATCATAAGTCAGCAGTATTTATTTTATCTACATGGGTACATATCCTTAGAGCCTACTCCAGCTATGATCTAGTCAGTAAAAACAAAACTTCAAAAGTCTTGTGTGAGATTAGAGGAGGGAGAATTTCCTAATCTCACACATAGACCAGAGAGGAAATATGAAACTAATTTCATATAAATAATCATTTATATTTAAGTATTATCAAAATTATGACAAAATATTTAAAAAAATAAAACATGAAGAAATTATAATGATTTTTTTCAATTATTATCATTTATCGTAGAAAATTTATGATAAGTGACAAAATTATGCTTATGACAATACAAGTAATAATTGGAAAATAAAAAGAAGAATTTTCTCCTTTCAAAATTATATCCCCTGGTAATTTTCCTAGTCCAAGTTTTTTCAAAAGAGGATAAAATAATCCTATAATTAAAATAACTATACCAATAATGATTAATATTTTTTGCATTTTTATTCTTTAACTTTTTTTAATAATCCTATGTCTGCCCGACAACTCACATTTAATAGAAACAAAATATGAATCACATAGGACATATTTGTAATAATGCCCCTTCACTAAAACTAACAAAGGTTTTCTAATCTATAAATGCAATCAAGGTAGAGAAATGTTTATCGGTAAGATGAAAAAAATAATACTTGTTGGTTGAATATAAATTTTGATAATATGATTTTATCTCAAATATCTTTGTTTTAAGACAAAAAAAATAAGTCCGATTACTTTGGAAGGAAATCGGCCTTAAAAGAATGTCGAGATAATGAAAGGGAGGAATTATCTCGACTATTATATTGGAGAAAGAATTTTTATTTTTTCGTCAAAACTACTTAACGATTACTCTGTTATATACACTAATAAGAAGATCGGAATTTCTTAGAAAAAACTACCTTACGTAAGTTGGGAATTTTGATTAATATTGAGTCAAAAATAATTTTTAATGTTCAAAAAATAATATTTTGTTAATCTGATAGATTGAAAAAAATCATCGTGGGTTTCAGGAGATAGTTATTGAGTAGAAATATCATAAAAGTTCTAGACAAAGAGTTTTCCGATATTTCTGCTGGAGACAAAATGCTTATCTCTTCTCCAGAGAAAATTGCAGATTTTATTTATGCAATACCGAAGGGTTCTTTTTTTACCATCAAAGAACTAAGGAGAGGTCTAGCACTAAAGGCAGGAGCAGATAAGACATGTCCAGTAACAACTGGGATATTTCTGAGAATGGCGATAGAACAGAATAAAGATGATGTTAATTTCCCTTACTGGAGAGTTGTTGAGGGGATACCAAACTAAGAAAAACCCACACTACTTTTAAAATCGTTCACTGTGGTAATTTATTAATTTTATCATGAGTTTCATACCTTGCAGAGTGATAGGTTAAACTTTTTTGTAAGTTTGCCTTTCTTTTAGAATAATTGAAAATTGTTTGAGTATTTGTAGTTGGTAAACTAAAAATTAAGATATTATAATTTAATGAAAAAACTATAATCAATCATTTTAATATTTGAAATATGAGTAATTTAGAAAAGAAAACAGTAAGAAAAGTTTCTGATTTTCTTAAGAATATCTGTCATACTGAAATGGTGATTGAATTATCTGAAACTGCAAGAACAGCGCAAGATGCTGCAAATGCTCTACAAGTTCCTGTGGGTGCAATTGTTAAGTCTCTATTGTTTATTATTAATAATGATAACAAAGAAATCCCAGTCGTTACCTTAATAGCAGGTGATAAGAAATGTAGAATAGAATTAATATCTAAAGTTTTAGGTGTTAGTGGAACTGTAAGAAGACCTAATGCTGAAGAAGTAAAAAAAATTACTGGATATTCCATTGGGGGAGTTTCTCCTATTGGATTATCCAAAAGTATAAAATTGATAATTGATACTTCACTTAGGAGATTTGACAAAATTTGGTCTGCAGCAGGACATCCTCATTGTGTTTTTTCTGCTTCTTTCTCTCAATTAAAGGATATAACTTGTGCTTTGGAGACCGAAAAATTAACAGAATAAAAAACTATATAGCATCATAATGATGCGAATAAGACTTTGGTCAATATTCTTAATAGCAGAGAACACTATCCGATTTAATTGATTCCTCAACAAGTTTATCAGGCATTGCAAACTCTGCTTTATATCCATCTAGAAGTGTTTCATCGTAACCCCTTGCTTTAGCAGACATTCCTGAGACAAATATGGCAACATTTGTATTCTTTAAATTTTCAAGATGTTCGTGTAAATCTCCAGTTCCTTGACCAACTATTTCACCAGCACTTTTGCAATTCAGTATATTTACTCCATCTGCCGCGAGAAAAAGTGTTACTTCGTGCCCTTTTTTTTCTGCAGCAAGGGCAATCATCAAACCTAATGTTACTTTATTTTTGAATTCTAAATCGCTGTGAATATGAACCAGTAATTTTGACATTTATTTCTCCTTTATTGATTCATTAGATGATAATAATCATGTAATGGATCTGTTCCAGTTTCTTCACTTTTCTTATTTGACCTTTATATCATCATAGAACCTATTCTATCTGAGTACTTTTCTTTGTATTCCTCATAATATTTCATAGCATTATTAATTACTTCCCACTTTTCATAACTATTTCTACAATGATCCTCTTCCCACCAGAATAATCCATTAATTAAAAAACAAAAGTTCCATTTATTCTGTGTTAAACGAAAGTACTGTCTTGCACTCACAGTTTGATTATTCTTCCCACCAAAGAGAGTATTGACAAAGATACTAAAACTTATGGAAACTCTTCCAAACCATTTTCCGATTTTTTGAAACATTATTTATACTCCCTTATCATCTTTGTCTTCAAACAAAAAAGTCAGAACAAAAGAGAAGTTGTTCCGACTTTAATCATTAAGATAGAGTTTTATTTGGTGTTAGTTTCTTTTATAATTTTTTAGATTCGATATATTTAAAATACACCTAAGTTTTGTCAAAAGTATTACAAAATAATGACAAAAATATAATTAATCTGATTTCTAATTTCCAGTTCTTCTTATTTTTCTCATCATGCATCAAAATACTTGTAGTTTGATTTTTCGGATTTGGATTTTGAATAATTTTTGAATTTAGTTTAAGACCAGACTTAGTAACTTCACTTATTAAAGTATTCTATAGCAGGGATAATGTAAGCCTTTGGATTATCTCTGACGAATAAGAGATCCATAGAATCCAAAGGCTATGCTCAAAGATTGCATAGGTAATGCCAAAATATTTATTTAGCAGAAATTATTTCACATTCCTGTAATAAAATTTTCACATCTTTATGTAGTAATAATAAAATATAATAAGGTTTATCTTAACCAAAACGCCTTACAAAAATCTTTGGAAATTTCTATGACTTTATTACAAAGTTCCTCTGTTTAAACGCCTAGATTTTCCAAAGGTTGAGGTCACACTATGAATAAAATAACTGTAGAATTTAGATCAATTAAAGAGATGTGTGACCTATATAAAGTTACACCAAGAACACTAAGATTTTATGAATTTATGGAGTTACTTTTTCCAATTAGAGAAGGAAAAAGAAGACTATTTACAAGAAGGGACCAAGCTAGATTAAAATTAATTTTACAAGGTAAGCGTTTTGGATTTTCTTTGGAAGAAATCAGACAACTTCTAAATCTATATGATATAGGTGACCAACAAAAAACTCAATTATTAAAAACTTATGAACTTGCAAACGAGAGACTTAAAGTAATGATGAACCAAAAAGAAGAACTAGAGTCAGCTATTGAAGATTTGAAAAAAATGTTAAAATGGGGAGGAGAGGTTTTGGCATCAAAAGGAGTGATGTAACTCTACTAAGTAATCCTAGAGTTATACATAGCACATATCTTTATAGGCGCTTACAATCTTCAATGCAATGTGACCGCTTTTGTGCACTATAGAAGATAAGGTCTATTAATCGCTTTTAGCTTTCTTTCAGATTAAGATGATGCAAAACTTCAGATTTGTTTCAAGAATTGGATTCTGTTCTGGGAAAGGAAATTATAATGGTTAAGTTAAGTAAAGATAAACCCCTGATTCATAATGAGTGCGAAATTAATGAAACTTCTTTTGGAAAATATGTAGAAATAGGATATGGAAGTAGACTTAACAATTGTACAATTGGAGATTATTCTTATTGTGATAGGTATACAGATATAGCCAATTCAAAAATTGGTAAATTTTCTAATATTGCAAGTTTTGTTCGGATAGGACCAACTGATCATCCAATGGAAAAAGCGAGTCTTCACCATTTTTTATATCGATCTTCTGATTATTGGGATGATAGTAAACATGATGATAGTTTTTTTATACAAAGAAAATCTAAAGTTACTGAAATTGGGCATGATACCTGGATCGGGCATGGTGCAATTATCAAACCTCAACTCAAAATAGGAACTGGAGCTGTGGTGGGTGCAGGATCAGTAGTAACAAAAAATGTAAAACCTTATACTATTGTGGCTGGAGTGCCAGCAAAACCAATTAAAAAAAGATTTAGTGAAAATATAATTGAAAAGCTTTTATATCTGTCCTGGTGGAACTGGAGTCATTCAAAAATTAGATTAGCTTTAGATGATTTTAGAAATGATAATATTGAA
>CACFXF010000018.1 GCA_902570265.1 uncultured Alphaproteobacteria bacterium | reverse complement strand
ATCCGTAGGTCGAGCATGTAATTTTTTATCAAGCAAAGAACTGATTGTATTTTGAAGTTCTCTATTTGGCTTTTTAAAGATTGTGTTTGTGAGAGCAACGCCCATGTTATTATAGACCAAAGCATAATTGGGCTTGATGACTAGGGCTTTATTGTAAGCTTTCATAGCCTCCTCCAACTTACCTAGATCTGTGAGAACAACACCCATGTTGTTATAGACCTCAACAAAATTAGGCTTGAGTGAGAGAACTTTTTTGTAAGCCTCTATTGCCTCTTCTAACTTGCCTTGATCTTGGAAAATAATACCCATGTTATAATATGCGTCAGTATAATCAGATTTGGTTGAAATCGCATTTTTATAAGCCTCTATAGCTTCCTCCAATTTACCTTGGTTTTTAAGAGCAACCCCCATATTATTAAAAGCTTCTGAATAATAAGGCTTGATAAAGAGAGCCTTACTGTAAGCTTCTACAGCCTCCACAAGATTACCTTGTTTTTTTAAAGCAATGCCCATATTGTTATGTGCCTCAGCATAATTGGGTTTTATAACTAGGGCTTTGCTGTATGAAAATATTGCTTTGTCTAGCTTACCTTGTTCTTTTAGAGCGGTGCCCATATTGTTATAGGCATTAGCATAATCAGGCTTAATGGAGATGGCTTTATTGTAAGACTTCATGGCTTCTTTAAGGTTTCCTTGATCTTGAAGAGCAGTGCCCATATTGTTATATGCTTCAGCAAAGTCAGGCCCTATAGCGATTGCTTTTTTGTAAGCCCCTATTGCTTTTTCTAGCTTGCCTTGATCTTGAAGGACAATGCCCATATTGTTATGTGCTTCAGCATAGTCGGGTTTGAGTAAAAGAGCTTTATTGTAAGCTTCTATGGCCTCATCCAGCTTGCCTTGATCTTTATTTGCAGCACCGATAATGTTATATAGATTAAAGGAGTTAGGAAAATATTTCAGTAATTCCAAACCCTGAACTAGAGCTTTTTGAAAAAGACCTTGAGTGTATAGATTAATCAGATTTTGCAACTGGTCTTCAGGTGGCTCTTTTGACTTATAAGATTCAACATTAATCTCTAGCCCTTTTTTTAATTCAATTAAACGTTTTTCTATTTGTTCAAAGCCATCCCCTTTTACATCTTTGCTTTTGGCTTGATCAAATACTGCTTTGGCATCAGCCACTCTATTTAACTTAATCAAAGCGTCTATATAACTGAGCCAGAATTGAGCAATATTTGGATTTGTTTCTAATGCTGTTTTAAAGAATGGAAGTGCTTCTTGGACTTTACCCAAACCAACAGCCAATACTCCCATATTATGATTGGCATCAGGATGCTTTGGCTGAGCTTTAAGTATTGCTGTATAACAACGATCAGCTTCTGTAACTTGACCAGCCTTGTGAGCTTCAACACCCTTCTTTAATGCTTGATCTAGTGTAAGTTCTATTTCAAGATATACCACTCCTATCCCTCGCAAGTATTATACCATTTGTGAACTTACACAGTTATTTATATTGAGAAAAAACTATATTATACTCATCACATTTAGATTATAGTTAATCAATATTGAATTCAATAGACTAAACTCACCTTGACTACCGCTTTGTAAAAACTCTCATGATAAAATGTGTTATTAATCAATTAGATAGGGGGAAATCAAAAATATGGTGGAGGGGATAGGATTCGAACCTATGTAGGGTTGCCCCGACGGAGTTACAGTCCGTTGCATTTGACCGCTCTGCCACCCCTCCCTTAAAATCTTGTTGTTATATAAAATTTACAAATGTAATATTGTAGTTGTATTAAATTTTCGAGAGATTTATTCAAGCTTTTTTTATATTTTTTTATCTTTTATCATATGCGAATAATTATAACAATCATATTAATACTTTCTTTCAATAGCGTAAATGCAGAAACATGCCAGTGGTGGTTCCAGAGGTATGGATGGAAAAATTTTACTTTAAGTAAAGTAGAGCATTGTTTAAAAAATGGCTCTCCAGTTATTCCAGATGCAGAAGGAGGAGAGAGCCCCCTTCACATAGCAGCTGAGGTTAATAATGATCCTGAAGTTTTATTAAGGCTAATTAGAGCAGGTGCTGAAATAAATGGAACAACAAAAAAAGGATGGACCCCTCTTCATAGTGCAGCAAGATTTAATCCTAATCCAGAGATTCTTTTAACATTAATTGATGCTGGGGCAGATATTGATGCCAAAACTAATTCTGGGAAAACATTTATATTCTGGATGGAAAAAAATTCTAAATTGAAAAAAACAATAGGTTATATCGAATTGATTAATTTATACGATTTGTCAAAGTAAAATAAATTAAACAATTTTATAATTGGCTCGTTATAAATACTTACATCATAGTTTCATATTTATGTGCCAATACTGACTTTAGCCAAGTTTAAATACTTGGCTTTTTTTTTTATATTGTTGTATAATAAGGTGAAATTACATCATCTATCAATATGATAAAAAATAAAATCCATAAAATAAAAAAAAAATACTTCAAAAAAAACAATCTTAACTCAGATAAAAAAATTTGGCTTTATGGTTACCATTCTGTGAAAGCTGCTTTAGAAAATATTAATCGTAAAAAATATCAACTGATATGTACAAAAAATGCTTTAGATAAATTAGGTGAATTAGCAAAAAACTTAGAAATTCGAACTACTATAATAAATAGTAAAGAATTTTATAAGTTTTTAAGTGAAAATTCTGTACATCAAGGATTGGCTTTAGAAGTCGAACCTTTAAGATTTAATGAGTTAGATGAAATTTTATTATCGAAAAGTGCTAATGACGTAATCATTGTTCTAGATAGAATTAAAGATCCACAAAATGTAGGAGCAATAATTAGGTCAGCAGAAATTTTAGGTTGTAAAGCAATAATAGGGTCAACCTACCATTGTGCGCAAGAATCTGGAAGCCTAGTAAAAGCGGCTTCGGGTGCATTCGAAAAATTACCCTATTTAAATGTTACAAATATATCTAATACCATTGAAATTATAAGAAAAAACGGTTTTTTAATAGTTGGACTGGATCATAGCGGAAAACATTCATTAGCTGATTTACTTAAAAAATTGAAAAAACAACCAATAGCGTGTATCTTGGGATCAGAAGAAAAAGGTATGAGATATTTAACTAAGCAAAAATGTGACCATTTAGTAAAAATAAATACTTATAGTGATTTTAATATTTTAAATGTTTCAAATGCAGCTGCAATCAGTTTGTTTGCTATTAGAGAGTTGTTATGACCAAAAATATACTTGATGATAATGAACTTCGCATCCTGTTAAAAAAAATAAATTCTATAGTCATGATAGGTGTATCAGCCAGTCCACTAAGAGCCTCTTTTTTTGTAGCAAGATATTTTGTATTGAGGGGTATTTCCGTAATTCCAATTAACCCAAACTATGAAGGGGAAAAACTGTGGGGAGAGAGAGTTTTAGGAAAAATATCTGATATTGATCCTGATAAAAGAGTTGATTTAATTGATATATTTCGACCATCAAAAGAAGTTCCAAATATAGTTGAGGATACTATAAAATATCTAAAACCATTAGGGTGTAAAACTGTCTGGATGCAAATTGGAATTAAAAATAATAAAGCAGCACTAATTGCAAAAAATAATGGAATGAATGTGATAATGGATAAATGTCCAAAAATTGAAAACCAGCGATTATTTGGTGAGTTAAGAGTAGCAGGATTCAACACAAGAATAATATCTTCAAAAATAGATTTATAAGAAAAAATTAATGATAAAAAGTAAATATAAATTTGATACATTACAAATTCATGCTGGATCAAGACCAGACCCATCTACTGGAGCACGTCAGGTGCCTATTTACCAAAATACCGCATATGTTTTTAAAAGTATACTTCATGCTGAAGCCTTGTTTGATTTAAAAGAGTTAGGTCATATATATTCTAGATTGTCTAATCCTACAGTATCAGTACTACAGGAGAGAATCGCAACTTTAGAAGGAGGTATTGGCGCTGTTTGTACATCATCGGGACATTCTGCACAAATATTAGCATTGTTTCCATTAATGTCTCCAGGTGACAATATAATAGCGTCCTCAAGGCTTTATGGCGGTACAATTCAACAATTTTCTAATACAATCAATAAATTTGGGTGGGAAGCAAAATTTGTTGATATTGATAAAATTGAACAAGTAAAACAGTCCATTAATGAAAAAACAAAAGCCATTTTTTGTGAAAGCATCTCAAATCCAGGAGGTCATGTTACCAATCTTATAGAGGTTGGAAAATTATCTAAAAAATTTAAAATTCCGCTTATTGTTGATAACACTGCAGCATCGCCATTTCTATGTAACCCATTCAAATTTGGAGCAGATCTAATTGTTCACTCAACAACAAAATATATGTCTGGTAATGGAACATCTTTGGGTGGAGCAGTCGTGGATAGTGGGAATTTTAATTGGTCAGAAACCGGAAAATTTAAATCACTTTCGGAAGAGGAGCCAGCATATCATGGATTGAAATTCCATGACACTTTTGGACCATATGCATTTATTATATATAGCATTGCTGTCAGTTTAAGAGACTTAGGAATGACAATGGCACCACAAAATGCCTTTCAAACACTATTAGGGTTAGAAACATTATCTTTAAGAATGAAGAAACACGTAAGCAATTCAATTAAGATTGCTAATTGGCTTGAAAAGCACCCAAAAATAGAGAAAGTAACTTATGCTGGGCTTAAATCTTCTCAATATTTTAACACAGCAAAATCAATTTTTCCAAAGGGAGCTGGAGCATTATTTACTATATCTTTAAAAGATGGTTATGAGGCTTGTATGAAAATGATAAATAAATTAAGTCTTTTTAGTCATGTTTCTAATTTAGGGGATACTAGATCACTAATTATACATCCTGCATCTACAGTTCACCGACAATTAACTGAGGAACAACAAAAAAATGCTGGCTTGGCTCCAAATGTTATAAGACTTTCAATTGGAATAGAGGATCCAAAAGATTTAATAAATGATCTAAGACATGCTTTGGAATAATTTTTGAATGAAAAAATTTAATTTGAGGTATTAATTAGTAAAAATGACATATCCTAGAAAATTTTTTCTAAATTTAACAAGTAATTCAATTTCACTTGCTATAAAACAAGATCAAGAACTAAAGATCCTAGATAGCTTTGACCCAAATGAACCTGCAGCAAGTGAGGGATTGAAAAAATTATTTAATTTAGCTAAAGCACTTAATTCTTATATTCCTGAAATAGAAATAAATCTTCCTGAAAATTTATTAAAAAATGAAACCTTAATCACTAATAATCCAATCTCAAAAAAAGAAGCTATAGAGTTAATTAATAAAAGAAAAGTAAATGATAAAAATGGAATTATCGCTTTAACTACCGATAACATTGGAACTAGGGCTACCTCCATAACTTATATTCAAGTTTCATTAATAAATGAGGTAAAAGAATTTGTAGAAAAAGCAGGTTTTTCCATCAAAAAATTTAATATAGGGAAATTTAGCTTTGAGAATAATAGAAATCTTGAATTTAATTTTCAAAGATATTTAAAACCTATTAAATTATTAAAATTAACAAGACTTTCTAGACCTGTTTATTATTCTTTAGCTTTTTTAGTTATTGGATTAACAATTTTTTTATATAAAAGTGATGAAAAAGTAATCTACCAAATTCCATCAGTTAAAGCAAATCTAGACATTGATAAAATAGAACTTAATACAATTAATCAAGACATTAAATTAAACGTAAGAAATGATTTATTTGCATCTAATTCAACTTCATCCGAAGTAACCATTTTTACAGAAATTAATAGTCTGAATACTCCTATAAAGTTAGATAAATTGAAAAGTTTTTTTATAACAGATAATGTAGATAACGATATAAATCCAGAATATAACGTTAATAACCTTAAGAATATTTTAATTCAAAATGATATCAGTTACAAACAATTAAAAACTGAAATTTTAAATACTAACGAAATAAAAAGTATAAATAATTTAAATTTATTAAGAGTATCGTCTTTAGAAAATATAATTGACTATGAAAGTTTATTTAAAATTTTACCAGATAAAAGTAGTCCTAAAACTAAAAATGAAGATAAACCTGATTTTAGAAAAGTTATATCTTACTATAAACCAAAAATTAATAATCTAAACTTGCAATTTAATAAAGATTTAGAACAAAAAATTGATGAAAAAATAATAAATACTACTGAAGAAAAAAATAAGACTGTTAAAAAGACTGATAAAATAAAAGAGAATTTTCCAGAGCTTGACCCATTATTGATTGAATATGCAATCAAGATTTCACCATACAAAAAACCTTCAATTATTGATAGTATTAGAATTCTTAGTGAACCAACTCTTTCAAGTGGTGCTTTGATTTTTGTAAAAATTCCAAGAGAAAGACCCGATTATTTTAAAACTTTAAAAATTATAAAACCATCCCAAGTAAGAATTACAGCTAAAGCTACAAAATCACCAAGCATACCAGAAAAGGCATCAGTTGGTTATAATTCTACAAAAAGAAATTTTATAGATTTAGATAGAACAAATTTAATTGGAATTGTTGGAAAATCATCTAATCCAAGCGCACTTTTAAGATTATCAAATGGAAAAATAGTAAAGTTAAAAGTTGGTCAATGGTTTGAAGGTTGGAGAGTTTTTGCAATTGATAGAGACAAAATACACGTTGAAAATGGCTTTAAGCAAGAAATATTAAGAATGCCAGGTTAAAAAGTACATTTGCTCTTTATAAATTAAATAAAGATAATTAAATCGGTTCAAGAGTTTAAATTTATCCACCTTGAATTTTGATTGCTAGAATTGACACAACTGTTAATGAATTTCATTATATGTAAGCCATCTTCCTCATTAGGTAAGATTTTCTTAATTTTATCTTTATTTTTACTATTTCTTATTAATTCAGCAAAATCTGAGTAAAGCTGAGCAAATGCTTCTAAATATCCCTCTGGATGACCTGGTGGAATTCTTACGTTAGCAAAAGAATCTTTCGAAATAGAAAAACTTGCTCTAGTCAAGATTTGCTTATGATGACCAACTTTATGAAGTTCAGCTTGATTTGGGTTTTCCTGACTCCATTTTAAAGAACCTTTTTCTCCATATATAGAAATACTTAAATTGTTTTCTTCCCCTATTGCTATTTGAGAAATAGAAATTGAACCTTTAACACCATTTTCCATCCTTAATAAAATAGAAGCATCATCATCTAATTTTCTTCCTTTTACAAAGGTGGTTAAGTCAGCAGCAACTGAAAGTAACTTTATTCCTGTTATGAACTCTATTAAATGTAAAGTATGACTTCCTATGTCCCCCACTCCACCAGCAATACCACTCCTTTTCGGATCTGTTCTCCATTCCGCTTGCTTGTTACTTCCTGTATCTTCTTCTTTAGACCCTAACCAACCTTGTAAATAAGAACCTCTTACAGATCGTATTTTCCCCAATTCACCACTTTTAACTATTGACTTCATTTCTCTAACAAGAGGATAACCTGTATAATTATGAGTAATTAAAAAAAGAGCTTTATTTTCTTTAACACTTCTATATAAAGAGAGCGCATCATCTAAAGTAGAAGTCATTGGCTTATCACAAATTACATGTATACCTTTTTTTAAAAAAGTAATTGCTGGATCAGCATGCATGTGGTTAGGGGTAACTATAGATACAACCTCTATCCCATCTTCTCTTTTTGCCTCTTCCTCAGCCATCGTTTTAAAATCTGGATAACATCGGTTTAGGTCTAGGTTTATTTCATTAGCCGAAATTATTGATTTTTCAGGTGTTGAAGATAAACAACCAGCAATAAATTCATACTTATCATCCATTCTTGCTGCTATTCTATGAACAGCACCAATAAATGCGCCTGTTCCCCCTCCGACCATGCCTAATTTAATTTTATTTACCATTTTATCTATCCAATTCCTAAAATTATCTTGTTTGTATTTTTATCGGCTCCAGACTCTGCAAAATCGTCAAATGCTTTTTCCGTAACATCGATGATGTGTTGATTTATGATTTTTGCTCCTTCAGCAGCTCCTTGCTCTGGGCTTTTTATACAGCATTCCCATTCCAAGACAGCCCAACCATCAAACCCATATCCTGATAATTTTGAAAAAATGGCTTTGAAGTTTACTTGTCCATCACCAATAGACCTAAATCTACCTGCTCTTTTTAGCCAGGGTTGAAACCCACCATAGACCCCCTGTTTACCAGAAGAATTAAATTCAGCATCTTTTACATGAAACATTTTGATTTTTTCATGATATATATCAATGTGATCTAGATAATTTAATTGTTGTAAAATAAAATGACTTGGATCATAGAGCATGTTACATCTATTATGATTATTGACCCTTTCCAAAAACATTTCAAAAGTTACGCCATCATGAAGATCTTCTCCTGGGTGAATTTCATAACATAAATCAACACCATTTTCTTCAAATTTATCAAGAATTGGTTTCCATCTTTTTGCAAGTTCATCAAAAGCTTCTTCTATCAAACCATTAGGCCTTTGAGGCCAAGGGTACACATATGGCCAGGCAAGTGCACCAGAAAAAGTTGCATGAGCTTTTAATCCAAGGTTTTTTGAAGCAATAGCAGCTTTTTTTAATTGATCTTCTGCCCATTCTCTTCTTTTATTTGGATTATTTCTTACCTTCTCAATTGCAAAACCATCAAAGGGAATATTATAGGCTGGGTGAACAGCAACTAACTGACCTTGTAAATGAGTGGATAGTTCTGTCATTTGCAGATCATATGATTTAAGAATACCTAAAATTTCATCACAATAAGTTTTACTCTCTGAAGCTTTTTCTAAATCAAAAATTCTATTATCCCATGAAGGTATTTGAACTCCCTTATAACCTAAGTTGGAGGCCCATTTAGCAATACTGGAGAGATTAGAAAAAGGTTCTTCATCGCCTACAAATTGTGCAAGAAAAATAGCTGGTCCTTTAATTTTTTTCATTTCTACCTCTTTGACTATTTTTTAATCATAATTAATAAATTAAAATTTTATGTTTAATATCATTCATTGATTATTTGATATTTTTCTTTTTATTCAACATTTTTTTACTAGTTTTTTTTTAAAAAATCTTCATAATTGAGTTTCACAATATTTTATTGGAGGGAATATGAAAAATAAAATAGCAATTTTAATTTCTTCTATTGTGTTTGCATTATCCTCAACACAAGCAGTAAAATCTGAGAGTATCACTCTTGGTTGGGCAGCTTGGGATCCTGCAAATGCGCTAGTAGAACTTAGTAAAGACTTTACTGCACAAACGGGCATTGAAGTGAACTTTGAATTTGTCCCTTGGCCAAATTTTGCAGATAGAATGCTTAACGAATTAAATAACAAAGGAAAAACTTTTGATTTGTTAATAGGTGATTCACAGTGGATAGGTGGAGGTGCAACCTATGGTCATTATGTGAAACTTAACGATTTTTTTGATAAAGAAGGCATATCTATGAATGACTTTTCTGATGCGACAGTATATGCCTATTCCACATGGCCAAAAGGAAGCGAAAATTATTATGCTTTACCAGCTATGGGAGACGCACTTGCGTGGGCCTACAGAAAAGATTGGTTTGACAGACCAGAGTTAAATTCTGAATTTAAAGCTAAACATGGTTATGATTTAGGTGTACCTAAAAATTGGGATCAACTTTATGATATGTGTACTTTCTTTCAAGGTAGAGAAATTGACGGACAAGTAAGATATGGAGCTGCAATCAATACTGAAAGAGGTTCTGAGGGTATTACAATGGGTGTTACAGCCGCTATGTATGCATGGGGTATGGAATATGAAAATCCTAATAAGCCTTATGATATGGAAGGGTATTTTAATGCACCTAATGTTGTAGAAGCACTTGAATTTTATAGAAAAATGTATGAGGATTGTGCTCCTCCAGGTCATTCAGATGCATATATGGTAGCTAATCTTGATGCTTATAAATCTGGTCAAGTTGCGTTTCAAATGAATTGGTATGCTTTCTGGCCTGGTGTTTCTAAAGAAGACGCAGATGGAAGAGTAACAGGTTTTTTTGCTAATCCATCACAGAAAGTTTCTGCAGCAACCTTAGGAGGACAAGGTATATCAGTAGTTAATTATTCAGATAAAAAAGATCTTGCATTGCAATATATCAAATGGTTTGCTCAACCAGATGTGCAACAAAAATGGTGGGATCTAGGAGGTTACTCTTGTCACAAAGATGTGCTTGGATCTCCAGATTTTGTTAATTCTGCAGTATATGCCCAAGGTTTTTTAGATTCTATGGGTATTGTTAAGGATTTTTGGCAAGAACCAACATTTGTTGAATTAATGTTACCTATGCAAGAGCATGTACATGATTACGTGGTTAATGGCAAAGGTTCAGCACAAGAAGCTCTCGACAAAATAATTGAAGAATGGGTTGAGGTTTTTGAAGCTGACGGCAAATTATAATCAACTATTGAATTTAGGGGGGTAGTCAAAACTACCCCTTTTTTCTCCTTAATGAAAAAAAAGATACTTCATAAAGCCAAAGGTTTATCCGACAGAGCAGTAGCTTGGATCTTTATTACTCCAACACTACTACTCCTTTTGGCTATTAATATATATCCATTGATATATGCAGTAAGTATGTCATTCACTAATTTTTATGCTAATAAATTAGGTAAAGAAATCAAATGGGTAGGGTTAAAAAATTATGTCAAAATTCTCGGGAAAGAAGCTATTTGGGAAAGAATGCAAATTACAGCTAGCTTTATGTTTTGGACATTATTATTACAAGCTATCATTGGGTTGGGACTAGCTTTATTATTAAATAAAAAGTTCAAAGGAAATGAACTTCTTACCACACTAATAGTCTTACCAATGATGTTATCTCCCGCAGTTGTTGGTGTTTTCTGGACTTATCTATACAACCCTCAAGTAGGATTGTTTAATTATATAGTGAACTTTTTTTATGATTTTGGACCTTTTGATATGATCGGAAGCAGTACTTTAGCACCTTGGGCAATAGTTATAGTTGATACATGGATGTGGACACCATTCACAATGTTAATTTGCCTTGCTGGTTTGAGATCCATACCAAATTATTTATACGAGGCTGCAGAAGTTGATAGAGCAAATAGACTACAGCAATTTATCTATATTACACTTCCCTCAGTTCTACCTTTTTTATTATTGGCATTGTTATTTAGAGGAATAGAAAATTTCAAAATGTTCGATATGGTAGTAGAATTGACATCTGGGGGACCTGGATCTGCAACAGAGCTTGCTTCTATACAATTAAAACGAGAGGCCTTTGAAAAGTGGAAGACAGGCTATAGCTCTGCTTATGCTGTAATTTTATTTGTTACTATCTTTGGGTTTGGTAACGTTTATGTAAAAGTCATGAATAAAATTAAGGATAGATAATGGTAGATATTTCAAGATCACCTACTGAATCCAGTGGCTTTTCAAGAAAACTAGCAGCACTAATCATTATTGTTTACGCTGTAGTTACACTAATTCCTATCACTTGGATAATTCTAACTGGATTTAAGAGCGTTACAAGCTCAATAACATATCCTCCTGAGGTATTTTTTGAACCATCATTAGAGGGATATGTTAACCTTTTTACTACCAGAACAAGACAATCACAAGAATATTTAGAAGCTTTACCACCTCCTGAAACTTGGTATGAGGAACTAGTAAGAAGTAGAGAAATGGTTATAGCTGGACCTTCTAAATTTTTTGGACGATATGCTAACTCACTGATAATCGGATTTGGTGCAACTTTTCTTTCTGTTTTTTTGGGGGCTCTAGCAGCTTATGCATTTTCCAGATTCAAAATTCCTCTTAAAGATGATCTTATGTTCTTTATTTTATCCACCCGGATGTTTCCACCAATTGCTGTAGCTGTTCCTATTTTTATAATGTATAGAAAGATAGGTTTAGGCGATACGCATTTAGGAATGATAATACTATATACGGTTGTTAACTTAAGTCTTGCAGTTTGGTTGCTAAAAGGGTTTATGGATGAAATACCGAGAGAGTATGAAGAAGCAGCCATGATAGACGGATATACTAGAATGGGAGCCTTTTTTAAAATTGTTTTGCCTCAGGCAACAACAGGGATAGCAGCAACCGCCATTTTTTGTATGATTTTTTCATGGAATGAATATGCTTTTGCAGTATTGCTAACACAATTTAATGCACAAACAGCTCCACCATTTATTCCCACAATTATTGGAGAAGGAGGACAAGACTGGTCAGCAATAGGTGCTGGGACAACATTATTTTTGATACCTGTAATGATATTTACTGTAGTTCTAAGAAAACACCTCTTAAGAGGAATTACTTTTGGAGCAGTCAGAAAGTAGAAAGTTAAAAAATGTTTAGAAAAATATTCAGAAGAGTTATTTGGGAGAATTTATCAATGGTAATTATTTTAGTAGGAGTTTTTATGCTTTTACAACCATTTCATATGATACTTTATTCCTATTCATTCATTGTAATCCTTGTTGGAACATTAGGATTTATAATCACCAGTCATTTTCCAGATTAGATGTCAGAAATTAAATTAGAAAATTTAGAAAAATCATTTGACGATTTTGTCGCTGTTGAAAAGTCAAATTTAACAATTTTTGATAATGAATTTTTTATACTACTGGGCCCTTCTGGGTGTGGAAAAACAACAACCCTACGAATGATTGCAGGATTAGAGTTGCCAACATCTGGAAAAATTTTGCTAGATAATGAAGATGTAACTTTTCTGCGAGCATCTCAAAGAGATATAGCCTTTGTATTTCAATTATTTGCTTTATACCCACATCTGAATGTTAAAAGAAACCTTGCTTTCCCCCTTAAAATGCAAAGATACAAACGAACTGAAATAAATAAAAGAATAGAGGAAGTTTCTGAGTTATTAAGAATTCAACATTTATTGAATTCTAAAGTTTCTAGTTTGTCAGGTGGAGATAGACAAAGAGTCGCTTTAGGACGAGCCATAGTACGAAGACCAAAAGCTTTTTTAATGGATGAACCCTTAGGTACACTTGATGCTGAGTTTAGAGAGTTAATGTGCCTAGAATTAAGGAAGTTACATAACGATATTAAAGCAACAACCGTATATGTTACCCATGATCAACTTGAAGCAATGTCAATGGGGGACAGAATAGCTGTAATGAATAAAGGAAAAATTGTACAGTTTGGTACTCCTAGGGAAATATATTTGAGACCAAGAAATAAATTTGTTGGCTCTTTTATAGGTTCACCAGCAATGAACTTTATCCCAATACATCACACAATTGAAAAAACCCAAGATAAAATAGTGATTAATGGAGAAAATTATGATGTTCCACAATCAATAGGTGGTACAAACTCCACTATCAATTATCTTGGAATAAGACCAGAAAAAATGTTCCTCACCGATAAAAAAGGAATCTCAGGTGTGGTTTTTGGCTCAGAATATTTAGGAGCACGCAAAATTCTTACTATTAAATCAGAGTTTTGTGATTTTAAAGTTCGTGTTACAAATCAAACAAATGCTCAAATAGGTTCAAATGTAAGAGTAAATTTTGACCAAAAATCAGGAATTATTTTTGATGGTAAAACAGATAATGCAATTGAAAGTAAATATATTAAGTTAAATTAAATGGCATCAATAAAGCTTGAAAATGTTTATAAGAATTTTGGAAAAACATGTGCCCTTGAAAATCTTAATTTAGAAATTTTTGATGGTGAGTTTTTTGTTCTATTAGGCCCTACCGGAGCCGGTAAAACGACTACTCTAAGAATTATTTCTGGATTAGAGCAACCTGATAAAGGGAATATATTTTTTGATGAAGAAATAATTAATGATGTGCAACCTGCCTTTCGTGATACGTCATATGTTTTTCAACAATTTTCTCTTTATCCACATTATTCAGTATATGACAACTTAGCTTTCCCACTTCGTTCACCTTTAAGAAAAGAAACAAAACTAGAAATTGATAAAAAAGTGACTGAAATTGCAAAACTTCTTAAAATTGAGAATAAACTCAAAAATAAAGCTACCCAATTATCAGGTGGTGAAATGCAAAGAGTCTCTTTGGGGAGAGCATTAGTTAGAAATCCAAATATCTACCTGATGGATGAACCACTATCCTCTTTAGATGCAAAGTTGAGAGAAGAATTAAGGATAGAACTCAAAAAAATCCAAAAAGATTTAAATGCTACTATTCTTTATGTGACACATGATCATGTTGAAGCTACAACTATGGCTGATAGAATTGGAGTTTTAAAAGATGGAGTTCTATCACAAGTAGGCACTCCTGAAGAGATTTATGATAACCCAAACTCAATATATGTGGCAAATAGGCTTGGGTCACCCAAGATAAATATATTTGACTTAAACAAAATAAAAATTTCAAAAAAAAATATGGCTTCTTTTGCCGGAATAAGGCCAGAGGATATATCAATTACAGCTAAAGGCAATTATGATGTTTATATTGAAACAGTTGAGCTATTAGGAGCAGAAACCGTAATTTCTTTTAAATCAGATGATCTTAATGGAATGCTTTTAACTCAATCATCAGAAAATTTTGAGGAAGGTAAAAAAATTAAGATTAATCTTAATGATAACAAAATACTTTATTTCGATAACAATGGGATGAGAATTTAATTATGGATTCAGAAAATATATTTTTAGCACTAAAAAATATAAAAAAAACTATTGATTTAAACAAAGATGAAATTGAAAAGCTAGATCAAGCTATTGGTGACGGTGATCATATTTTTAACATACAGAGAGGTTTAAACGAAGCCTTGAAACTAGAGCATGAGCTTTCAAATTTATCTCCTGAAGAAGTATTTAAAAAAATAGGTATGAAAATTATGACTACAGTAGGAGGATCCTCTGGAGCATTATTTGCAACATTATTAATGGGCATGTCTAAGAAATATTCCAAAGAATCAAATGATTTAGAAAATCTTGCTGCAATGTTTTATGAGGGTGTCGAAGCAACAAAGAAAAGGGGAAAGGCAGACATAGGTGAAAAAACTATGCTAGACGTTTTAATTCCTGTTTCTTTATCACTGACAGAATTGAAAAATGAAAAAAATATACAAACAGTTGCAGAAAAAATTAAAATGGTTGCTGAAGAAGGTATGTTATCTACCAAAGATATAATGGCTACTAAGGGAAGAGCTTCCTTTTTAGGAGAAAGAGCAATAGGTCACATAGATCCTGGAGCTAGATCTTCACAGCTTGCTATAAATGCAATATGTGATGAATATATAAAATAGAGGGTAGAAAGATGAAAAAATTTGTTAACAAAGTTGAAGAAATTCTAACTGAGAGTTTATCAGGGTTTCAAAAAGCCCATCCAGATATAATTAAAGTTAACTTTTCTCCAGACTTTATATATAGAGCTAAAAAACCAGCTGTTGATAAAGTATCCTTAATATCTGGTGGTGGGTCAGGTCATGAACCTCTGCATGGAGGATTTGTTGGTCATGGAATGCTCGATGCTGCATGTCCTGGTCAAGTATTCAGTGCTCCTACACCAGACCAAATGGAGGCTGCTGCTAGTAAAGTCCATAATGGAAAAGGTATTTTATTTATAGTTAAAAATTATTCTGGTGATATCATGAATTTTGAAATGGGTGCTGATATGATCGATTTTGATCATGAGACTATCCTTGTAAATGATGATGTTGCAGTTGAAGATTCAACTTTTACAACTGGAAGAAGAGGTGTTGCTGGCACCATGATAGTTGAAAAAACAGTAGGTAGCCTTGCTGAAACTGGTGCATCTTTAGAAGAATGCAAATTATTTGGTGATCATGTAAATAATGTTACAGCGTCAATGGGGGTTGCATTCACTAGTTGTACTGTTCCCGCAGCTGGAAAACCTACCTTTGAAATTGGTGCAGAAGAGATGGAATTTGGAGTAGGAATACATGGTGAACCAGGTAGAAAAAGAGAGAAAATTAAAACGGCGAACGAAATAACAAATGATATTATTAGTACTATTATTGAAGATCTTAAACCAAATAAAAATCAAGAAGTATTGATGCATGTAAATGGGTTTGGTGGCACCCCTTTAATGGAACTTTATCTATTATTTGATGTCGGTCAAAAGATTTTGGAGAAAGAAGGAATTAAAGTTAGCCACTCTCTTGTTGGAAATTATACAACTTCTCTTGATATGGCCGGTGCATCTTTTTCAATAACAAAACTTGATGAAAAAATAACTCAGCATTGGGAATCTGCAGTACATACAGCGGCATTAAGATGGAAAATTTAGATTAATATTCTGTTCAATTTTATTGAAATAAAATTCCTCATAAACCATGATTTAATTCTCTGTTGACTTAAGAGAATTTTTTAGTAAATGGTGACCTTAAATAAGTATGCAAGGTCATAAATATGGAAAACGAACGTCTAGGTATTTTGTTAATACTTTTAGGAATGAGCTTGTTTTGTATACAAGATATTTTTATCAAACTTATAATAGCAAATACTTCAATACTTCAAATACTAGTTTTTAGAGCAATCCTAGGTTTTATTCTTTTAACTGGATATCTTTATTTAAATCAAAAGAGAATAACTTATAAATCAAATTACCCCTTTATTGCTTTATTACGTGGTACATTTTTTTTCTAGGTTTTGTTTGTTTCTACATATCCCTTACAAAAATACCATTGGCAGAAGCCAATGCTTTATTTTTTACAAATCCAATTATGGTTACAATTCTTTCAGTTTTTATACTCAAAAATCCAATTGGATATCATAGAATTTTAGCAATTATAATTTGTTGTGTTGGAACTTTACTAATCATCAAACCGTCTATTCATAACTTCAACTGGTACATTCTATTACCAATTTTTACTGCATTTTCTTATTCTATTAGTATGATACTATCAAAAATAACTAGCGATAAAGATAATTCCTTTCAGCAATCATTTCATATATATTTGGGGGGAGTTATTTTAGGATCTTCACTTTCTATTATTTTAATTAATCAATCTGTATCTAGTTTACCCCTATTTAGTATTCTATCCACAAAGTGGAACTTAACAGATTTAAATATAATATATATATTAATTATTATAGCTGTCGTTGGTACTGCAGGTATTTTTTGTTTAGTTTCTGCTTACAGAATAGGTTTACCTTCAGCAAATGCACCATTTGAGTATGTTTTGCTAATATATTCTCTAATATCTGGTTATATAATTTTTAATGAAATACCAGATATTTATTCTTTTATAGGAATGGGACTAATTATAATTAGTGGCATTTATGTGTTTGTCAGAGAGAGCCTAACTAAAAGATTGATTGCAACTATTAAATCGCGATGAAAATAAAATATTTAAAAAACTTTAAATATTGGTAATTTAATTTTATTAAATATCTAATAAGTAAATAAAATTCCAATTTTTACCTGTTATAAAAATCTTATCATTTACTTTATCCCAAGCAATACCATTGGGTACATCTTCAATTTCTTTTTGTTCACTAATTTTGCTTATATCAAAAATACTTGTTACACGCCCCGATAAAGGATTTATTGTAATAATCTCATTACTTTTCCAAATATTAGCCCAAATCTCACCTCTAATAAATTCTAATTCATTTATAAGCATTTGTTTGTTTCCATTCAAAGAAACTGAAATAGTTTTTTCAACTTCAAAATTCTTTGGATTTAAAAAATAAATTTTTTCAGAACCATCACTTAATATTAATGATTTCCCATTATTAGCAAGTCCCCAACCCTGCCCATATATTTTAAACTCATTCAGCAATGCAAAATTATTAATATCATATACAAATCCTTTTTTAGATTTCCATGTGACTTGAAAGATTTTATTATCGTAAATAGTTATTCCCTCACCAAAATATTTAGGTAGCAATTTTTTAAAATTTGTAACTTTACCAGTATTTTTATTAATTTTTTTGATTTTGGAGGTACCCCACCCTCCTGTACTTTCAAAAAAATGCTCATTTTGATAAACTAAACCTTGTGTAAATGCACTTGGATCATGACTATACCTTTTAATGATATTAGCTTGACTTAATTTTATTTTTTCAACTATTAAAAAACCCATTGAGTAAGTAGGGGTTAAGAAAAAAATAAGTAAATTAAAGAAAGTTATATTTATTATCTTAAAGATCATAATGAAAAATTAAAACAAACTCAAATCTGATTAAAGTCTAAACATTTTTAAAAAAGCTTACGTTAGGAAAAGTAACTGTATACTTTAATAAGTTTTTAAATAAAATATATTAAGCCTGTAAAATTTTTACAAACTGACAAAATATTATTCATACAAGAAAGGAAAACAAATGCGTAATTTTCTTTTAGGAGCTATTATATTCTTTTGTTCCTCAATTTATAGTTTTGCTGAAACTAAAATGTCTTTTGCATTAGATTGGAAATTTGAAGGACCAAGTGCACCATATTTTTATGCAATTGATCAAGGTTTCTTCAAAGCAGAAGGTATTGATGTAGAAATATCACCAGGAAAAGGTTCATTAGATGCAATACCTAAAGTTGCAACTGGCGCTTTCCCAATAGGATTTGCTGATATAAATAGCATTGTAAAATTCATTGATAAAAATCCAGGAGCCCCTGTTACTGGCATTATGATGGTTTATGATAAACCACCATTTGCAATAGCTGGAAGAAAAAGTCTTGGTACCAGTTCACCAAAAGATTTGGAGGGAAAAATTTTAGGGGCACCACCTCCAGATGGAGCTTGGGCTCAATTTCCTGCATTTGCATCCGCAAATAATCTTGATGTTAATAAAATTAAAGTTGAACCTGTTGGCTTTCCAACTCGTGAACCAATGTTAGCAGAAAGTAAAGTTGACGCAATTACTGGATTCTCATTTTCTATGTTTTTAAACTTAGTAAGGTTAGGAGTTCCTGAAGATGATATTACTATAATGTTGATGGCAAATAATGGTTTAGAACTTTATGGAAACTCTATTATTGTAAATACCGATTTTGCAGAAAAAAATTCAGAATTGGTAACTGGATTTTTAAGAGCTGTTGCAAAAGGTTGGAAGGCTGCAATTCAAAATCCAGAAGATGCAGTTAAGAGTATGATAAAAAGAAATCCTGCAGCAGACTTGGCATTAGAAACAAGACGTTTAAAACTAGCCATAGAAGGGAATGTTCTTACTGCGAATACAGCATCTAATGGTATGGGAAATATTGATCCAGAGAGAATGAAAAAGGCTTTAGTTCAATTAGCTGAGAATTATAAATTTGAGAAGTCTCCTAATATGTCTCTATATTTCACAGATAAATATCTACCAAGAGACGGTAGTTTAATGATAAAATAAAAAGATTAGTAGGTGGATAATTTCACCTACTATTACCTTAATTCATTATTATGCATATAGAACTTCGAAATGTTTCTCATGAATTTAATTTAGAAACAGGTTCTCTACCTGTTTTAAAAGATTTATCATTTTCTGTACCCAAAGGTAGGTTTACAGCTATAGTTGGTCCTTCTGGTTGCGGTAAATCTACAATAACTAGATTAGTGAGTGGCCTTTTAAAACCAAAAAAAGGTGAAGTTCTTATTTCTAAAGAAGTTATAAAATCACCAAGATCTACTGTTGGAATGGCTTTTCAAAATCCCGTTCTTTTGGAATGGCGAAATATCTTAGATAATGTAATCCTTCCACTTGAAATAGTGTCCAAAAATATCTCAAGAGAAACAAAAATGAAACGTGCTAGAGAGCTTTTGAAACTAGTTGGTTTAGCTGAATTTGAGAAAAGTAAACCATCAGAATTGTCTGGAGGAATGAAGCAAAGAGCATCCCTTTGCAGGTCTTTAGTACATAAACCTGAAGTATTAATATTAGATGAGCCATTTGGAGCTCTTGATGCTTTCACAAGAGAAGACTTATGGCAAACAATGTTGACTTTAAAGAAACAAGAAAGTTTTACTTGTATACTTATTACTCACGACTTACGTGAGGCAATTTTTTTAGCAGATGAAGTTTTAGTACTGTCAGGAAGACCTGCAAGTTTACAATTCCAATTAGACGTCAAACTTGGTGACGATAGAAAATTGGATGATTTATACACAAATGAAACTACAAAATCTTTAGCTATACTCAGAAAACAAATAGAAATATCACAAAAAAAAATAATGCTCTAAAATGAATTATAATAAAATAACAATTCCATTAATAAGTCTTTTAATTTTTTGTCTGTTCTGGGAATGGATTGTTTGGTTTAACGGATGGCCTAATTATAAAATGGCATCTCCTTCAGATTTATGGCCAGCTTTTTGGAAATTTCGTTGGTTATTCCTAAGTTATGGATGGGATACACTTTGGAGAACTGTTGTTGGATTATCCTTGTCAATTGTGGTTGGACTTGGTTTTGGCGTCATTATGGGATTTTCAAAAACAATGCGAATAGCTCTTTATCCCTTACTTGTAGGATTTAATGCGATACCTAAAGCTACAGTGGTACCTGTAATTGCTCTTATGTTTGTCGGATTTCATGATATGAATACAATTTTGATAGTTATACTTATTTCATTTTTTCCAATTGCGGTCTCAATTTCTATTGGGTTATCAACGCTAGAACCCGAATACAAAGATATTTTATTGTCGTTAGGAGCTACTAAATTTGAAATTTTTTATAAGATAGCATTACCTAAAACATTACCCGAATTTTTTGGTGCTCTAAAGGTAGCTGCAACTTTAGCATTTATTGGTACAAATTTAATGGAAATAATTGAACCACATGGAAAGGGGTTAGGGCACCTATTTGATAGTGGTAAAATTAGTGCTGACTATCCACTCATGTTTGCCGTGCTAATCGCATTAGCTTTACTGGGTATTTTCCTTTATTACATAGTAATTATGTTTGAAAGCATTTTTGCAGGTTGGGCAGAACGAAATTAATATTTTAAATTTAGAAAAATACATTCTGCTGATATATTTTACAAATAAATTTTTTACTTTAAATCCCAAAGATTGATGGCATTATCCCAAAAAAAGTTTTTCTTTTCTTCATTAGACCAGTCTTGTGTCATCAGATAAGTGGCAGCAACCCAAGTTTCTAGACCACCACCAAGATTACATACTGGACTATCACTACCCCAAATAATTCTTTTAAATCCAAAAGAATTTACCACATGTTCAAAATAAGGTTTTATATCATCTAAAGTCCATATCTTATTATCACCATAAGCAATAATACCAGAAATCTTGCAAAATAAATTATCACGCTGAGCTAATTGATCAATACTTCCTTTCCAGTCATTAAAATCACCTTCTTTTATATTAGGAACTCCACAGTGATCTAGAATAAATGTAACTTTTGGACAAAAATCAATTAGTTCCATTATTTCTGGGTGTTGATGTGGAAAAGCACATAAATCAAACGTAAGTACTGTATCAGATAATAACTTGATATTATTTTTAAATTGATCACTTCCTGCAGTATTATCTGGTGCAACATGTAATACCCTACGAAAACCCTTAATTAATTGTTGTGCTTCTGCATATTGAATCATATCTTGGAAATCATTTTTTTCTGGTCTACAGGAAGATATAACACCTTTTATAATAGTATCATTATTTCCAATCAAATTATGTATCATCTTCGTTTCTTCTTTAATTTGATTTTCTCCAACGTCTACTTCCATATGCAAACATGCACTTATTCCTAAACGACTAGCTTTAATGTGATAGTCTTCATAACGACTTGGTTTATTGAGTAAATCTACTTTATCTAACCATTGATATCTCAAAATATCTGGATAAATTAAATGAAGGTGGGTATCAAATAGCATATTTAAACCTTAAGATTGATTAAATTATTGAAAATTTATGGTAACATTAAATTGAATTAGTTAAAGAAAATTGATTAAAATATTCTAAATAATGCAAGATTTTCCATTTACTGCTAAATAGGTTGAATAAATAGAAGTTGTTCCAGCAATAAAAAGTCTGTTTAAAGAACTACCTCCAAAACAGACATTTGCAACCATCTCAGGGATATGGATTTTTCCAATGAGCTTTCCCTCTTTGTCAAAGCAATGAACACCATCTGCAGCTGATGCCCATAACCTATCTTCACTATCAAATCGGAAACCATCAAAAAGACCTGCATTGCATTCTGCAAATACTTTACTTTCACCTAATGAACTTCCATCTTCATTTAATTTCATTTTCCTTATATGTTTGGGACCATTTTTATTATGCGATATACCAGTATCAGAGACATAAAGTGAAGTCTCATCAAGATTAAAAGCTAAACCATTCGGTTTAATAAAATCTCTTGCTACTACTGAAATATCTTTTAATTTCTCATCCACTCGATAAATAAAACAACCTTCTTGTTCAGGAATAGATTTGATCCCTTCATAATCACTAATAATTCCATATGTAGGATCAGTAAACCAAATTGAGCCATCTGATTTCACAACAACATCATTAGGAGAATTTAGTCGTTTATTATTAAAATTATCTGCAACTACTGTAATTGAACCATCATGTTCGGTCCGTGTAACTCTTCTACTTTTATGCTCGCAAGTGATTAATCTACCTTGATGATCAGTAGTATTCCCATTGGAACAATTTGAAGGCTTTCTGAAGACTGAAACACTACCATCAGTTTCATCCCAGCGAAGAATTCTATTATTAGGTATATCCGAAATTAACAAATATTTGCCAGCAGGAAACCAAACTGGTCCCTCTAACCATCTTGCTCCTGTCCATAGCCTCTCTACTCTTCCATGACCTGTCAAACAATTTGCAAATTCTGAAGAAATAATTTCAAAACCTGTTCCTTCTATCTCACCAAACAAATAAGCCACCTTATGTTTATATTCTCACTTATTAAACTTAGGATACAGTAAACCAAATATATATTCTAAAAAAGTTATATTTTGAAAAAAAATATGCTAATGGTAATATTAAATAATATCATTGTCTTGAAGGTGAACATTCTGGATAAATTTGCAGCTAGATTAAATTCATTTAAAATTGGCTATCGAGATTATTGGCCTGGCAAAAATGATATAAATACCTTTGATTTACTTACTAGGGCTTCAAAAGCAGGAATTAACGCTGCTGACTTAAATTTCCCTGACCATTTTGAAAATATTAAGGTACAAGAATTAAAAGAAATGCTGAAGCAATTAAATATCCATTTAAATGGTTTAGCTATGCGATATTATTCTGAAGAAAAATTTAAATTAGGTGCCTTTACTAATCCAGAAAAGGAAATAAGGAAAAAAGCAATAGAAGAAACTAAAAAAGGTATCGATGTTTTATCAGAACTTAATGGTGATTTATTAACTTTATGGATGGGGCAAGACGGTTTTGACTATTCCTTCCAAGCTGATTATCGTCAGTTATGGGATTGGACCGTAGATGCTTTAAGAGAAATAACTTCATATAATCCTAAAATAAAAATTGCTTTAGAATATAAGCCTAATGAACCACGTTCTTTTTCTTTAATGCCTGATGTATCTACAACCCTAATGGCAATAAAAGATGTAGGTAATAAAAATATGGGGGTTGTATTAGATTTTGCACATGTATTGTATGCAGACGAAATGCCTGCTTATTCTGCTAACTTAATAGGTCGATATTCAGAAATTTTAGGGGTACATCTCAATGATGGATATGGAAAATGGGATAATGGGTTAATGGTAGGTTCTGTGCACCCGATACAAATTATAGAATTATTAGTAGAACTTAAGAAACTAAATTATAAGAGAGCCATTTATTTTGATACTTTTCCTGATCATTCTGGCTTAGACCCCATAAAAGAATCTTCAACTAACATTAAAACCTTTAAAAAGTTAGACAAAATTGCTGATAAATTAACTAATAATTCTGATTTAAATGATGCTATTTCTAATCAAAATGCCTCTCAATCTTTTAATATAGTCCAAGAATATCTTTTTAAATGAAAAAAATATGTATTACGGGATCTTTACACTGGGACATTATATTAAACACAAATAATATTCCCAAAAAAGATGAGACAGTTAAAGGTTCAAAAGTTTATTACCTATTTGGAGGCAAAGGGGGGAATCAAGCTTTATCAGCAAATCGATATGGTTCTAACACCTACTTTATTGGAAGAGTTGGAAAGGACAATTTTGGGGAAAAAATTCTTAATACATTAAAAAAAAGTTCTATAGATATCAAACAACTACAAGTAGGCACTGAAAAAAGTGGGATGAGTGTAGCTGTTGTAGATAAAAAAGGAAATTACAGTGCAACTATAGTTTCAGGTGCAAACTTAAATATAGATTATAAAAAAATTGTTATTAAAAAAGATACAGGAATTTTACTTTTACAGAACGAAATCCCTGAAAAAATCAATTTACTAGCAGCAAAAAAAGCAAAAGAACAAAATTGTGAAGTTTGGATAAATGCTGCACCAGCAAGAAAAATAAACCGAGAACTATTAGAACTTACTGATATAATTATCATGAATAAAGTGGAAGCAGAGTTTTATAAAAAAACAATATTCAAAAACAAATTATATAAAATCACTAAAATAATAACTTTGGGATCTAAGGGTTTAAAGGCTGAGTTTTCAAATGGACTTCACAAAAAAATTAGAGCCTTTAAAGTAAAAGTAATATCGACACATGGTGCTGGAGACGCTTTCATAGGAGCTATGGCCTCATATAGGTTAAAAGGCAATAATATTATTTCTAGCTTAAATTATGGCCAAGCCGCAGCAGCTTTACATATTTCAAGTAAAATTAGACATAGAGATAAAATTACAGAAAAGGATATCCTAGATTTAATTATCAAAAATAAAAAGTAAAATAAAAATTTTAATTGCTACTCTATTGGGGCTTCTGGATCCATTAACTCCTTGGACTTCAAATCAAACCAAAGTTCTTTTGGAATATTAAATTGCATACATTCGTAATTATCATCCATTTCATCTTTACTTTGTCCCCCCGGTATTACAGAAAGGTGTGTACAATGAAGTAATGGGAATTGGAGCGCAGCTGCTTTTAGAGGAGTATCATATTCTCGGCAAACTAATTCAATTTTATTGACTTTTTCTATTATTTCTTTTGGAGCAATATCATAATTATAATACGCTCCCTGAATACCTCCAGTAGCAAGAATACCAGAGTTATATGGACCACCAGTAATAATTCCAATTCCTCTTTTTTCACAAAGTGGTAAAAAAGATTTTAATGCCTTTTGTTCTAAAAGAGTATATCTACCTGCTAATAAAAATAAATCGAAGTCTCCTCTTTCAGCCAAATACTGACAAACTTCCCACTCATTTATTCCACCACCAATTGCAGATATTACATTTTGATCTCTTAAGGATAGCATAGCTTCATACCCCTTTTTATCAAAGAATTCTGAAATTCTTTCATCAGATGCAGCCTTACTACCATGAGTAAATATACATAAATCATGAACATAAAGGATATCAATTTTACTTACTCCTAACCTTTCAAAGGAAAACTCAAAAGAACGCATAATTCCATCGTAACTATAATCGTATTGCTCTTTACGGAGAGGAACATCAAACCATTTACCAATCCCCGTTTGGTCTTCAGCTTTACAAGGTTTCATTAATCTACCTACTTTAGAAGATAAAATATAATCATTCTCATTTTTTGACCTTAAGAATTTGTTCAATCTAGTTTCACTTAATCCTAAACCGTACAATGGAGCTGTATCATAATATCTAACTCCTAAATCCCAAGCTCTATTCAAAGTAGCATTAGCTTCTTCATCTAAAATACTTCTATATAAATTACCAAGTGGGGCAGATCCAAAACCAAGCTCAGTAAAATTTAACCCACCTTTTTTATGACGATCCCATTTTCTATTTTTAAGCATATTTAAACCATAAAAATAAATCACATATCTAGATGCTAATCATTTTTCCTTTGCCTGACCAGAATTAAATAGTTAAATTATATTTGTAAGGGAGTTCTTTTTTGGAAGATAGATTCTATAAACTTTTTGGAACAAAAAAGCCTATAATCGCAATGGTGCATTTAGGTGCGTTACCAGGCTCTCCTCTTTATAATAAAGAAAGTGGCATTACTGGATTAATAAAAGAGGCCAAAAAAGATTTAGAAGCACTACAAACAGCTAAATTTGATGCAATAATGTTTGGAAATGAAAATGACCGCCCCTATCAACTGACTGTGGACACCGCATCAACTGCTGCTGCTGCATATATTATTGGTGAATTGAAAAAAAGAGATTAAAATACCTTTTGGGGTAGATATGCTTTGGGATCCAATGGCAACAATTGCCTTGGGTACTGCAACAAAAGCTAATTTCGTTCGAGAGATTTTTACAGGCACTTATTCTTCAGATATGGGTATTTGGGTACCAGATGCAGGAAAAGCGCTAAGATATAGAAAAAATTTGGGTAGCGAAGAAATGCTTTTATTTTTTAATGTTTCTGCAGAATTTGCATACTCCCAAGATAGAAGATCTTTATCAGACAGAGCAAGAAGTGTTGTATTTTCTTCCTTACCTGATGCAATTTTAGTAAGTGGCCAAATAACTGGAGAAGCAGCTTCAATAAATGACTTAATATCGGTAAAAAAAGCATTACCAAATACACCTGTATTAGCTAATACTGGTGTTAAGCATGATACAGTAACTCAAGTATTAACAACTGCGGATGGATGTATTGTTGGGTCATCTTTAAAAGAGGATGGTGATACTTGGAAACCTGTTAATCCTGAACGTGCTATAGAGTTTATGAATATAGTAAATAAATTTAGAAGTTAATGAAAAATAAAATCTACAATAATTTAATTGAGTTAATGATGCTGCCAGGCTTATCTGGACATGAAAATAGAGTTTGCAACCATATTTCAAATAAGCTGAAAGAATTAGGATTACTTCCAAAAAAAGACGTAATGGGAAATTTATGGGTAAGTTTCCCAGGGGAAGGACCTAACATTATGTTATTTACGCATATGGACCAAATTGGTTTCGTAGTTCGTAAAATTAAAAAAAATGGGTTTATAAGAATTGAAAGATTAGGAGGAGTACCAGAGAAAGCCCTTGCTTCTCAAGCTGTTATATTCCCTCTAGAAAATGGTAGTGAAATTTTTGGAATTATAGCTAATAAAAGTCACCACGCCACCCAACAGGATGAAAAATATAACGTTGTGCCTTATAAAGATTTATACATTGATGTTGGCGTTGATACTTTTGAAGAAGTAATAAACCTAGGAATAAATATTGGTTCTCCTGTTGTTTATAAACCAACAGTTGAGGAATTAAGTAATGAAAGAATTGCTGGTACTAGCATTGATGACAGAGCAGGTTGTGCCATAGCAATAGAAATTGCAGAAAAGTTATCACTTAGAAAAAAAGGTCCACCTGTAAACTTAGTATTCAGTGTACAAGAAGAGTTTAATTTAAGGGGAGTAATACCTCTCGCCCAGCAATTATTGCCTGAAATTGCTATTCAATTAGATTTAATTTTAGCAACTGATACCCCTGATATGAGAGATAGAGGAAATATAAGCTTAGGTAAAGGACCCGCAATTAGTTTATTTTCATTTCATGGCAGAGGTACTTTAAATGGTGTAATCCCACACCCTGCCCTTGTGAAACTTTTTGAAAAAACTGCACTTCAAAATAAAATTCCTCTTCAAAAAAGTGCTCATAGTGGCGCACTTACAGATCTATCTTACGTACAATTAGTTGGGAAGGGTGTTGCATGTATAGATGTAGGGTTTCCTCTGCGTTATTCTCATTCTTCACTTGAGATTTGCGATTTAAATGATTTAATCCAACTTACGAAATTGTTAGGAGAGGTTTTAGATAATATAGATGGAAAAATAGATTTGAATAGATAATTTTCTTAATTAAAGTACTAATTTATTTGACAGCACCAGCAGCCATCCCTTTTATTATAAATTTTTCTAAAATTATTCCAATTATAACCAGTGGTAAGATAGCAGCAAATGATAAAGCAGCCATTGACCACCAAGCAATGCCTTGAGAACCAGTTTGGCTAGCAACCATAACAGGTAAAGTTTTGGCATGTGAAGAGGTTAGTAGAGCCGCAAAAAAATACTCATTCCAAGTTAATACTAGTGAAATTATAAAAGCAGCTATTATCCCAGGTAGAGCAATTGGCAAAATAATTGTAATAAAAGCCTTCCATAATGAAAGACCATCTACAAGAGCTGCTTCTTCTAATTCTACAGGTATTGATCCAAATTGGTCACGCATAATCCATATAACTATTGGTAAAACTGTTAAAGTATAAAGAGCAATTAATCCTATTCTGGTGTCTAAAAGAGCTAACTCTTTATATAAAACCAAAAAAGGTAAAGCTAATACAACAGGAGGTAAAATTAATTGCGATAAAAAGAAAAAAGAAATATCTGAGTTTCGCATGAACCCAAACCGATAACTAAACCTACTTAAACCATAAGCAGTACAACTCCCTAAAGCCACTGCAATTGTGGATGAACTAAAAGCAATAATTGTTGAATTCCAAAATCTTTTTAAAAATTCTTCACGAACAGTATTTTCAACAAATATAGTATTTGGTGATAATCCCAAGGATTTGAGACCTAACCACTTAGGTGTAAAATCCCACCAAGGGATAATATTACCTTTCATGACGTCTGGTGCTGCTTTAAATGTTGTAGTTATCGTCCAATATATTGGGAATAAACAAATAAAAGCCCATATAATTAATATCCCATATATTATTAATCTGTTAAACATCCAATTTGGTTTAAAAGATAAATCTTTAGCGGTATCATGGAAAATCTGTTTATTCATGCTTTAATACCTGGGTTTCATCCATTTATCAGCAATTTTGATCAAAATTGTCATTAAAATTACTATTATGATTAAATAAAAAATAGCTAAAAAAGTTCCATAACCTACATTCGAACGATCTCTGTATTCTCTAAATATAAAACTAGTCACACTATCAGTAGCTCCTCCAGGACCTCCTGAAGTGACATTGATTATAATATCTGCTAATTTCAGCTTAAAAATAATCCTAATTAAAATTGCAGTTATTGACACAGGTAACATTAAAGGAAAAGTAATTTCCCAAAATTTTTTCCAAGGTGGTGCTCCATCAACGTCTGCTGCTTCATGCATCTCTTTTGGAATAGCCTGTAAACCTGCTAAAATCATAATCATCATTAAAGGTATAAAAGTCCACGCATCCATCATCATAATAACTGAGCGTGCCATTTCATGGCTTCCAAAAAAGGAGGGGTTTTCCCAACCTAACTCTCTAGCAAGACGAGAAATAGGACCAAACCTTGCCTCTAGCATTGATTTTCCTATCATCCAACTAACTGCAACTGGGGACAGCATTAAAGGCATTAAAAAAGCTACACGAAAAAATTTACGAGCTTTGATTTGAGTGTTCAAAAGAAGTGCTAAACCAAAGGCAATGACATACTCTACTAGAATTGCAAGAGTATAATAGATCATATTTTTTAAGGCATTCCAATAAAATGGATCAGCCCACATTTGATATACATTAGCTAGACCATTAAATTGCCTCCCATCAGGAGAGGAAAGATTCCAACTTGAAAAAGCTATACCTAGAGCAAATATCAAGGGAAAAATAACAACAGAAATTACAAAAAGAACCGCGGGTAATATAAATAACCGTCTTTTACCCTGTTCACCATATAATATTACCTGCCCCAGACATAAACAAAATGCCCAAAGTAAATACGCATATAGTGTAGGACGCCAATTTTCAAAACCAAAAGTCAAAAAATTTGTTTGATCAAGGGATTGCAATAAAACAGTTAATATCAGGAATATTGCAGAACCCCAAATTATAAAACGACCAAAATTTCTTCTCCTTAGAGATATTTGGTCTGGCATAACAATGTGGAGGTAATTACCTTCAGATAAGCTCAAAGATGACTTTTCCTTATTAAAAAAATAAGGACCGGCATGTTTCCATACCGATCCAACAAATTATATTGGTCAAATTTAGAGACCCATTGAAGCTTTATAAAGCTTAATTTGACTTTCTCGACCAATTGAGTCTGTAATTTTTTCCCATGCTGCAGCAATAGCATCTGCAGTTTCCTGAGCTGAACCATATTGGCCAGCAAAGCCCTTTGCTAACTCATCCTCAGCTACAGAATAGTACTGGAAAATTCCAGGTATTCTAGGTTCATTTAGAGAATTTGGATGATTATATGTATCAAGATTTGATCCAAGATAATCTTCTATAAATGCTCGGTCATATCCGGCAGCTTCCCACTCATCATAAACAAAGTGTGAATTTCTGTATGGTTGAAAACCAGACGGATAGGCTGATGTCCATAATGAAATATCTTTTCCTCCAATATGTGCAGCAGCAGACCATGCAGCTTTACGCTTTTTGCTATCACCTTCAACCCGGTTAGTTACATAAACACCCCATCCAAGATAAGCATTATTTGGAGCTTCATTATAGTTATTTTCCCAGGCACCTTTTTTAGAATTATAGACCTTATCCGATCCAGGTATCATGCTAAAACCTACAACGTCGCCAATTACAGATGAATCATTAGTTCTAGCATTAGACCCAATATCACCCCACCAAGTAAGCATAGAACCTGTTCCTGCTAAAAACTGTTGGAAACCAGTAGTACCTGGATCTGCGTTAATTTGATCTGCAGGGTAAGCTCCGTCAATTTTTATAAGATCCATGACATCTTGTATTGCTTGAACCCAACCAGGGTTGTTGATCCTAGGCTTCATAGTATCTATATCAAATAAGAATGCTGGATCATCTGGGTGTTTTACATATGGACCAGCTCTATCAGTAAGAAAGTACATACCAAAACCGCCCCAACCCTTTAATGGATCTAAAAATCCATGTGCTGGAAGCCCAGTCAAAGGATCAGTTTTGCCCACAACATCTTTTGATATTTGATTTACTTCTTGCCAGGTTTTAGGAGGATTTGCTCTTCCTGTTATTGATCCAGACCCGAAATAATCAGTTCTATAACAAAATGTATGACAATCACCATCAATGTTGATTCGATAGGCTTTACCATCCCATGTTCCTACAGGAGGTTGTAAGTAACCAACCAAATCATCATAATCAATCTGGTCTTTTACCCAATCTGGCATTTCATTCAAAAGCCCCTGTCCAGCTGTATCACCTTCAAACGGTGCCCCCATTTCAATAATATCAAAATCAACAGTTTTTGTAGCAATTGATTGCTGTAATCTAGGATTATAATCAGCTTGTGCTAAATCTATCCAATTAATCTTAGCACCTGTATAAGCTTCCCAAGGTTTTAAAAATCCCCTAAATAAAAAATTATGTAGGTTTTGATTGTTCAAACCCATAAAAGTGAGCTCTACTCCTTTAAACTCACCTGGTTTTACACGATCTTTAACAGGACCTAAACACATTTCTCCAACTTTTTGCCACTCAGCATCACCTGGAGATCCCATTCCAACACCAGGAATTTTCATAATAGCAGCACGTAATGCAGAATGGCCATCTGCTAGTGCCGGTACGGCGCCTCCCATAGCTGCTAAAGCAGCGGTACTGGCAGCACCTTTAAGCATAGTTCTTCTTGTTAATCCGTTTCGAACTATGTGATTATAAAGTTCTACTTTCATACAGTTTTTCTCCCAAATTATGTTAAAACAGGAAAATAAAAGGAATATTTAATTTCCTGATGATACTTTAATAGTAAAATAATTTCAGTGTAGATCTGTTTTGTCAAGCTTATCAATAAATAGATTTTTCATATATAGACAGTATTGATTAGTTAGGTTATTTTTTACTAGGAGAATTTTTTATGGCAGAAGTAAAAATACGTAACCTTTTTAAATCCTATGGTAATACAGAAGTAATCCATGGCTTAGATGTAGATATTGGAGATGGTGAGTTTGTTGTTCTAGTAGGACCTTCTGGGTGTGGTAAATCAACCCTCTTGAGGATGATTGCTGGTTTAGAAGGGATTTCCTCAGGAGACATAATGATTGGTAAAAGTATAGTAAATAATCTACCACCCTCTCAAAGGGACATAGCAATGGTATTTCAAAATTATGCTCTTTATCCTCATAAAACTGTAAATGATAACATGGCTTTTTCACTCAAAATGAAGGGTTTGAGTAAAAATGATATCGCTAATAGAGTAAATCAAGCCGCAGAAATATTAGGTTTGACCCCCTATCTCAAAAGATATCCACGTGCTTTATCTGGTGGCCAAAGACAGAGGGTAGCTATGGGGCGTGCTATTGTACGTGACCCTCAAGTTTTTTTATTTGACGAACCATTGTCTAATCTCGATGCAAAATTGCGTGTACAGATGCGTGCAGAAATTAGAGAATTACAACAGAGACTGAACTCTACTACAATTTATGTTACCCATGATCAGATAGAAGCTATGACAATGGCAGACAAAATTGTAGTCATGAAAGATGGTTATATTGAACAAACCGGAAGTCCTTTGGAAGTTTATGACAAACCCGCTAATACTTTTGTAGCAAGTTTTATTGGATCACCTGCAATGAATATGATTGAAGGGACTGTGGAAATAAAAAATAATAGTTATAAGTTACAAGTTGCTGGTACAAAAATTAATTTACCAAATGTTAAAGAATTAGAAAATGGCCAAAAAATAATAATTGGCATAAGACCAGAATATCTATTTCCTTCTAAAAATGGAATTCCTGCGAAAATTGCAGTTGTTGAACCAACTGGTTCTGAAACACACCTTTTGCTTCGTGCAAACGATCAAGATTTAACCTGCGTCATAAGAGAAAGAGAAAACTACAGTCCTGGGCAAGATGTTAAACTAACCACTGATCAAAGTTCAATTCATATTTTTGATTATGAAAATAAGTTGCGTATATACTAATATAAATAAATTTAAGTTTGGAAGGATAATTAATATGTTAAAAGGGATAAATAGTCTTTTGAATGCTGATGTTCTTTATACGCTAAGAGCAATGGGACATGGTGATGATTTAATTATTGCTGATACCAATTTCCCATCTGATAGTATTGCGAGAGAAACCGTGTTGGGTGATCTTTTAAGAATAGACGCACCTGCTGCTGAAGTTGTAAAAGCTGTTTTATCAGTTTACCCTTTAGATACTTTTGTTGATGATGCTGCTGGTAGAATGGAAGTAGTGGGAGAGCCTAATTCAATTCTTCCAGTTATGAGTGAGGTACAGTCAGAAGTAAGTACAGCAGGTGGACCAAACCCAATGATATCAATTGAACGTTATGCATTTTATGAAAGAGCTAAAAAAGCATACGCTGTTATACAAACTGGTGAGCGTCGTTTTTATGGATGCTTTGCTTTTCGAAAAGGAGTAATTGGTCCGGAGGAAAATTAGTAAATGAGTCATGTAGTAATTCTAGGCGTTTTTGTAGCGGATACAGCTTATCGTGCTGATAGAATGCCTGTTATGGGTGAGACAGTTTTAGGGAATTCATTCTCCCTAGGACCTGGAGGTAAGGGCTCTAACCAAGCTGTAGCAGCCGGCAGATTAGGTGTCAAAGTTTCTATGATAAGCCGTTTAGGGAAGGATGACTTTGGTCAAATGGCAATCGACACTTGGAAATCATCAGGAGTAACTCCTTATATTGAAGAAGATCTTAGTAGTTATACAGGTGCGGCTTACATTTTTATTGAGGAAAATTCAGGAGATAATGCAATAATTATTTCACCTGGCGCAGCTGCAAACATAAGCCCAAAAGATCTAGAAAAAAGAAAAGATCTAATTGCTAATGCAGATGTTTTCATAACTCAACTTGAACAACCATTAGAAGCTGCCAAAAAAGGTTTAGAAATAGCTAAATCTGCAAATGTAAAAACTATTTTAAACCCTGCTCCAGCTACAAAATTACCTGATGGATTTTTAACATTATGTGATTTTATAACTCCTAATGAAACAGAAACAGAAGCTCTT
>CACFXF010000017.1 GCA_902570265.1 uncultured Alphaproteobacteria bacterium | reverse complement strand
GTGCTAGTTCGTTTAAGTCTAAATTATCAATTATACGATCTGAATATTTTAATTCTTGGGATTTCTTTGAAAACTTATTCCAAGGACATATTGCTAAACAATCGTCACAACCGAAAATTCTATTACCTAAGTATGATCTTAATTTTAAGTCTATAGGTCCCTTATGTTCAATTGTGAGATATGAAATACATTTTGTTGCATCTAGTTTATAAGGTGCAATAAAGGCATTGGTAGGACAAATATTTATACACCTATTACAATTACCGCAATGGTCCTTTTCTGGTTCATCAATATCGAATTTAATATTAGTAAAAATTAAACCTAAAAATATCCAATTTCCAAGCTTTTTTGATAATATATTTGTATGTTTTCCTTGCCATCCTATTCCAGCCTTTTGAGCCAAGTGTTTTTCCATAATTGGGGCAGTATCTACAAATACTTTTACTTCGCTATTATCCACAATTCTAATTAGATGACTGGCAACTTTTTTTAATTTTTTTTTTAGAATATTATGGTAGTCATCCCCTCTAGCGTAAATAGATATATTAGCTTTGTCTTTTTTTTTTAGACCGGCTAGAGGATCTCCTCCTTTATAGTAGTTTTCAGCTAGTACAATTATTGTTTTTACATCTCTCCACATAAGCTTTGGATTACCTCTCCAACTAATATTGTTATTAAGCCAATCCATCTGACCATGATATCCTTTTTGGATAAATTCTTTAAAACGATTAAATTCTTTAAAGTCTACTTTTGGATCTGTAAATCTTACATCTGAAAGACCTTCATTATAGGCAAAATCAGAAATTTTTTCTTTTAATTTTTTTTTTAATTTTGTGTTCATCTATCAAAAATCAAGATTATTATAATGTTCAGGAGGAATAAATCCTGCTAATAAATCTGTCAAAATTGGTCTAAATGCAGGTCTAGACTTTATCTTTGAATACCAGTCTTTAACATTAGGAAAATCATCCCAGTTCACGTCATTTATATAATCTAAGGATGATAAGTGAGAAGCAGCTGTAAAATCAGAAACTGTAAGTAAATCACAAGCAATCCATTTCCTTCTTTCAAGCAACCAATTTAAATAATCAAGATGAAATTTTAAACTTTTAAGACCAGATTTTATTTTTTCACTATTTGGGTAACCAGTTTTCATTATTTTTTTATATACTCTTTCATATAGAACTTTTTCAGTAACCTCTTTATGAAATTTTGTATCAAACCAATTAGATAGTCTTCTACATTCTGCTTTTAATTCTAAATTATTTGGAAAAAGTGGGGGATCCTTATACTTTTGTTCTAAATATTCAAATATGGCATTACTATCTGATAATATTATTTCATTTTCTATAAAAACTGGCACTTCTCCTGCATGATTAATTTTAAGGAACTGCACTCTTTTTTCCCAAAACCTTTCCTCAATTAGCTCAACATCTATTTTTTTTTCTCCAAGAATTAACCTGATTTTTCTACAAAAAGGAGATAAAGAAAAGTGATATAATTTTTTCATTTGCATCTCTTAGGAAATGTTTTTAATTGTGGACTTAATCTTTTTACTAGGAATACACTTAAAATCATGATTACCTTTCATATTTTTTTTATAGCCATAATTCAAGGTATAACAGAATTTTTACCTATTTCTTCTTCTGCTCACTTAATTATTTTACCTTATTTGATGAAAGTTTCAGACCAGGGTGTGATAATTGACATATCTGCTCATCTTGGAAGTCTTTTGGCTTTAGTAATTTTTTTTAAAAAAGATTCAACAGATTTGTTTAGAGGGCTAATTCAATTTTTTTTCTTTAAAAAAGAAAAAAAAGAGTTTTATTTATTTTTGAAAATTGGCGTAGCAACAATTCCAGTAATATTTTTTGGCCTAATATTTAAAATTTACCGCCTGGATATTATTGTGCGTTCTATCGAAATAATAGGATGGATGATGATTGTTTTTGGAGTTTTACTTTTTTATGCAGATAAATTTGGAAAAGAAAAAAAATCACTAGAAGATTTAAATTTTAAGCATGCAGCTATAATGGGTCTTTTTCAGGCTTTTGCTCTAATCCCTGGAGTTTCTAGGTCAGGTATTACAATTACTGGGTTCAGAATTTTTGGCTACAGAAAATATGACTCAATTAAAATATCATTATTAATGTCCATACCAACAATTATATTGTCAGGATTTTTCATTTCTCCCAAAATTTTAGAAGAAAACAATATAAGTGTTTTAGCAGTTTTAGTAACTTTTATATTATCATTTTTTACTGCAACTATTGCTTTAAATTTAATGGTCAAATATATATATTCACTCGGTTTCACACCATATATATTTTATAGAATTATTTTAGGTCTAACATTACTCTATATTGCCTATTTCTAAATTAATAACCAATCAAAGATCAGAAAAATTTCCCCTTGGTCTATAATGCTTAAGGTAGGAGGGTAAAATTAAATCCATAGATTTAGGTTTGATTCCAAAATCCTCAAACCCAAGAAATTTTTTTGAAACAATATTATCATTTTTTAACTGCTTAATTGAATCTTCAGTTATTAGAAGTGGAATCTTATTTAAACTTAATTTATGTAATATAAAAACCACTGGACACATTAATCTAGCAAACCAAAATGGTAAATTTACAATTAACCTTTTTCTATAAATAAATGTCAACATCTTTAACATTAAAGAATGAAAACTCATAATATCTGGACCACCCAATTCATAAATTGAATTATTTTTTTCAGAGGTGCTTTTTTCTATCTTAATAATTTTCTCCACTAACTTTGCAATATCATCAACATAAACAGGTTGAAACTTTGTATCGCCTCCAACTATTGGCAATATGGGACTTATACAAGATATTTGAGAAAATAAATTAAAAAACTGATCCTCTGAACCAAAAACAATAGAAGGTCTTAAAATTATTGCATCTGGAAATGCATTAATTATTTTGGTTTCTCCAATACCTTTAGATTTTGCATAATTGCTATCTGATTTTTGATCCGCTCCAATTGAAGAAATATGAATAAATTTTTTTACTCCTGTATCTTTTGCTAAAATAGCAAGTTTTTCGGGTGCATCAGAATGTATTTGTCTAAATTTATTATTTTTTTTCTCGTTTAATATTCCAACACAATTTATAACTATTTCTGAACTACTGAGTAGAGATGTAAGTTTACTTAAATTGCTAAAAGACCCTTTTACAAAACTTATTTGCCCAACATTCCCAGAAGTTTTTAAAAAAATCGCTTCGTTAGGAAATCTTGTTATAACATTTATAATATATCCTGACTTAGCAAGGCGATTAACGATATACCTTCCTAAAAAACCTGTTCCACCAAAAATAGTAATTACCGGTGATTTGAAAGAATAGTTGTTCATTTTATATTTCTTAATCTATACTAAAAGGATATTATTTTTTCGATTATCATTTATAAATTGCTATATAAGAGAATTATTATTATATAATTCTACATGTAAAGAAATGCAAATCTCAAGATTTATAATGGAATTTAGCAAATGAAATACTTTTTGCACGATAATGACCTACCGATAGAAATAGATGTTGGAAACTCTATTGCAATAGATACAGAAACTACTGGACTAAATCTTACAAGAGATCGTTTATGCCTAATTCAAATATGTACTGAAAATAAAGGAATTCATTTAATAAAGATAGGTAAAAATTCAAAATCACCAATAATTACTGATATTTTACGCAATAAAAATATCCTTAAAATTTTTCATTTTGCTAGATTCGATTTAGCTGTACTCATGAAAAAGTTAAATTGTAATATATCAAATGTGTACTGCACTAAGGTAGCTTCAAAATTAGCAAGAACCTCAACTGATAGTCATAGTTTAAAAACTTTAGTACTAAATTACTTGTCAATTGAAATTCCAAAATTTGAACAAACTTCAGATTGGGGAACTGCCAATTTAAGTTCATCTCAACTTGAATATGCAGCTTCTGATGTTCTATATCTTCATCAACTCAAAAATATATTAGACAAGGTTTTAATAAGAGAAGGCAGGCATGAAATAGCTAAAGATATTTTTAATTTTTTACCCAAATTATCAATGCTTGATTTACAAGGTTGGGAAGTAAATAGTTTGCTTTCGCATTAATAAAGATATATATCTAATATTGAAAAGGAGCTTTTTCCTCTAAGTTCTTTTGAAAATTAAGAAAGACCTAAAGATTAGTTACACAAATATCATAAAAGTATTTAAGATTGGTGCAGTATTTCTATCTCTCTCTTTAATAGTTATGATATTCTTTGTATCCTCAAAAAATGATTTCGAAAACTCCTCCTCAGTTGAAACTAAAGATTTAAACATTGGATCTGAAGGAAATAGTTTCCAAATTGATAGTGCTCAATTAAGCGGATTAAACAAATTGGGAAACAGCTTTAACATTAAAGCAGATAAAATAAATCAAATTGATAATAAATTACCAATAATTTCAGGCAACGAGATTACTGGTAAAATAAATTTATCTTCTGAAGTCTTAATAGAAATTAAAGCAAAAATTGCTGAAATAAATACAAAAAATAATATATTGAGGTTACATGGGGATTTCAAAATTGAAAATGAAAAATATCAAATAAATGGTAAAGAAATTTTTTTTAATTTTGAAAAAGGTATCATTTTAAGTAATCATGCTGTGACTGTTTTGTTTCCAAATTGGCAAATCTATGGAGGTAAAATGGAGATTTATAATTCAGAGAATTCAGAAAAAAACTTGTTATTTTTTATAAATAATGGTGTTAAAATCAAATATTTACTATGATGTTTATTCTTTTTTTAAATGATTAAAATGTTTTTAAATAAGTCATATTTATTAAAATATATTAATATTTTTTGCTTTTTTTTAATTACTTTTATTTTTATAACTTTCACAACAAATGTTTTATTTTGCGATGTGTCTGATAGGGAAGTTTTAATTAGTTCAGAAAATGCAAAATTTGACCAGAAATTAGGTGTTATTTCTTTGAATGAAAATGTTGTTTTAAAATTTGATAATTTAATCTTTAAATCAGACAAAATGGAATTGTTTTTTAAAGATACATCAAATTTTACAGAAAGTTTTTCAAATTTGATAAAGATAATTGCTATGGGTAATGTTTATTTTGAACGTGACCAAGAAGTAATAAAAAGTGATTTAGTATCTTTTTTTCCTAAGGAAAATAAAGTAAAAATAACTGGAAATGTTAAGGTAGTTAAAGGAAAAAATATTGGTTTTAAATCAGAAATATTAGAAATTAATTTAAATAAAGACAAAATTTTGAATTAGTAAAATATTTCTTTAATGTATAAGAAATGAAAATGAAAGATCTATACTCTATTAATAACAAAAAGATCAAAACAATATTTCCTTTTGGAAAAGGCTTAATTATAAAGAATTTAAGAAAAAGTTATAAAAAAAGACCTATACTTAGAGATGTAAGTTTTAAATTAAAAAAAGGTGAAGCAATAGCCTTACTAGGCCCTAACGGAACTGGAAAAACAACGTGCTTTTATTCTGTAGTAGGTCTAACTACCATTGAGTCTGGTCAAATTATAGTCGATGAAACTGATATTACAAATTTTCCGATGTATAGGAGAGCTAGATTAGGACTTGGTTATCTTCCTCAAGAATCTAGTATTTTCAAAGGCTTATCAGTTGAAAAAAATATCATGGCAGTTCTGGAAATAAGTGTAAAAGACAAACAAGAAAGAAAAAGAGATCTGGAATTACTTTTAGGTGAATTTTCCATTACTCATTTAAGACAAGCTTCTGCAATTACACTGTCTGGAGGTGAAAGAAGACGCGTAGAAATTGCTAGATGCCTAGCTAGCAAACCTAACTATATCCTACTAGACGAGCCTTTTGCAGGAGTAGATCCTATTGCAGTGAATGAAATTAGAAAATTAGTATCCCAACTTAAAGAGCGAGGGCTAGGGGTATTAATAACAGACCATAATGTTAGAGAAACTTTAGAGATTGTTGATCGTGCTTACATATTGCATGAAGGATCTGTAATAATGCAGGGAACCCCTGAAGAAGTTGTCAATGATGAAAGTGTAAGGAAAGTATATTTAGGTAATCAATTCCGAATTTAATAATTTAAGTTATTAATGTTTGAGTATAAAAAAAATAAAAAAGGAGAGCAGAATGGATATTCAAGTTAGCGGAAAACAGCTGAAAATTGGGAAAAGTTTGACAGATTATGCCAAAGAACATTTGGATATAATTAACAAGAAATATTTATTGAGACCAACTTTTGCTAATATTACCTTTACAAGAGAAAATAATGAATTCAAATGTGAGGCCCTATTACATCTTTCAAGTGGTTTAACAGCATGTTGTACTGGTAGAGCTCGTGAAATATACGATTCTTACCAAAAATCCATATTTCGGTTAGAAAAAATTATAAGAAGATACAAAAGAAAAATAAGAAATCACCACCAAATTAGTAAAAAGTTTGATATGGATCTAAGATAAAATCTAAAATTTTATATTAAACTTTACTTTAAATCCAAATATGCTAAGAATCCTCTTTATAAAATGTTTGGGGATAATTTAGATCTATGGTTATTTCAGAAATTTTAACATCCGAAGCTATTTTGACTTCAATAAAAGCTTCTAGTAAAAAAAGAGTTTTGCAGGAAATATCTGTTGGTATATCTAATGTCTACGGTCTTAACCAATCTGAAGTTTTTTTAGCATTACAAGAAAGAGAGAATTTAGGACCTACTGGGATGGGTCATGGGGTTGCAATACCTCATGCTCGAATAAGTTCTTTGAATTCCATAATAGGTTTATTTGCAAAACTTATAAAGCCCCTAGACTTTGGTTCTATGGACAGCCAAAATGTTGATTTAATTTTCGTTCTTATTGCACCTCATGAATCAGGCGCTAATCATTTAAAAGCTTTAGCAAAAGTTTCTAGGATACTTAGAAACAAATCAACTTGCGAGAAATTAAGATCAACCCTTGATAAATCAGCTCTTTATTCAATTCTTACAACAGATCAAGAAATTCAAGCAGCATAACTAGATTTAATCATTTTTTTTTAGAATTTTTTCAATTATAGGTATGTCACTTGGGTTATTTAATTCCCAGAATTCATTTCCTCTTAATGTAGAAATTACACATTTAATAGAAATATCATTTTCAACAAATCTTAACTGCTCTAGACCTTCCTGTTTTTCTAGACTGCCTTGAGGAAATTTTATGTAAGCTTTCAAAGCGTCTGATTTGTAAGCATAAACTCCAATATGGTGATAAACACAGCTTAGATTCTTTATTAAATTTTTTTGGTTAATATGTGGAATAAGTTCTTTTGAAAAATAAAGTGCTTTTTGATTTTTATCAAAAACAACGGTTGTTGCTCCTATTCTTCCAGCTTTTTTATCTGAAATGAGTTTATTTAATGTTCCTTGGTCACATTTTAAAACAGGTGTAGCTACTTCATAATTGCTTTTTTCAAGTTCTTTTACTAAACCTTCTATAACCCATATTGGGGTAAGAGGAGCATCACCTTGTAAATTTACTATTATTTTATAATTCTCATCCTGTAGATTTAATGTTTCTGCTACTCTTTCAGATCCATTTCTAAGATCATTGGATGTCATGCAAACTTCTGCTCCAAAACCTTCACAAAAATCTTTTATTCTAATATCGTCAGTTGCTATTATTTTCTTATCAAAAGAATTAAGCTTTAATGCTAATTGCCAGGTTTTTTCGATTAAACTTATTTTTTTTCCATTAGAATCTTCAAAAAGTGCTAGTGGTTTACCAGGAAATCTAGATGAATCGTATCTTGCAGGTATTACTAATAAATTACTCATAATTTTAACTTACTTTATTTTATTAAGAAAAACTAAATGGAAAAAATCAAAAATTTTATAAATTATTAATACAACATAAAGAGATTTTAGTCATAAAAATTATAAGAATTTATAAATTAATCCTTGTAGTGTGAAAATGAAAACCCATATATGAGTAAACCTTAAATAATAAAGGTGCATAGAACAAAGTGGGAAGGAATAATTATGTCTAAAGTTATTGGTATAGATTTAGGAACTACAAATTCGTGTGTAGCGTTAATGGATGGTAAAGACGCTAAAGTTATAGAAAATTCAGAAGGAGCTAGAACTACACCTTCAATCGTTGGATTTTCTGATGATGAAAGACTAGTGGGTCAACCTGCCAAAAGACAAGCTGTTACAAATCCAGAGAATACTTTATTTGCAGTAAAGAGATTAATTGGAAGAAGAATTGATGACCCCATGGTGGAAAAAGATAAGGATATGGTTCCTTATTCTATTGTAGATGAGGGAAATGGTGACGCTTGGGTTGAGGTAGAAAATCAAAAGTATTCTCCAAGTCAAATATCCGCTTTCATACTACAGAAAATGAAAGAAACCGCTGAGAGTTACTTAGGACAAGATGTTTCACAGGCAGTAATTACCGTTCCAGCATACTTCAATGATGCTCAGAGACAAGCCACCAAAGATGCTGGTAAAATTGCCGGACTAGAAGTTTTAAGGATTATTAATGAACCAACTGCCGCCGCCTTAGCTTATGGCCTAGATAAAGAAGGTGGGAAAACTATTGCTGTTTTTGATTTAGGTGGAGGAACTTTCGATATTTCAATCTTAGAAATTGATGATGGATTATTTGAAGTTAAATCAACAAATGGTGATACTTTTTTAGGTGGTGAAGATTTTGACATGAGAATAGTTGATTATTTAGCCAGTGAATTCAAAAAGGAAAGTGGTGTCGATTTAAAGTCTGATAAAATGGCATTACAGCGTTTGAAGGAAGCTGCTGAAAAAGCAAAAATTGAATTATCTTCTCAATCTCAGACCGAGATAAATCAACCTTTTATTTCTATGGATCCAAAAACAAGTCAACCTTTACATATGGTTATTAAATTAACTAGAGCAAAGTTAGAAAGTCTAGTTTCAGATTTGATAGCGAGATCATTAAAACCTTGTCAAGCAGCCTTGAAGGATGCTGGCCTATCCAAGACTGAGATTGACGAAGTAGTTCTTGTTGGTGGTATGACTAGAATGCCTAAAGTTATAGAAGAAGTAACTAAATTTTTTGGTAAAGAACCGCACAAAGGAGTTAACCCTGATGAAGTTGTTGCTATGGGGGCAGCAATTCAAGCTGGAGTTTTACAAGGTGATGTAAAAGATGTTGTATTATTAGATGTAACCCCGTTGTCTCTGGGTATTGAAACTTTGGGAGGAGTTTTTACTCGACTTATTGATAGAAATACTACAATACCAACGAAGAAAAGCCAGGTCTTTTCTACTGCTGACGATAATCAAAGTGCTGTAACAATTCGTGTTTTCCAGGGAGAAAGAGAAATAGCTAATGATAATAAGGTACTTGGTCAGTTTAATTTAGAAGATATACCTCCTGCTCCAAGAGGGGTGCCCCAAATTGAAGTTACATTTGATATTGATGCAAACGGAATTGTGTCAGTATCAGCTAAAGATAAAGGGACTGGTAAAGAACAAAAAATAACAATACAAGCTTCTGGGGGACTATCTGATGAAGATATTGAAAAAATGGTCAAAGATGCAGAAGAAAATGCAGAATCAGATAAGGAAAAGAAAGATTTAATTGAGGCTAAAAATCAGGCTGAAAGTTTAATACATAGCACAGAAAAGTCACTAGAAGAACATTCTGATAAAATTGATCCATCAACAGTTGAAGCTATTGAGTTATCGATAAAAGCACTAAAAGAAACCTTAGATAGCGAGGAACCATCTGCTGATAAAATCAGGGCAAGAGCACAAGATGTAACAGATGCCGCTATGAAACTTGGTGAAGCTATTTACAAAGCTGAAGCTCAAGAAAATCAAGCAAATGAAGAAAATGCAAATAGTGGGACAACTAATGAAGATAATAACGATGACGTTGTTGATGCTGATTTTGAAGATTTAAACAAGACTGACAAATAATTTTGTGATAAGACAACTCTTAGTTAGTTAAAATCCAAATAAACAGGTTTTTTATGTCTAAAAGCGACTATTACGAAATTCTTGGTTGTTCTAAAACTGCATCTGATGATGAATTAAAAAAGGCATTCAGATCAAAAGCCAAAGAACTTCATCCCGATAGAAATTCTGGTAATTTATCAGCTACTGAAAAATTCAAAAAAGTTAATGAAGCCTATGATATTCTAAAAGATCCAAACAAAAGAGCTGCGTATGATAGATATGGTCACGCAGCATTTGATGGTAGTATGGGTGGTGGTTTTAACACTAGTGGAGCATCTAATGGAGATTTTGCGTCAGCCTTTTCAGATGTCTTTGAAGATTTATTTGGCGACTTCATGGGTGGAGGAAATTCAAGATCAGGAAATTCACAAAGAGCAAATCGTGGTGCAGATTTAAGATATAATATGCAGATTTCTCTTAAAGATTCTTTTTCTGGTAAAAAAACCAATATTGATGTACCTACCTCTGTATCTTGTGATTCCTGTAACGGTACTGGAGCTCAGTCTGGAGCAAGCCCTACTTCATGCCCTACTTGTTCAGGAATAGGAAAAGTAAGGGCACAACAAGGCTTTTTTACAGTAGAAAGAACTTGTCCAACATGTTCTGGCAAAGGCCAGATCATAAAAAATCCCTGTCGTTTATGTAGTGGACAGGGAAGAGTAGAAAAGTCAAAAAAACTTAGTGTTAACATACCACCTGGAGTAGAAACTGGAACAAGAATTAGACTTGCAGGTGAAGGAGAAGCCGGGCTTAGAGGGGGACAGTCTGGAGATTTATATATTTTTATAGAAGTTGGAAAACACTCGATTTTTGAAAGAGAGGGAAAAGATCTTTTCTGTAGAATTCCTATAACAATGACTACAGCAGCTTTAGGTGGTGATTTAGAAGCTCCTACACTAGATGGTGGGAAAACAAGAGTAAAAATTCCCAAAGGCTCTCAAAATAATAAACAACTCAGATTAAAAGGAAAAGGAATGCCTTCTATTAGGGGTGGAATTAAGGGTGATCTATACATAGAAATTTTAGTTGAGACACCTGTTAATTTAAATGCTGAACAAATTCAACTTCTTAAAAAATTTGAAGATTCATGCAAAGACAATAACCCAGTAAATAAAGATTTTTTTAGCAAAGTAAAGAATTTTTGGAATACAAACAAATAAGAGAATAAAATGTCAAATACAGAAGAAAAAACAAACGAAATGGATGAAACATTAGAGAAGGTTGTCGTTGAAGAGGAAGGTGATCAACTGTTGAAAAATGAAAGTGGTAAAGAAACTGATCCTAACTTACAAAATGATAATCAACTAGCTTATGATGAGAATGAAATAAACTTGGAAGACTTGGTAAAAGAAAGAGACGAACTTAAAGATAAATTAATGAGATCACTTGCTGAAAGTGAAAATGTCAGAAAAAGAGCTCTAAAAGACCGTCAAGATGCAGAGATATATGCAGTTTCTAAAATGTCTAGAGACATACTTAGTGTTTATGACAATCTGCAAAGAGCTTTAGATCTTGCTGAAGATATATTAGATGAAAAGTCTTTACCTATGATCGAAGGTCTAGAGCTTACAAAAAAGGATCTTCTTGAAATATTTAAGAGAAATAAAATTGAAAAAATAGAACCAACTTCTGGGGATAAGTTTAACCCTAAGCTACACCAAGCAATGATGGAATCCCCTTCAGATGACGTAGAAAAAGGTCATATTATTGGAGTTTTAACTGTTGGTTTTTTAATAGGTGACAGACTTCTAAGGGCCTCAAACGTTACCGTCTCTTCGGGCCAGAGAGAAGAATTAGGAGATAAGAAAGACTAATATAAATTAGTTAATTAATATACTTTTTTGCAACTTGTAAAGTATGTGGAGTGCCTCTTGCGGAGTTATTTCATCAATATTCAAGGACTTTATTAAGTTCTCAGATTTAGACATTTCTTTTTTCTTTTCATGAGTAAATTTTTTCATCGAACTTTTTGATTTTTCCTTTTTCAAATTAAAACTATTTGTTTTTGAATATTTCTCAAAATCCTCAAGTAATGATTTAGATCTTTCAATTACTTCCATAGGTATCCCAGCAAGTTTAGCTACTTCGATACCAAATGAGTGGTTAGCTTTCCCTTTTAAAATTTTGTGTAGAAAAATAATATTATCGTCTAATTCTTCTATTTTTACTGTCAAATTACTCAGCTTAGGTAATGTTTTTTCTAAAACTGTGAGCTCATGGAAATGAGTGGCAAAAAGGGTCCTAGATTTATTGTTTTTATGAAGATATTCAAGAGTCGACCAGGCTATTGATAAACCATCTACAGTTGAAGTACCTCTTCCAATTTCATCGAGTATGACAAATGATTTTTCAGTTGCCTGATTAAGTATGGTTGCAGTTTCTAACATTTCAATCATAAATGTGGAGTGACCTTCGGACAAGTCATCAGATGCACCAATTCTTGAAAAAACTCTGTCTGCAATACCTATTTTTGCCTGATTAGCGGGCACATAACATCCCATTTGAGCAAGAATAATAATAATTGCATTTTGTCTTAGAAAAGTTGATTTGCCAGCCATGTTAGGACCAGTAATCAGATTAATTATATTTTTTTTACTATCTAAATTACAATCATTAGGTATAAAAGAAGTCTCTCCTTTTATACTAACATTTTTTTCAACAATAGGATGTCTGCCGTTAATGATAGCCAACTCATTATTATCTGAAATTTCAGGTTTAACCCAATTTTCTTCTTTGGAAACAATTCCTAAACTTAAAAAAAAGTCTAACTCACCAATTGAATCAGCTGAAGATCTAATATCAGATTCATAATCCAAAACCATGTTTTTTAATTCGTTGAAAATTTTAAATTCTAATTCACTTATTTTAAAACTGGCTGTATTAATATGGTTTTCTAGTGCAACTAAATCATTATTTGTAAATCGATAAGTATTTGCAGTAGTTTGTCTATGAATGAAAGTTTTGCTGTCTTTATTGTTTAAAAGATATTCTGCATTTCTTGAAGTCACTTCAATAAAATAACCAAGTATGTTATTTTTTTTTATTTTTAAACTTGATATTTTAGTATCTTGAATTAATTTTTTCTCAAGATCAGAAATATATTTCTCACTTTTTAAAAGAACATCTCTTGATTTATCCAAATCCAAATTGTAGCCATAGTTGATATAACTTGTGTGATTTCCGATATCATAGTTATTTTCAGATAATGCAGCATCCAATGTTTTTTCAAGATCTAAAAATTCACTAAATGAGTTTAAAATCTTTGATAATTTCATGGGAATGGAAATTTGATTTTTTTTATTTTTAAAAAATTTTTTTATTTTAAAAGAAGTTTTTATACCTTTTTTTATAGTTAAAAGATCTTGAAAACTATTTTTATAAAATGCCAATCTTGAGAAAGCTCTTTCAAAATCAGGACAAATCCTTAAAATTTCTTTAAGTTCAGTAGCTAAAATATAGTTTTCATAAAAAAACTCGGTTAGTAATAGTCTTTCTTTTATTTGATTTAGATCCGTAAGTGGAGCATTCAATCGATTCTCTAAAATTCTATACCCAAAATTTGTAGAAGTTTTATTCAAAATACTAATCAAAGAACTTTTCTTTTCCCCCATTATAGATTTATTAATTTCCAAATTTTTTCTTGTATTTTCATCTATTTCTAAAAATGATTTTTTTTTCTCAACAATAGGTCTCTTCAGACTTAGATTAGTACCTATTTTAGTGATCTCTATATAATCTAAAATGGCTCCTAGAGAACCAATCATTGAATATGTAAATTTACCAAAACTACTTAAGCTTCTTACACCATAATGACGATAAAGTTTATTTTTAGAATTGATCGAATTAAAACTTGAATCTGACAAAATAGTTATTTTAGTGTCTTTTTTACTCAAATTTATTTTTGTTTTTTCATAATATGAATTTGAAACTAATACTTCACTTGGATTGATTCTAGCAATGTAAGAAGAAACTTTATCATTTGACGTAGATGACGTTATTACTTTACCTGTTGAAATGTCAGCCCAACTAATTGAAATATCACCTCTCAAATCATTTATAGACATTAGAAAATTATTTGTTTTAGCTCCAATCAAATTATCTTCTAAAATTGTCCCTGGTGTAATTACTCTCACAACCGCTCTGTTAACTATTGACTTATAACCTCTTTTTTTTGCATCTTCAGGTGTTTCAGTTTGCTCACAAATAGCAACGTTTATCCCTTTTTTTATAAGTATTTCAATATATCTATCAGATGAATGATGCGGTACTCCACACATTGGAATATCTTTTCCTTCCAATTTTCCCCGTTTAGTTAGAGTAATGTTTAAGATATCACTAGCTAAATATGCATCATCAAAGAAAAGTTCATAAAAATCTCCCATTCTAAAAAATAATAAAACATCTGAATAATCACGTTTTATTTCAATATATTGTTGCATAAGTGGAGTTATATTATTTTGGGATTTCATTTTAAAATTTTTCAAATTTTAGTTATCACTCGTTCCTGTAAATATTTGATTTTAATTATAAGAATTAAAAATCATGCGTTTCTTTCAGAAATCATTTTTCCTATAAGTTGAGCAGTGTAATCTACTATTGGAACTATTCTACCATAGTTAAGTCTAGTTGGCCCTATAACACCTACAGCACCAATAACTTTACTTTTACTGTTTGTGTATGGAGATAATACCAATGATGATTCTGATAGAGAAAATAATTTATTCTCTGAACCAATAAAGACTCTTACTCCCTCACCCTCTTCTGTTAAATCTAATAAATGTTCTAAATCTTTCTTTTTTTCTAAATCATCAAATAGAATTCTTATTTTCTCTATTTCTTCTTGATTTTCTAGATCACCTATTAAATTAGATCTACCTCTTATTATTAACCTATCACGTCCAGAGATAACATCAGGAGCCCAAGCAGCTACCCCAGATTTTATGAGTTTGTGTGTAATTTTATCTAAATGGTTTTGGTTTTTTTCTATTTCTTCAGTTATTACTTTTCTAATTTCAGAAATAGTGTGACCAGATAGTATGGAGTTTAAAAAATTTCCTGCCTCTCGCATAATGCTTGAATTTAGACCAACTGGTGGTTTAAAAAATCTATTTTCCACCTGTCCATCAGTAGTAACTAAGACTACTAATGCTCTATTTGTAGATAAAGAAACAAACTCTATGTGTTTTATTGAAGACTCTATCTTAGGTGCTAAAACCAAACTAGCTCCAGAAGTTAATCCTGATAGGATCGATCCAACTCTATCCAATATAGGATGAATTTCATTTTCGCTTCCTTTAATAGAACCTTCTAATTCTTTCTTTGTTTCTTTGGTCATATCAGAAATTTCTAATAGACCATCAACAAAGAGTCTTAAACCCGTATGTGTTGGAATTCTACCAGATGATATATGTATACTTCCTAGCAAGCCACTTTCTTCCAGATCTTGCATAATATTTCTTATTGTTGAGGAAGAAAGATTATTTCTTAGGTTTTTTGCCAATGTTCTAGAACCTACTGGTTCTCCAGTATTTAAATATGTTTCTACTAAGCATCTGAAAATTTCTTTGCTTCTATCAGTGAGTTTTTCTATTTGCGATTTTTTTTTCATTTTAAATTTGTTGAAATTATTATATTTACTATCTGTTAAATTATATTTTAAAAAATTATTTATGAGAATTTAAATTATGCGACCATCAAAAAGAAATTTCAATCAAATAAGATCTGTTTCAATAAAAACAAATGTAATTAAAAATGCAGAAGGTTCTTGCATAATTAAATGCGGAAATACTGAAATTATCTGCACTGCTACAATTGAAGAAAGTGTCCCTCACTTTATGAGAAAAACTGGACTTGGTTGGGTAACCGCAGAATATGGTATGTTGCCTAGATCTACTAATAGTAGAATGAAACGAGAATCATCTAGAGGAAAACAAGGTGGCAGAACTTTAGAAATTCAAAGGCTTATTGGAAGATCACTTAGAACATGCGTTGACCGATTATTATTAGGAGAAAGGCAAATAATAATTGATTGTGACGTAATTCAAGCTGATGGAGGAACAAGATGTGCAGCCATAACAGGGGGGTGGGTAGCACTTAAATTGGCAACTATTTATTTAATGAAAAATCAAATAATTAAAGATGATCCCATAGTTAATCAGGTTGCTGCTATATCAAGTGGTATTTTTAATGGAAGATCCGTTTTAGATTTAGATTATGAAGAAGATTCAAATGTAAATACAGATGCAAACTTTGTTTTAAATCAAGATAACGAAATAATTGAAATACAAGTTTCTGCTGAAAAAGAACCTTTCTCTTACAAAAACTTTGAAGAATTATTCCAACTTTCAAAAAAAGGTATTCAAGAATTATTAAATTTTCAAAAAAAAGCAATAGAAGATGAACCTTTTTCCTGAAAATCAATTACTTATAGCAACCCATAACACAGGAAAGTTAGAAGAATTTAAATATTTATTGAAAGATTTAAATTTAAAGATTTTATCATCAAAAGATTTAAATCTCGATGAGCCAAATGAAACAGAAAATTCATTTATTGGAAATGCAAGAATTAAATCGAAGATCTCTTGCTTGCAAAGTAATTTACCATCATTAGCTGACGATAGTGGTTTACAAGTACATGCACTAGGAAACAAACCTGGAGTTTATACCGCGGATTGGGCATTCACCGATAAAGGTAGAGATTTTAAAAAGGCTATGCATAGAGTATGGAATGAACTTATTGAAACTAAACAGCAAGAACCGTTTTCAGCAAATTTTATTTGTACACTCGTTTTAACTTTTCCTAATGGAAATGAGGAGATTTTTGAAGGAATTGTTAACGGAATAATAACTTGGCCAATGCGAGGAAGAGATGGACATGGATATGATCCTATATTTGTTCCAGACGGTCATAAAAAAACTTTCGGAGAGATGACTAATTTTGAAAAAAATAAAATCAGCCACAGAAGTATCGCTTTAAAAAAATTTATATCCTTTTATATGGATAGGATCAATTAATGGAAACCAATCAAATTTCTGTATACTTTCATTGGCCGTTTTGTGAATCAAAATGTCCATATTGTGATTTTAATAGCTATGTAAGAAATAAAATAAATCATAAAGAATGGTTAAATGCATATCTAAATAATATAGATTTTTGGAAAGAAAAATTAGAAAACTCTATAATCAGATCCATTTACTTTGGTGGAGGCACTCCAAGTTTAATGAACCCATATTATTTATCGCTAATTCTGGAAAAAATATATAAAAACTTCTCTTTATCTAAAGACATAGAGATATCACTTGAAGCAAATCCAAGTTCTGTTGAAAAAAAGAAATTTAAAGACTTTTCTTTGGCTGGAATCAATAGAATTTCAATTGGTGTTCAATCTTTTAATGACATTGATCTTAAATATTTAGGAAGGAAACACAGTGCAAATGATGCATTAGCTGCAGTTGAAATAGCTAATAGTGAATTTGTTAATGTAAATTTTGATTTGATCTATGGTAGGCAATTTCAAAAATTAATTGACTGGGAAAAAGAACTTAATTTTGCCTTATCACTAGGTAGTCAACATTTATCACTATACCAACTAACTATTGAAAACGGTACTGCTTTTAAAAATCTTTTTAATGTTGGTAAGTTAAGAGGTTTGCCTAACGAGAAATTATCTAAAGAATTTTTTGTGGTTACTAATAAATTGTGTAAACAAAATAGTTTTAATCAATATGAGATTTCAAATTTTGCTAAAGAAGATTTTCAGTGTTTTCATAATTTAAATTATTGGAAATGTGGTAATTTCATTAGTATAGGTCCTGGAGCTCATGGCCGCTATGTTTTTAATTGTTCAAGATTTTCCTACGAAAACATAAATAACCCTGAAAATTGGTTAAATAAATCAATAAAAAAGAAATTTCCGATACAGCAAAATAAAAAACTTTCAAAACTAGAACAGTTTGAAGAATTAATTATGATGGGTCTTAGAATAAATGAGGGAATTAATTTAAATTATATAAATGAGAAATTAGATATAAAATTAAATAATGAAAAGTTAAAATATCTAAAAGATTATAAGTTTATCAGCTTAAAAAACAATAAATTAAAATTGTTATTAAAAGGTAAATTAGTCTTAAATAAAATAGTCCAAGAACTTTTAGTTTAAAATGATTTTTTCAAAATATTGCAAATTTTTTCTAATTCCTGATTATCGTTAAATAAAATATTAACTTTACCTGATTTTTTCTTATTATCACATAAAATTTTTACCTTGAATTTTAAATGTGCTGTTAACGTATCTTCCAATTCCTTAGTATTAAGATCTTTTTTATTTAAATTAGGTTTTTTTTCAAAAGTCTCTATTTTTTTTCTCTTTGTTAAAAGTTCAGTTTGTCGAACTGATAAACCCTTTTTAACTACTAGATGAGCAAGATTAATTGGATAATCACAGTTTAATAATGATCTAGCATGTCCGGAAGTGAGATCGCCTTTTTTAATTAAATTCTTTACTTCGACTGGCAAGGACAATAATCTTATTAAGTTAGAAATATAAGGTCTTGATTTTCCTACTAAATTTGCTATTTTTTCGTGGCTATAATCGAATTCTTGTACTAATCTATAGTATCCATCAGCTTCCTCTAGTGGTTTTAGCTCTGATCTTTGTACATTTTCAATGATTGAAATTTCTATTACTTCTTGATTAGAAAAGTTTTTAACTATTACAGGTATCTCATGTATTTGTGCGAGTTGTGCTGCCCTCCATCTTCTTTCACCCGCAACAATAATGTAGTTATCATTACTTTTCTTTATTACCAGAAGTGGTTGCAATATGCCTTTATCAGAAATTGTTTTTGCAAGTTCCTGGAGCTCTTCAAAATTAAAGTATTTTCTTGGTTGGTCAGGGTTAGGTTTAATATACTCAATCGGTAAATATAACTGATCACTGTTTTTGCTATTTTCATTGTTAATTAAAACTTCTTCGTCAGAAATAAAAGATGATAATCCCCTTCCTAATACTTTCTTTTTTTTCAAGTTAATGCTCCTTTTGAAAAATATCTTTTCTCTCGAATAAAAAATTCAGCAGTCAATTTTTGATATGCAATTGATCCTAAACATTTTTGATCATACAAAACACCAGGCAATGAAAAAGATGGGGCTTCACTTAATTTTACATTTCTGGGTATTATAGTGTTAAAAACTAAATCATTTAAAGTTGACCTTACATCTTCTTCGATTTGTAAGGATAAATTATTTCTTTTATCATACATTGTTAATAATACACCTAATATTTTTAATTCCTTGTTAAGAGTATTTCTTATCTCCTTGATTGTAATCATAAGTTGAGAAAGACCCTCCAATGCAAAAAATTCAGTTTGTAAAGGAATAATTATAAAGTTGGATAAAACTAATGCATTTACTGTAAGCATATTTAAAGCAGGTGGACAATCCATAAAGACATAGTCAAAGTTAGGGAGATCAACATTAGTGTTTTTGAAACTATTCTTTAATATGGATGCCTTTTTTTCAATTTCTGCTAAATTCATATCTATAGATGATAGATCTTGATTAGCTGGCATAATGAAAAGATTTTCTATGTTTGTTTTTTTAATCACATTTTGAATATTCTCATTATCAATAAGTACATCATAAGAACTTAACTTCCTCTGCTCCAAAAGAATTCCAAGACCAGTTGAAGCATTTCCTTGTGCATCTAGGTCAAGTATCAAGACCTTTTTGCCTGAAGCTGCAATAGTTGTTGCAAGATTCAGAACTGTTGTAGTTTTGCCAACACCACCTTTTTGATTAACTACTGATATAAAGGTTGGGGCTTTTTTATGTTTTTTATCTTGTTCTTGCACAAGTTAATTTCCTTATTTTCAAAATAAAAGAATTATTATCTATTATATTTTTAATTTTTTCTAACTCATAGCTCCAATTTTTTTTTGAAATTATGATTTCTTCTGTAAAACTTACCCCCTTAGGAAAAAGAGCAGTTGTGTCTCTATTCTGGTGCTTATAACTTATTTTAAGAAGATGTTCTAATTTACCAAAAGCTCTTGAAGTTATTACATCTGCTTTTTGAGGAATAATTGACTCAACATTATTTGACAATATTTCCACATTTAATCCAATTTTATTTACAACCTCATTTAAGAAAAAAGCTTTTTTTTTATTTTTTTCAACTAAAACAATTTTTAGATCGGGCTTAAGCTCTTTTGAAATAAATGCTATCACAAGACCTGGGAAACCGGCTCCAGAACCAAAGTCGAGCCATTTATTAGTCTTAGGGGGTAAATATAACCAGAGTTGTGCACTATCAAGGAAATGCCTGTTCCAGGATGTGCTTATAGATTTTCTAGATACAAGATTAATTTTTTTGTTCCAGCTGATAAGCATATCATAATATACACCTAGCAAATCACATGTTTCACGTGAAACACATATTTTGTTTAAAAGAATATCATAATTAAGCCGATTTTTTAACATAGCTATTTTGTAAAAGATTTTTTTCTCTTTGAACTAAACGCTTTCTTTTTATGTATAAATTTACAAGCGTCATAGCTGCAGGAGTTACCCCCTCTATTCTGGAAGCTTGCAGTAAATTCGTAGGTCTTATTAATTCAAGTTTTGAAAGAATTTCATTTGATAGGCCTTTAATTTTTTTATACTCCAGATCATTTGGAATTTTTATTGATTCATATTTTTTTGTTGCTTCAACCTCTGCTTTCTGTCTGTCTATATAAACCTCATATTTGGCAATATTTGACAACTGATTAATTACCCTAAAGTCAACATTCACAATATCAGGCCATATAAGCTTCATCTTTTCTATATTTTCAGAAGATTGACCAAGGAGATCAAAAGCGGTTCTCTTTTTACCGTCTTTTTTAACTTTTACTCCAATTGTCTCAGCTTGATTTGGAGTTATTCTTAATGATTTAAAGAGAATCATAGCGTCCCTTATGTCTTGCATTTTATTTTGGAAAAGCTTTTTTCTTAATTCGCTTATTGTTCCCAATTTCAACCCTAAGTTTGTAAGTCTTTGGTCTGCATTGTCAGCTCTTAATAAAAGTCTGAATTCCGCTCTAGAAGTAAACATTCTATAGGGTTCTAAAACTCCCTTAGTAGTAAGATCGTCTATCAGTACACCAATATAACCTTTGTCTCTACCTATAATGAAAGGATTTTGAGATTTTAAATATCGATATGCATTAATGCCAGCTATTATTCCTTGAGAAGCTGCTTCTTCATATCCAGTTGTTCCATTTATTTGACCCGCAAGAAAAAAGCCTTTAACTTTTTTTAACTCCAATGACTGTTTTAGAGATCTTGGATCAATATAATCATATTCAATAGCATAACCTGATTGAAGTATTTTGACCTTCTCTAACCCCCTAATAGTGGATAAAAATTCTAATTGTGTTTTTTCTGGTAAAGATGTTGAAATTCCATTTGGATATACAACGTTTGAATTCAAACCTTCTGGTTCCAAAAAAATTTGATGACGATCTTTATTAGAAAAACGATGAACCTTGTCCTCAATGGAAGGACAATACCTGGGTCCCTTTGAAGAGATATTTCCGTTGAAAATTGCTGATTTGTGAATATTGTCTCTTATTATTTTGTGTGTTTCGTTGTTTGTATAAGTAATGTAGCAATCTATTTGTTCTAAATTAATTTTGGTTGTTAAAAAAGAAAAGAAAAAAGGTTCAATATCTGCTTTTTGTTTTTCAAGTTCTTTCCAATTAATTGTTTCTGCCAAAAGCCTCGGAGGAGTCCCCGTTTTTAATCTGCCCATGGGCAATTTCAAACCATATAGGAAATTAGCTAAATTTATTGATGCACTATCTCCTTTTCTTCCACCAGAAAAAGACTTATTACCTATGTGTATTTTTCCATTTAAAAATGTTCCGGTTGTTAATATAATTGATTTTGCGTAAATTTTTTTTCTGTCAGATAATACTACCCCCTTAATTTTGTTATTATCTACAACAAGACTTGAAACCTCTTCAGATAAAATAGATAGATTTTTTAATCCAACAAGTGAATTATAAATATAATTTTTATACACTTTTCTATCTATTTGTGTTCTTGGGCCTTGAACGGCTGGACCTTTACTTCTATTAAGAAGCCTAAACTGTATACCAGCGAAATCAGATGCTAATGACATTAGTCCTCCAAGAGCATCAATTTCTCTAACTAAGTGCCCTTTTCCCAACCCTCCAATTGCAGGATTACAAGACATTTCTCCTATTTTATTTTCGTCATTTGTTATCAAAAGAGTAGTAGCACCAAGAACAGAGCATATGTGAGAAGCTTCTGTTCCTGCGTGACCGCCTCCAATAACAATAATGTCGTAATTTTGTTTCACGTGAAACCTAAATTGTTAACCTTATTTGCCTATGCAAAAATTTGAAAATATTTCACCTAATACTCTTTCAGTGTCTACTAGACCCAATATACCATCAAAATTCATTATAATACCCCTTAATTCATTCGCAATCAATTCTAATTCTATTTCATTATCAGATATAAATTCTTTTACATTATTAATATAGTCTAGACAAACATTAACTCTTTTAAGGTGCCTCGTCCTATTAATTACAGATGACTGGGGTGTGCTTTTTGCTAATTTTTCTTTAATTAAATAAAGTAATTCTTCAATTCCTTTTCCCGTTTTTCCAGAGATACTTGGTTCTGGCCCTTTTAAATCACCTTTCGGTCTTAATATTATATCCGAGGGAGATTTGCTCAATCCCAAAGAAGATAAGTCACTTTTAGTATCTGATAGAATGATCCGCAAATTGGCTTTATTTGCTCTTTTTAACGTATTCTGAATTCCAATTTTTTCAATTTTATTCTTAGATTTTCTTATACCAGCGGTATCTAGGAAAACTATTGGTATACCATCTAGATTGTAACGTAATTCTATTATATCTCTAGTTGTTCCTGATAGCTTTGAGGTTATAGCAACACTCCTTTTAGCTAACTTATTTATGAGTGTAGATTTTCCAGAATTTGGTTTTCCTACAATAGCAACTGTAAATCCTGATCTTATAGACTCAGAAAAACTAAAGGCTTTTTTTTCTTTCAGCAAGTCTTTTTCTAAAATTAAGATAGTTTTGTTAATATTTTTAATTAATTCAAAGTCATCTACTTCATCATAAAAATCTATATTTGCCTCAATTATAGATAATAGTTTTATAACAATTTTTTTCCATTCTTGCACTTTTTTATTCGAAGAACCTGTATAAATATCCAAAGCTTGTTTTTGTTGATACTCTGTTTCTGCATTCATCAGATCAGCTAAACCTTCAACCTGTGTCAAGGTTAATTTATTGTTTTTTAATGCTCTTTGAGTAAATTCACCAGGTAATGCTTGTCTTAAGAAAGAAATTTTTCCAAGGGTATCTAATACTGTTTTTATAACAATAAGGCTTCCATGAATATGGATTTCAGCCATTTTTTCACTAGTAAAGCTTTTATTTTGTTCAAAACAAACAATAAGTGCTTCGTCTAATAATTTTTTATCATGGGAGTAAATTTTTTTCAGAGAAAATTCTCTTTTTTTTATAAAGCTTGATAAATCACAATCACATATAATACTTAAAGCATTAAATGTTTTTGGACCAGATATTCTTATAATTCCAATTGCAGAAACACTATCAGGAGTTGCAAGAGCAAAAATCGTTTTAGTCATTATTAGTTATTCATAGAATCAAAAAACTCTGAATTTGTTTTTGTTTGCTTTAGCTTACTTAGCAAGAACTCTATTGCATCAGTAGTCCCCATAGGATTTAATATTCTTCTTAAAACAAAAACTTTCGTTAATTCTGTTTTATCAACTAACAATTCTTCCTTTCTTGTACCTGATTTTAATAAATCTATAGCTGGGAAAACCCTTTTATCTGCAACTTTCCTATCTAAAACTAACTCTGAATTGCCTGTTCCTTTAAATTCTTCAAAAATAACTTCATCCATTCTACTACCTGTATCGATTAATGCAGTTGCAATAATGGTAAGAGATCCACCTTCTTCAATATTTCTAGCAGCACCAAAGAATCTTTTTGGCCTTTGTAAAGCATTTGCATCTACACCACCAGTTAAAACCTTTCCTGAAGAAGGAACAACCGTATTGTAGGCTCTACCTAATCTTGTTATCGAATCCAATAGGATAACAACATCTCTTTTATGTTCTACTAACCTTTTAGCTTTTTCGATAACCATCTCTGCAACAGCAACGTGCCTAGTTGCTGGTTCATCAAAAGTAGATGATATAACTTCCCCTTTTACAGATCTTTGCATATCTGTAACTTCTTCTGGTCTTTCATCTACCAAAAGTACAATTAAATAACTATCTGGCTGATTTTTTTCAATTGCATGTGCAATATTTTGAAGGATAACCGTCTTTCCTGTCCTAGGAGGCGCTACTATTAATGACCTCTGACCTTTACCTATTGGAGCAACTAAATCTATAACTCTCGCAGACTGATCTTTTATAGTTGGATCTTCAATTTCTAATTTAAAGCGTTCATCTGGATATAGTGGGGTTAAATTGTCAAAGTGAATTTTATGTTTTGCTTTTTCTGGTTCAGCAAAATTTATTGCTTTTACAGTTACAAGACCAAAATATCTTTCGTTATCTTTCGGAGCACAGATTACACCTTCAAGGGTATCTCCAGTTCTCAGTGAATATTTTCTGATCTGAGAAGGGCTAACATAAATGTCGTCTGGACCGGGTAAATAATTAGCATCTGTTGATCTCAAAAAGCCAAAGCCATCTTGAACAACTTCTAAGACACCATCACCATAAATTTCAACTCCATCTTCAGCCATCTCCTTCAAAATGGCAAACATCATATCCCCCTTTCTCATTGTAGATGCATTATCAATTTCAATTTTTTCTGCAAATTTCAATAAGTTAGAAGGAGAGTGGGACTTTAGTTCTGCTAAAGAAAGTTCTTTAATATTTTTAAGATCAATCTGGTTTAAATCAACCATAGTAAATCCATAATTTAAAAGGGTAAACGAACGGAGAATACCGATATAGATAATTAATATAAAAGATTACTTAAAGTCAATTTAAATCTTATCTTTTATCGTTTTTATTAATAACTCTACATTTTCAATTTTTGCATTTGGTGTTATACCATGACCTAAATTAAAAATATGACCACCTGTCGAAAAATTTTCTACAATATCAATTGTTTTATTTACTAACTCTTTGCCACCTGACACTAAATAAGCTGGATCCAAGTTTCCCTGAATGACACTATTATTTTGTATATTCTTTTTTGCCCAAGTTATATCAATATTTGAATCTACAGCGATACAATTAAATTCTTTCATCTTTGAGAATTTTTCATACATAGGACCAACTCCACGAGGAAAAACAATCAATGGTATTTTAGGAAATCTTTTTTTTTAATTCTTTTGCAATATTTTTCATTGGATTAAGTGAATATTTTTCTAAATAATGTCCTGGCAAAGAACCTGCCCAACTATCGAAGATTTTTACTGCATCAACCCCAGCAATAATCTGTTTTGACAAATACTCAACTGTAGCTTTTTCAATTTTCAAAATCAATTTATCAAATATTTCTGGGTGTTGTAACATAAAAATTTTTGTTTTGATATGGTCTTTTGAACCTTGACCTTCAATCATATAAGTAGATACAGTCCATGGCGATCCAGCAAATCCTATAAATGTTATATTCTTTGCTAATTTTGACTTTATATTGCTTACAGCATCATATACAGGATTGAGAATATCATGTATTTTATTAACTTCTTTTAAATTTTTGTAATCTGAAAAATTCTTTATAGGTTTTAAACTTGGTCCTTTTCCCTCAATAAATTCTAAATTTTGACCCAATGCATTAGGGATTAAAAGGATATCTGCAAATAATATTGCACCGTCAAGGTCAAATCTTCTCAAAGGCTGTAATGTAACTTCTGTTGCTAGTTTGGGATTGTAACATAAATCTAAAAAACTTCCTGCTTTCTTTCTTGTTTCTTTATATTCTGGAAGATATCTACCTGCTTGGCGCATCAGCCATATTGGTGGAGTTTTATTTTTATGACCAAATAGGGTTTTTAACAATATTTTATTCATATAAATTATAATATTAAATATTAAGATAGTTGTAGTAGTATAACTACCTTATTATGTGGATAAAAAAAATTAAATACTTATTAACAATTATTTTTAAATAAGATATTGAAAAGTAAGTAGTAAAAAAGATATCAACAGTTGTGTAAATATAAGTTAACAGAAAAAAAAAAGAATAACTATGTTTATTTCTCAGGGATTAATTTATACTCTAAGAAGGAAATGAAATTTATGTGGAAAACCTTTGAGATATGATTTAATTGTTATATATGCATAAAGAAGCAAATTATATAAAAATAGCAGGTGTTATTGGCGATCCAATTAATCATACCCGTTCGCCATTAATTCATAATTATTGGATTAAAAAAAATAATATTAATTGCTTCTATATTCCGTTGAACGTGAAAAATACTGAATTAGAGATAAAGCTAAACTTTATTAGAGAGTTAGGTTTTTGTGGTCTAAATGTGACTATACCACATAAAGAAAACATAATAAATTTAGCTGATGAAATCATGGAATCCGCTAAAGTAATAGGAGCAGCCAATACTATTTATTTTGAGAATGGAAAAACTATAGCAGACAACACAGATACATATGGTTTTTATCAATCAATACTTAAGAACTTTCCAAAATATAATTTTAAAAAAGAAAAAGTTTTGATTTTTGGTTCTGGTGGTGCTGCACGAGCAGTTACTTCAGTGTTTTTAAAAGAAAAAGCAGGTGAAATCAGTATTATAAATCGAAACCGAGAAAAAGCAGAAAGAGTAAGAGATGATTTATCTTCCAGAATAAAGACTTATGATTGGAGCGATTATTCAAAAGCATTATGCGATACATCAACTGTTGTAAATACAACCAGTTTAGGAAATCTTGGTTCTGAGAAGTTTTCAATCGATCTCAAAGGTGTTCGAGAAAATGGTATTGCGATTGATTTAGTTTATAACCCTTTAAAAACTTCTTTTATGAAAAAGGCAGAAAAAGAAAATTTAAAAGCTATTAATGGTATAGACATGTTAATATATCAGGCAAAGAAGGGTTTTCAGCAGTGGTTTAAAAAAACTCCTACTTATACTCCTGAACTAAGAAAATTAATTGAGAATTCATTAAAGAGATAGAATTTGACTATTAAAATAGGGATAACAGGTTCAATTGGTATGGGTAAAACTACTGTATCATTGATGTTTAAAAAAAATGGTATAAAGGTTTGGAATGCAGATTTAGAAGTACATAAATTATATGAAAATGGTAATGAAGGGTACAAAAATATTATATCAATATATCCGCAATTAACGAATGAAATGGAAATAGATAGAAAGAAAGTATCAGATTTAATTAAAAAAAAAATAATAGATTTAAAAAAAATTGAAAAAATAATACACCCTTTATTAAAAAAAAGTAGATCAAATTTTATAAAAGAAAACGAAAAAGAGAGGATAATAGCTTTTGAAATTCCACTTCTATATGAAACAGGTGCTAATAAATGGCTTGATTATATAATATCAGTTTACTGTTCTAAAAAAACACAAATGGAAAGGTTGTATCATAGAAAAAATTTTAATAAGGATAAAATTAATTATTTACTATCAAAGCAAATATCAATTGATCATAAAAACAAAAATGCAAATTTCTTAATTAATACAGATCAAAAAAAAATAGTTGTTGAAAAAGAAGTTAGAAAAATCATTAAAATTTTGGAAAATAAATGATTAGAGAAATAATCTTAGATACTGAAACAACCGGTCTAAAACCATTTCAAGGTGATAAAATAATTGAGATAGCAGCAATAGAATTAATAGATCATATTAGTACTGAAAAAAAATTTCATTGTTATATAAATCCGGAAAGAGATATACCAGAAACCAGTAAGCAAATACATAATATTTCTTATGAAATGGTAAAAGATAAACCTATTTTTAAAGATATAATTGATAATTTTTTAAGTTTTATTAAAAATGATACTATAATAATACATAATGCTGATTTTGATTTAAAGTTTTTAAATTATGAACTTAGTCTTTGTGGATTTAATAATCTACAAAATAACATTATTGATACACTATCTATTGCAAAATCAAAGTATCCTGGCTCATCAGTTTCTTTGGATTCATTGTGTAAGAGATTTGAAGTAAACTTAAATGAAAGGAAAGAAAAGGGTCATGGAGCTTTAATTGATTGTTATTTGTTGAGTGAAGTATATTTAGAATTAAAAGGTGGGAAACAGCCAAATTTAAACCTTAGTAAAGAAAGTAAAAAAACATTATTAAAAAATGAGAAAAAAGAAAAAAAGGATTTTTTTAGAAAAAGAAAGTTAAAACCTATATTAAATGATAAAATTTTGAATAATCACATAGAATTTATAAAGAAAATAAATTGTTTTGATATTTGGGATATTTCTCATAAAAAATTGATATCGAAGATAAACAAAAAGGATTAGAATAAATTTGAATTAATTTTATTTTTAAATTTAGGATTGATCTTAAAAAAAAAATATATAAATCAGTTGTATAAATACATTTGTTCGAAAGGCATAAATTAATGGTTCAAATAATAGTCTTAGCAGCTGTAGCATTTTTTTTGTTTTGGAGACTTAAGTCAGTATTAGGGTCAAGGCAGGGCTTTGAAAATCCAAAACAAAATACTAATAATAAATCAAACCCTTCAAATCAAAACAGTAAAACCAAAAAAAAGGATGATATTATAGATTTAAAACCAAATGCAATTGATGAAGATGTCGCTGATTATGTTGAAGAAAACTCAGAACAATTTAAAACCTTAAATAATTTGAAAACTGTTGAAAAAGGATGGATGGTTTCACATTTTGTTTCCGGTGCAAAGCTTGCATATGAAGAAATATTAATGGCTTTTGAGAATGGCGATTTAGAAAAAATAAAAAAAAATGACTTCTAATGAGGTTTATTCTACTTTTAAAAATGTAATAGATGATAGAAACGCAAAAGGACTAAAGGTAGAAGCCACATTTGGTGGTGTTCGTGATATTAGAATTAAAGATGTCAAGCTTAATAAGAAAAGTTTAGAAGCAAATATTACAATGATCTTTAAGTGTGATATCTCTTACTGTATAAAAGATAGAAATGATAAGATTGTAGAAGGTGGTCCAGATAATGTAAAAAAGCAGAAAGATGAATGGACTTTTGCAAGAAAAATGAATTCAGATATCCCAAACTGGTATTTAATTAAAACGGAATAAAAAATTTTGGAAAAATGAGTTGTTTAACAAAAAAGAAAAAAAAATATCTGAAGAAGATTTAGAAAATTGGGATAGGTTAAAAAAAACTTTAGATTTTACATTTTATAAAAAATCATATCACATTACAGATTTAGAAAAAACAAAACAATTATATAAAGATCATAACAAGCTTGATAACTATAAACTTAAACAAAAAAAAATTGTTAAACATGCTATAGTAAATAGAAAGTTTTTACATAATTACCAATTACAAGATATTAGAATTGATAAAAATAAACTAAGTCTTTTAAAAAGGGGTAAAATTAAACCTGAAAAGATATTAGATCTACATGGATTAACGTCTTTTGAGGCAAAAACAAAAGCCATAGAATTTACAAAAATAAATTTTAATCTAGGTTTAAGGTTGTTGCTTATTATCACTGGTAAAGGGAAATTAAAAATAAATGATTTAAATAGAGAAGAGCTAAAAACTGGTGTTTTAAGAAAATCTCTTAAATCTTGGTTATATGACTCAGATTTGAGACCTAATATACTAGGAATAATTTCTTCTCATATTAGTCACGGTGGAGAGGGTGCTTTTTACGTTTATTTAAAAAGTAATAAAATTTTATAAAACGTATCGGCTTATATCGCTTGATTTGGCAAATTTATCTAAATTAGTATTAACAAAATCTTTATTTATAGTTATTTTTTTTTCTTTTTGATCAGGAGCGGAATAACTTAAGTTTTCAAAAACTTTTTCCAGAATTGTATAGAGCCGTCTTGCACCAATGTTTTCAATAGAAGCATTAACCTCAGCAGCTATTTTTGCTAGAGCTTTAATGCCACTGTCTTCAAACTTTAAGGTAATTCCTTCTGTTTGCATTAATGCCGAATATTGCTTTGTTAAAGAGTTTTCAGTTTCCGTTAAAATATTAATGAAATCTTTTTCACTTAAAGCCTGTAATTCAACCCTAACAGGTAATCGTCCTTGTAATTCAGGCAGTAAGTCGCTTGGCTTTACTACATGAAAAGCACCAGATGCTATAAATAAAATATGATCAGTTTTTATTGGGCCATATTTAGTAGAAACAGTAGTGCCCTCAATTAAAGGTAATAGATCTCTTTGAACTCCTTCTCTACTTACATCAGCTGATTTAGTTTCTGCTCTAGCACAGATTTTATCAATTTCATCCAAAAATATAATACCATTTTCCTCTACTGCAGAGATAGCTTCTCGTATAATTTTTTCTTCGTCTAATAATTTATCTGCTTCTTCCTTTATTAATATTTTATAACTTTCTGATATTTTTATTTTTATTTTTTTTGTTTTTTTTCCAAGAGCCTTGCCAAAAATTTCGTTAAGATTCATCATTCCTATATTTGTTCCAGGTTGTCCCGGTACTTCAAATAAAGGCATAGGGTTATTAAATTCTTCAACATCGATGTCGATTTCTTTTTCATCCAATAGGCCGTCTCTTAATTTTTTTTTAAACATTTCAATAGTTTGAGATCTAGCATTGTCTCCAGTCAATGCTCTTAATACACGTTTTTCTGCCTCTGAATGGGCTTTTGTTTCAACATTTTTTCTCATTCTTTCTTTAGTCATGACTATTGAGCTGTCAATAAGATCTCTGACGATTTGATCCACATCTCTTCCTACATATCCAACTTCAGTAAACTTTGTAGCTTCAACTTTGAGAAAAGGAGCACCTGCAAGTTTTGATAGTCGACGGGAAATTTCAGTTTTTCCTACTCCAGTTGGTCCAATCATAAGTATGTTTTTGGGAAAAATTTCTTCTTTTAGTGGACTGTCTACTTTCTTACGTCTCCATCTGCTTCTTAAAGCGATAGCAACTGCTTTTTTAGCTGAATTTTGACCAATAATAAATTTGTCAAGCTCTGATACTATCTCTCTTGGGGTTAATTCAGTCATTTCTTTTTCTTAATTGTTTCTATGATTATGTTATGATTTGTATAAACACAAATTTCACCTGCTATCTTTAATGCTTTTTTACAAATTTCTTCAGTAGAGGTTTCTATTTCATAGATTGCTTTAGCGGCTGCCAAAGCATAATTTCCCCCTGATCCTACTGCTGCAATGTGTCCTTCAGGTTCTAAAACATCACCCGAACCAGATATTATGAATAAATCTTTACCATCAGTAACCACTAACATTGCTTCTAAATTTCTTAAATATTTATCAGTTCTCCAATCTTTTGCTAATTCAATCGCAGATCTAGATAAATTCCCTGGGAATGTCTCTAATTTTCTTTCCAATCTCTCCAATAATGAAAAAGCGTCAGCTGTCGATCCAGCAAATCCAACAATAATTTCTAGTCCCCCAGGACTCAATTTTTGAACTTTTTTTGCAGTTCCTTTTATTATTGTTTGTCCAAGAGTAACTTGACCATCTCCAGCAATTGAAACAGCACCATCTTTTAATACTCCTATAATAGTGGTACCATGCCAATTTTTAATATCAGAATGCATTATTAGTTTATAGTCCTTGCAATATTTTCTACTTTGAATATTTCAATGACATCGCTTTTTCTAATATCTTCATATTCTGAAAAAGCCATGCCACATTCTTGTCCAGATTGAACATTTTCTACTTCATCTTTAAATCTTTTTAAAGTTTTTAGATTCCCCTCATGAATTACCACATTATCTCTAAGTAATCTAACTTTTGCTGATCTTTGAGCATTTCCTTCTGTGATAAGACAACCTGCAACTTTTCCAGCATTGCTAACTTTGAATACTTCTAAAATTTCAGCATAACCAAGAATAGTTTCTTTGATTTCTGGTTTTAATAAACCAGACGCTGCTTTTTTAATATCGTCTACTAAATCGTATATTATCGAATAATATCTTAGCTCTACTTCCTTTTGGTTGGCACAATCCCGTGCTGTAGCATTAGCTCTAACATTAAAACCTATAATAGAAGCATTAGATGCTTCTGCTAGTATAACATCACTTTCTGTGATTGCTCCTACACCTGAATGTAAAATTAACACTCTAACTTCTTCTGTACTAATTTTTTCTAAAGCTTGGACTATAGCTTCTGAAGATCCTTGAACATCTGCTTTAACAACTAGTGGAAGTTCTGAAATATCTTTATCAGCTTTTGCTTTGGCGATCATCTGATCTAATGTTTTTCCCTTTCCTAAAGCATCTTTTTTGTCTTTAACAACTTGCTTTCTATAGTTAGCAATCTCTCTAGCTTTAGTTTCTGAAGAAACCACATTTAACAGATCACCTGCTTCTGGGGTTCCATTCAAACCTAAAACCTCAACAGGTACTGATGGACCTGCAAGTTCAACTTTTAAATTGTTGCTATCAATTAGAGCTCTTACTTTTCCCCACTGGTCACCAACAACAATTATATCACCTTTATTTAAAGTACCTTTCTGAACCAATACAGTGGCGACAGGGCCACGACCAACATCTAATTTCGCTTCAATTACGGTACCTTCTGCTAAGCGTATAGGATTAGATTTAAGCTCTAAAATTTCAGATTGTAATACAATGTTTTCTATTAGATTATCTACTCCTTTTCCAGTTGAGGCAGAAACCTCCACATCCAATACTTCGCCTGACATTGATTCAACAACAACCTCATATTTAAGTAATTCCGTTCTTACTCTATTAGGATCTGAATTTTCTTTGTCGCATTTATTAATTGCAACAATTATTGGTACTTTTGCCGCCTTTGCATGGTTAATTGCTTCAATTGTTTGCGGCATTACTCCGTCGTCTGCTGCTACTACAAGAATTATAATGTCAGTGACCTGTGCACCTCTGGACCTCATGGAAGTAAAAGCTGCGTGACCGGGAGTATCTAAAAAGGTTAGTTTTGAGCCGCTTTCGCTCTTTACTTGATAAGCACCTATATGTTGTGTAATACCACCAGCCTCATTATTAGTAGTATTTGTTTTTCTAATAGCGTCTAATAGAGAAGTTTTCCCATGATCAACATGTCCCATAACTGTAATAATTGGAGCTCTTTCTTCCAAATTTTTATTATCATCACTATCATCATATTTTAAAATGGCATCTTCAACATCTGAAGCAGATATTCTAATAGGAGTGTGTCCAAACTCTTCTACAATCAATATAGCTGTATCAGCATCTATGGTTTGATTTTGTGTAACCATTATTCCGTTTGTCATGAGAGTTTTTACTACAGAAGCAGACCTTTCAGCCATTCTAATTGCTAATTCTTGAACAGTAATGGAGTCAGGGACTTGAACTTCTCTTACAATTTTTTCTCTTTCAATATTTTCTGAAACTTGTCTACGTTTCACTTTTTCCTGCCTTCTCCTCAGAGAAGCAATAGACCGTTGTCTTCCACCTTGATCAGAAAGGGCTTGATTAATAGTGAGTTTACCAGATCGTCTTCTTTCAGTATAGACTTTGCTTGGTTTTACTTCCTTAAGTTCTTCATCTTTTCTGGAAATAGGTATTGTATCTCTTTATTCTTTCTAATTGTACCAGTTGAAGAACAGGGAGCATCAATTACTACGACATCAAATTTTTTTTTGGTTTTAAAACTATAAAAATCTGTTTTAATAATCTCACTTTTCATTTTCATTCTAGCTAAGTTTTCTTTTAGCATTTTTATTCGAATTGAAGATTTATCTAGACATGTAACATTTGCTCCTAATGCTATTAATTGCATTGCTTTTCCACCAGGTGCAGAAAATAAATCTAATACTTCTTTTTCTTTTAAATCACCAAGAAGCTTTATTGGGATTGATGATGAAATATCTTGAACCCACCATTTGCCTTCATTAAAACCATTAAGGTTAGTTAATTTAACATCTTTTTTTA
>CACFXF010000016.1 GCA_902570265.1 uncultured Alphaproteobacteria bacterium | reverse complement strand
AACAACATATTTTTCTTCCTTAGAATTAACGTGATAGTCAGGGATTTGAGACATCCATTTATTGAAATCAAAATTATTAATTGAAGATTCTAAAAGAGCACCAAATTGTATCCCGCCTACTTTAATGCCAGAAAGATTATCGATCATTATAAAAGGAATTTCTAAAGATGTTGGGGATCCTTCAAAGTAATTAAATTTGATCCCTTTCTCAGTATTTGAATGATCAAAATTAAGGATTTTAGGAAACTCATTATCAGGATTAAGAGTATTGAGGTTTATTTCAGTTTCTTCAAAAAATGATCCTAAATTATTATCATTTATCTCATTATGTTCCCAGGTTTCTCCTATGTTTACAAATGCTGATTTAACCTCAAGTTTGTTTAAATATTTTGAAAAATAAATAATTTTTTCTCTTAATTCAGGTTCAATAAAAGAGGATCCGTAAAATGAATGCCACCCCCAACCTTCGATGGAATTACCCTGATTTGAGGTATCTAAATTAGGATTTTCAAATATGATGCTAAACCTTTTTATATTTTCAAAATCACCTGCAGCCTGAACTGTAATAAAGTTTTGATCTCGTTCTTCATCATATCCATGATTGAGAAATGAAATTTTTAGAGGGCCATCGGTTCTTATTTCATCAACATCTGTAACACTAATAGTAATATTTTTTGTATCACTTAACGTTCCATCAGAAGCGTTGATATCAATAATATAAGATTTTTTACTTTCATAATTAGCAGGTTCTTTGAGGAAAACTCTACCATCCTCAGAATTGATTTCAAAATAGGAAGCATGCTCTCCTGATATAGAATAGCTAATCTCATCTAAATCGGGATCTTCAGCACTGATAGTATAAACAGCAAGATCAGTAGAACTATTTTCTTCGATGGTGATATTATTTACTGAAGAGGTGATAGTAGGAGCATCATTAATAGGCGTTATATTGACCTCAACGGTATGGGATACCGTTTCCTGCCCATCGGTTACCGAAACAATAAAACTGTCAGTTCCATTGATATTTTCATAAGGTGTATAGGTATAACTACCATCGCCATTATATTTAACTTCTCCTTTTGAAGGAGTACTAAACGAGTAGCTTAACTCATCTCCATCAGGATCGGTAGCATTGATAGTTTTGGTATAGGAATTATCTTCATCTATTCTATGAAGAGATGGTGTGTTTATAGTTGGTGCATCGTTTGTATTGTTTACATTGATTGTAATGGTTTTTGTATCACTTAACGTTCCATCAGAAGCGTTGATATCAATTATATAAGAATTTTTACTTTCATAATTAGCAGGTTCTTTGAGGAAAACTCTACCATCCTCAGAATTAATTTCAAAATAGGAAGCATGCTCTCCTGATATAGAATAGCTAATCTCATCTCCATCGGGATCTTCAGCATTGATAGTATAAACAGCAAGATCAGTAGAATTATTTTCATCAATAATGATAGAATATATAGAGGAGGTAATAAGTGGATTCTTGTTGAATGAATCAATAAAATCAGAATAAGATCTTGTATTAGAAGAATTATCTTGAAATTCTTCAAATCCTTTTACTTTAAGAGAATAGTCTGAAATTTCAAAAGTTAACCATTCGTTATCAGTTTTTGTAGATTTAATTTCATCAAAATTATAATTTAAAGCAAGAGTATCATATCCTTCCCCCCCCATCAATTTTGTCATTACCACCCTGATAAAATAATCGATCATTTCCACCAAAACAATTGACTACATTTCCAACTGTATGAAGTTCTCCATCAATTATTATATCTTCAAATAGTGATCCATTTACATTTTCAACAATACCTATAATACCATCACCACGTTGATATGGGAAAGTATCTCCAATATTAGTGCAGGTTGTTATGAATTCATCGTCAAGCATTGATGCTTGATAATTTAATTCAATTACTAAACCACCTGCTGAATTGGAGCCATCTATTAGATCAGTTCCACCTGTATCATAGTTGGCATAATAATCCCACCAGTCTGAATCTATTTTATAAATGGTATCATCATTATTATGACTTTTATTTTTTCCGTATAAATATTGCAGTGCGGCTATATCATAAAACATAGGTGTTAAAGGGACGGCTATTCCTTTATTGGCATTGGCAAAATTTCCAGCACTGGAATATGACATGACTGAGAAGAGCACCTCACCTTGTTTGTCTGAACCAATTAGGGGGATTATATTTAGATCCTCAGCAGTACCTTGTCCTCCTCCACCTGGATGAAAAGGGTGTTTAAGGCCCAGAGCATGCCCAATTTCGTGAAGAGAAGTAAATAAAAAATCAACTCTCTCATTAGGGCTATTATTTACAATATAGCCAATATCGTCATAAATATTTTTATTAAGATGAACATCACCATAATCTCCAGAGTAAAAATCATCATACCAACGTTCTTGAGTTGGAAAGTGAGCTCTTCCATATAAACCTCCTTCCAAGTCATCACTTATTATGCTGATTTCAGTACCAGCTGTTGTTGCTTCCTGAGGAGAATCATAGAAACCTAAAAAATTAAATTCAAGGTCGATAAATTGTGAAATTCCATCAAACACAAAAGACATTTCTTGTTGTGCTATATTTCTATCTGACCATTTAGCAGTGCCATCAACAATCGCCCAGTCTAATACTTTTTCATTTGAAAATTCCCATTTTGAACCGTCTAAAACTACATCTATATTTGAATTTCCAGTTGGTCCAAAATTTGTATTAATTGGTTTGGGAAATGTTAGAATTTCATTCGCTTGTATTACGCCAATCCTATATAATCCTTGAGTGGGGTGAGTGGAATAATCCCAACTTTTTTCAAGATTTCCTTTATCATCAAAAAATGCTTTTGTGAAATAAAGTTCTTTACCTACCCATTCTTCCTTAATTATTATTTGGTTATCAGCAGTAGGACTTAATATTGTTTCTATTCCATTACTTAGATTACCATCATCTAAAAACCAGCCAGTTAATACTATATTGTCAGAATTTCCATCTGCATCGAAATAGCTAATATCAGTACTAATTACAGAACCTACTTTTAATTCACCTAAGTAAGTAGGACTCCAAAAAGTAGCTTTTGAATTTATATTTTGGGAGACAGTAGAATAAGTATTCCAGTTTTTATATTCAAAATTTCCAGCATCATCATAAAATCCAACTCCTACAGATATTGTTTTACCAATCTCATTTTCTGTCAAAGTATATGTTTTATCAGTAAAACTTCGATGAATTACATCGCCATCTGCATACCAAAATAATAATGGTTGCGCATTATAAGTACCATTTGCGTCAAAGTAATTAAAATTAGCAGTCAAAGTTTCACCTACTTCATAAGTACCAGAAACATTAAAGCTAATGATAGCAGGTAAATTTATTGAAAATGTTTGGACAGGTGTAGTAGCAGTGCCGTAGGAAGAAGCTTCATGGACTTCGACAATAAAATTTTCAGGTATCGTAACAGTATTTGTTAATTCTTCAGATGATTCCTGAGGATATATATTATCTAAAATAAAATCAGTATAATCATTAACAGCATTTGAAATTATATCTACATCATCAAATGTAAAATTATCAGAACTTATAAATAAATTTTGGTTATAGATAGCAGTATCATCATTTATAAAATGAATACTGGGTTCTTGAGTAATTGTCTCTGTATAATCGACCGTAGTGTTATAAAAACTGAATAAATTTGTAATCGAGAGTTCATTTAATAGTAAATTACTCTCACTATTTTGATCTTCTTCAATATCTTGAAAAAGTATAGGAATAGTTGAATAAGGATTGACCTCTTCTAATTGTAAGCCGCTAATAATACATTTAATACACATTTTTTAAAAAAGCACTAGATCAGAATAACTATTTTAATATAACTCATTGAAATAAAATAAAAAACTTAAATGTAATTTTTAATTAATAGTTTATTGAAGTGATAAGTTGAATTTTTAAAACTTGTCTTTAAGTTTGTTATCTAAATCATTCAAATATATTGTTTTATTTCAATTAATAATTGTTTTAAAAACTATTATTTTAGTATTTTTTTAATCATATTTTAATGAGTAAGAATTATAGACTTGAGCATTTACCAAATATATGAAATCGAATCACTTTTATAATTTACCTAAATAACAAATACACATTCTGTCCCTTTTTTTTGTAAAAAAATGCTCTGTTATCTTGATTGCCTACACTTCAATAACTACTGTGTTTTCTTTTCGTCTATTCATAATTTTATACTTCTTGTTTTATTTTTAAATATTTAATATCTTTTCATCAAGTTTCATAATCTAGGTTTAATAATTAAACTCTTTAATTAATTACATCATTTAATTCTTTAGGTTTAATATATGGATCAAAATCATTTTTTTCTTTCTGGACAAACTGCGGTTGTAACTGGAGGTGCGAGTGGTATTGGTTTAGCAACTGTTCAAATGCTTAGTAGCGTTGGAGCAAATGTTATTATAGCTGATGTTAATAAAAAAAAAGGTTCTGATATTTCAGATCAATTCAAGCTACAAGGTAAGCAAGTAGATTATATCTATTGTGATGTAAGTTCAGAGAATTCAATTTTAAAATTTATTGAAATAATTAATAAAAATTATTCTGCTATTGAAATCTTAATACATTATGCTGGGATTGGTTTAGAAAAAAAATTTATAAACACAACACTTGATGATTGGAATAAGATTATTTCAGTAAATCTTACTGGGTCTTTTCTAATGACAAAAGAAATTTCTAAAATAATGATTTCTAAAAAATATGGTAGAATAATTACAGTCTCTTCAGTTGCTGGGTTAAGAGGTGGAACTGGAAGGGCTGCTTATGGTGCTTCAAAAGGAGGAGTCATTGCTTTAACTAAAGTTCTTGCCATAGAATTGTCACCTTACAATATAACTGTGAATACATTATGTCCTGGAGCAATTGAAACAGAATTAGTTAAAAATATGCATGATAAAGAAACCAGGAGAGCTTTCCTAGAACAAATCCCACAGAGAAGATATGGTTTTCCAGAAGAAGTTGCTTCAGCAGCATTATTTTTTACTTTGCCTGGTTCCTCTTATATAAATGGCACTATTTTTCCAATTGATGGAGGATTTAGCTCTAGTGGTATAATAAAAAATGAATTTTTATAGTACATAAATGTTTTTAAAAAAATATTTCAGACCTATATAATAAATATATTTTTATAATTTTCATTAAATTAAATAACTCTCATATGAATAAAACCTCCTCACGTCGATTTGTTTTTCTTTTCTTCTTTTTGTATTCTTTTACTTTTGGAATGATCTTTCCTCGAATAGGCGATTTACAGTTACAAATGGGTATTGGGGAAAGTATTTTAGGACTTGCACTTTCGGGTCTCCCCATAGGAGTACAGATAGCACTATTGTTAGCAGATAAAATTTTATCAATATTAAATTTTAACCTGGCAGTCTCGTTAAGTATTTCAATCTTAGGATTTTTTTTATTGATGGCGTCTTTTTCTTTAGAACCTTTTAGTTTTTTTGTCTTTCTTTTATTTGCAGGATTTGCTGTTGGTATAGTTGAGGTGGCAGTAAATATTGAGGCTGACAGAGTTGAATATAAAATTAAAAAGAGAATAATGAATAGAAGCCATTCTTTCTGGAGTTTAGGTTTTTTTTCAGCAGGGTTAGTAGGCGCTATTTTTTCTCAACTAAAGATAAGTCCAACACTACATTTTTTGTTTTGTTTTATCTTAGGTGTATTATTTGTATTTTATTTTTCAAATAAATATAATGTTGCACCCATCCGTCCTACGATAAATGCAAAACCGTCTCTTTTCGTTGTACCTTCAAAGAAGGTTCTAGCACTTGTATTTTTTACATTATCAGCAATGTTAATAGAGGGTGCTGGAATTGATTGGTCTGTAATTTTTATGAGAGATATATTTAATACACCTCCCTTTTTAAATGGAACAGCTCTTTTTCTAGGTGCAGGTTCACAATTTTTAGTAAGATTTTATGCGGATAATATTGTAGAAAAATTTGGTAGTAAGAATGTTGCTAGATTATCTATAATAGCAATGTTTATAGGATTAACTTTTGTTTCTTTCTCAAATTCTCCTTATTTAGCATTATTTGGATTTTTTATTATGGGTGGTGGTACTGCAGTTTTATTCCCGTTAGCAGTCTCTGCAGCAGCACAATTAAAAGACAAAACCGCTGCTGCCAATGTAGCATCACTAGCACAGATTTCTTTTATTGTTTTTTTAATTGGCCCACCTTTCTTAGGATATATTGCAGAGAACTACGGTATAAGAGTTTCTTTTATGATTTGTTTCCCTCTACTTTTTTTAAGTTGGTTTTTTATATCTTCTATTGATAAAAAAAAATTATAAAAATTATAATGATTAAAAATTTATTTTATCTTATAATAATTATAGAATATGCTTAAATCTGAACGTGCAAATTACATTCTCAAAAGATTAGATGAACTTTATCCTAATCCTCCGATCCCATTAAATAGTAATAACCACTTTCAATTACTTGTTGCAGTATTATTGAGTGCACAATGTACTGATGAGAGAGTAAATAAAGTTACTCCTGAATTGTTTAGATTAGCTAGTGATCCCTTTCAAATGCAGAACGTTCCTGTAGAAAAAATTTATAATATAATAAGACCATGTGGTTTGGCTCCAAAAAAATCAAAAGCAATTTCTGAATTATCTTATATTTTAGTTAAAAAATACAATGGTAAGATTCCAAGAGAAATTGATTTGTTGGAAGAACTTCCTGGTGTTGGTCACAAAACAGCTAGTGTTCTTTTATCACAAGGTTTTGGAATACCAGCCTTTCCTGTGGATACTCATATTCATCGTTTAGCACAAAGATGGGGTTTAACGAATGGTAAGAGTGTGGTTCAAACTGAAAAAGACTTGAAAAGAGTTTTTCCAAAAAAATCTTGGAACAAACTTCATCTGCAAATTATTTTTTATGGCAGAGAATTTTGTACTGCAAGAGGTTGTAAAGGTATAACATGTGAAGTTTGTACTACCTGTTTCCCCAAGAGAGTAAAACCATTGATTACTAACAAATAATATTTAAAAATCATCTGTATCATTCTAAATTTGAAAGAAGAGAAAGTTGTGAAAATTCTTCGTTACTTTCTTTATCACGTAATTTTGTGGGGTAATCACCAGTGAAACAGTGGTCTGTAAATGCTGGATTATCAGGATCTCTTCCTTCTGGGTATCCCATAGCTTTATATAACCCATTTATACTTAAAAAAGAGATACTATCCGCTTTAAGAAACTTAGAAATTTCATCAATTGTATGCTTGGCAGATAATAGTTGCTCCTGAACGGGAGTATCAATTCCATAAAAATCTGGAAACTTTATTGGTGGTGAAGTTATTCTCATATGGACTTCTCTAGCACCAGAATCTCTAAGCATTTCAATAATTTTTGTAGATGTGGTACCTCTTACAATTGAGTCATCTATAAGTATAATTTTTTTTCCATCAATTAATGCTCTATTCACATTGTGCTTAAGTTTTACAGATAAAGCTCTTATGGATTGTTGGGGTTCAATAAAAGTTCTTCCAACATAATGGTTTCTTATGATGCCAAGTTCAAAAGGAATCTTAGAATGTTCTGCATAACCAATCGCTGAGGGTACTCCACTATCAGGTACTGGGATTACATAATCTGCATCCATTGGAGACTCTATTGCTAATTGCTTTCCAAAAGATTTTCTACACTCATATATGCTTAATCCTCCTAGAAAACTATCTGGTCTTGAGAAATATATATACTCAAAAATACAGGGTCTTGGTTTTAATTTTTGAAATGGTTTGATACTCTCAATTCCATCATCACTTATTATAACTACTTCACCATTCTCAACCTCTCTAATATATTTTGCACCTATTATATCGAGGGCGCATGTTTCAGAACACAAAATATATTTACCTTCTAATTTTCCCAGCACTAAAGGTCTAATTCCATATGGATCTCTTACCCCTATAAGTTGTTTATTTGTAATAGCCACAAGTGCGTAAGCTCCTTCAATTTGAGATAGGGCATCAACCATTCTATCAATTGATAAATTTTTTTTTGATTTTGCAACTAATTGCAAAATAGTCTCTGTGTCTGAAGTAGATTGGAAAATTGCACCTTCTTTTACTAATTCAAGACGTATTGTGAGTCCATTAGTAAGGTTGCCATTATGGGCTATTGCAAATCCGCCTAATGCTAAATCAGCAAATAGTGGCTGTACATTTCTTAATAGTGTCCCTCCTGTCGTGGAATATCTAACATGCCCAATCGCTGAATTGCCTTTGAGTCTTCCTAAAACACTAGTCTTTGTAAAAGTATCACTTACTAAGCCCATTCGACGCTCTGCATGAAAATGTTTTCCATCATATGTAACCATTCCTGCAGCTTCTTGTCCCCTATGTTGTAAAGCATGTAGTCCTAAAGCAGTTAAAGCACCTGCATCTTCATGACCATATATACCAAATACGCCACACTCATGCTGAGGCCTATCATTTAATATTTTTGCAGAATTAGGATTTGAATTAAATTTTTTATTTTTATTAATAGCAAAACTCCATTTTATTAGCCTTTACAGATAATATTTAATTAATGGTTTTGTAAACTTATATTTAAGGACAGGGATAAAATTAATAATATGTTGTTTAACTTAATACCAAATAGTGTTAAACAAATTTTATTTCCCAAAAAAGATACCTTCTAGATGTTTATTAGAAAGTCACAAAATCTAACTGGTGCATTGTTTATGAGTATTTCAATGGCTGGTTATGTTACAAATGATGCTTTTATGAAATTAGTTGGTTCAGAATTGGGTTTAGCACAAACAATTTTCATAAGAGGGGTATATTGTTCCATATTTATTTTTATACTGTTCATGTTTAAAAATGAAAAAAACCTAAAAGGATGTTTTAATCATTTTAAAATTATTACCGCTAGATCACTATTAGAGTTATTTGCTACAATTTTTTTTCTAATAGCACTAATTAATATGTCATTTGCAAATGTAAATGCTATTTTGCAAACTTTGCCACTTGTTATGACAGTTGCTGCAAGTATTTTACTAAAAGAGACAATTGGACATAAAAGGGCAATAGCTATTATTTTAGGATTTTTTGGTGTTTTACTTATCATAAAACCTGGAACAAATGATTTTAATAGTTATTCAATATTAGCAATTTTGGCTGTTATGTCTGTAACATTTAGGGATATTTTAACTAGGAAAATGCCAAAAAATCTTCCTGCCTTATTTCTTTCTTTAGTAACATCATTTATGGTTACCTTAACTACTGGAATTTATTTGGTATTTTTTAAAATTTGGGCACCAATTGACATTTATTTACTCATAAACCTTGGATTGGCTGCTATTTTTTTGTTGATTGGATATTTTTTTAGTGTTGAAGCTATGCGTTTTGGAGATGTATCTTTTGTAAGTCCTTTTAGATACACATTAATAATCTGGGCAATGTTAATTGGTTATTTCTTTTTCAAAGAAAAAATAGATCTCCTTAGTTTAATTGGTATTTTCTTTATTATTTTTTCTGGTCTTTTTGTATTATACAGAGAAAATCAAATCAAAATTAATGTGCAATTAAAGTAATTAAGCAATACAAATTATTTTACTTACACTTTTACTTTTTCTTAGTTCATTACCAATTTTTTTATAGTTTTTATCGATTTTATCTAATTTAATTACAATATCATTTATTTTTGAATTTTTGTCGAAAAATTCAGCTTCTTTATTTGATGCCTCAATTAACCAATTGATCTGATTTAAACCTACTGCTCCAATAAGACCTCTTCTTTTGAATTCTGCTACAACTACACCATTAATTAATCCATAATCATCAAATGCTGGTCCCCCACTAAGACCTCCAAATGATAATAAATTCCTTGGGTTTTTATCTAAAACTGCATATATAGAATGTTTTTCTAATATATTATAAGACCTAGCTTCCATAGCCATAAATCCAAGTAACTGAAGTGCTGCATCTCCTGGGTTCCCAGCAGGATAACCTGATGAAAATGATTTTTTTGAAATTTTTTGAGCTATATTAAAATTTTTAATATCAAAAGAATTATATTTAAAAAGGGCGAGGTCTGAATTTGGATGTATTAGTATTTTCTCAATGAATTTTTTATTTGAACCATCTTTTAAATAAACTTCTGAACAGTTGTTTATAACATGCCTAGCTGTAATCCATAAATTTTGACCAACATAAAAAGCAGTGCCAGAACCCGATTGATTTCTTTTAGATTTTATATTCAGATTATATTTATCTAAATTTCTTAAATTAACTTCATTTTTTTGACTTGTAATGAAGTTTTTATCTTTTTGTGCAAAAAAAAATTTAGTTACAGTTTTTTCATTTATAGAAATATTGTTTAGTATGGCCCAGGAGACTGTAATAAACGCAATAAACAAATAAATATTATTTTTGATAAATGAATACATTTACCCAATGATAGCTGCTGAGTTAATAAGTGAAACTGAGATTTTTATTGAAAATAACAAAATAGATGTAGCTAACTGATTATCTTCAATTCTCTTGCTTAAATCTTTTAAAAAAGTATCTGTTACTTTAAAGCAAAGTAATTGAAGGACTATAGCAGTTAATCCCCAAATAATAATTTCTAATATTGAATTACTAACAGAAAGAGAACTAGCAAGTGGTATTCCTATACCTAATAATGCTCCAGAAAATGAAATTGAAGCTGAGAGATTCCCATCTTTGATCAATTTTAATTCTTTTATTGGTGTTAAAAAAATATAGCTAGTTATTCCAATAAATAGCAAACACAAAGTTATAAATAGATGCGAAATTAAAAATGGCAAACCTGTAATTAATGCACTTATATACTCCATTAAAATTATCTCCTTACTTTAAAGATTTTGAGATTAAATTCTTTTAGCTTGATTTAAGAGTATTAAAAGCTTCTAGCGCTTTTAGTCTAGACATTTTTAAATCTACAATAGGAGAAGGATAAGTTTCTCCTAATTTAATTCCAGCATTTGATAAAACTGATTTTGGTGCTTCCCATGGACAATGTAAAAACTTATGATCTAAGTTAATTAACTCTGGTACATATTTTTTTATGTATGTTCCTATTTTATCAAACTTTTCACTTTGAGTTACTGGATTAAAAACTCTGAAATAGGGAGCTGCATCGGCACCACAGCCAGCAATCCACTGCCAACCTGCAGTATTATTAGCAATATCTGCATCAAACAAACAGTTCCAAAACCATTTAGCACCATATTTCCAATCAATTAAAAGATTTTTAACCAAAAATGAACCTACAACCATTCGTAATCTGTTGTGCATTGATCCAGTTTGCCAAAGTTCACGCATTCCTGCATCTACAAATGGTATACCAGTCATTCCTTTCTGCCATTTTATTAGTGCATTTTCATCATTTAACCAAGGAAAATTATTAAATTTTTTTTGTAAATTTTCAGATATAATATGAGGAAAATAATAAAGGAGGTGGTTTGAAAACTCTCTCCAACCTAACTCACTAAGAAAGTGATCAGTATTTAGGGTGTTTTCTAATTTATAGACTATATGCCAAATTTGATTAGGAGATATTTCACCAAAGTGTAAATTAGGCGCTAATTTTGAAACATTATCTTGGGAAGGAAAATTTCTTCCATCTTTATAATTTTTTAAACCATTTTTAATAAAAAATTCAAGTCTTTCAAATGCTTTTTTCTCTCCAATTAGTGCATGATTTAAAATACTCTTCTGCCAATTATTGGCATTAGTTTTTTCAATATCAAATTCATTATTTTTCACTACATCTTGTTTAAAATTTATTTTAGGAGGTTTTGGTAAAGGTGATCGTGGAGGAGAACTACCTAAGCATCCTTTTCTATAAAAGGGTGTGAAAACTTTGTAGGGAGTTCCGTCCTTTTTTAAAATTTCCCAGGGTTCCCAAAGAAGATTTCCATTAAATGTTTCACACTCAGTGTCAGATTTTTTAATTTCTTGTTTAATTACTGTGTCTCTTTTGATTTCCCATGGGGCATAATTTCTATTCCAGTAAACACCTGATACATTATTATTATTTTTTAGTTCTTTTAAAATTTTTAAAGGGTCTCCTTTAAAAATGAGTAGACGGTTTTCCAAAGATTTATTTAATAGTTTTAATGACTCATAAAGCCATGTGAAACTAGCCTCACCTTGATTGAAATCAATGGTAGCATTTTCGTCGAAAATATAAATGGGTATTAATTCTGAATTTTCTGTGGCTTTAGTAAGAGATGGATTATCATCAAGCCTCAAATCATTCCTAAACCAATGGATATTTACTTTTTTTGTCATTTTTAAAATATCGATCTTGTTATTAATTAGGATGATAGATAAATAATCTGTTGCTCCTAATTTACAACCGTATTAATTTTATGATTAATATTTTTTTAAGTTATTATTTAAACAATTAATTTCATATCAGGTATAATAATGGACATAGGCCTAACAAAAAAAGTTGAAAATTTAAAAAGTGAAGTAAGAGATTTTATTGATAATGAAATTAGGCCTAAAGAAGATGAATATTTCCTTGATGTAGGTGTTACAGGATCAAGATTTGAGTTCACGCAAAATATGCTTAATATAATCAATGATTTAAAGCAAAAAGCAAAAAGTAAAAATCTTTGGAATTTTTGGCTTACGGATAGTAAAGATGGTCATGGATTAACTACAGTAGAATATGCTTATTTAGCTGAAGAAATGGGTAAATGTAGGCTTGGTGCTGAAATATTTAATTGTTCAGCTCCTGATACAGGAAATATGGAAGTATTAAAAAGATATGGATCTCAAAGGCATAAAGAGTTATGGCTTAAGCCCTTACTTAATGGTGAAATCAGATCTGCTTATTGTATGACTGAACCTGATGTAGCATCATCGGATGCAACAAATATATCTCTTAAAGCAGAAAGTCATAATGGTCACTACATATTAAATGGTGAAAAATGGTGGATCTCAGGAGCAGGAGATCCTAGGTGCAAAGTTTATATAGTATTAGCTAAAACGGGTAATTCTACAGAAAATAAGCATGGAAACCATTCAATGTTTGTAGTCCCTAGTGACACAGTTGGAATAAAAATTTTAAGACCCATGCAAGTATATGGTCATGATGATGCACCACATGGGCACATGCACATAAGTTTTAAAGATGTTAAGGTAAATAAAGAAGATCTTTTGCTTGATGAAGTGGGTAAAGGATTTGAAATTGCTCAAGGAAGGTTAGGACCAGGCCGAATTCATCACTGTATGAGGGCAATAGGCCAAGCCGAGTTTGCTCTTGCATTAATGTGTGATAGAGCATTAACAAGAACCGCTTTTGGTAAAAAGGTATCTGAGTTAGGTGCTAATTATGACATAATTGCCAATAGTAGAATTGAAATTGAGATGGCAAGACTACTTTGTCTAAAAGCTGCTTGGATGATGGACAATTTTGATCCAAAAACTGCTGCGCCTTGGATAAGTAAAATTAAAGTAATTGCACCACAAGTAGCCTTAAAAGTAGTGGATGAAGCTATTCAACTATATGGCGGAATGGGGGTTAGTCAGGATACTCCTCTTGCAGCTGCTTGGACACATTTAAGAACGCTAAGACTAGCTGACGGACCGGATGCAGTTCATAGAAGACAAGTTGCAAAAGCAGAATTAAAAAAATTTAATAAAAATGATTTTTAATGACAAAAAATATTTCTAATACTTTAGACTTAGAGAAAGTTACATCTTCATTAGCTAAAAGATTACCTGACAAAAAAGGACCCTGGAGATATGAAAAAACATTATTTGGTCAATCTAATCCAACTTTTATTTTAACGGGTAAAAATTGTAAACTTGTTCTGAGAAAAAAACCTTTAGGTAATTTATTAAAGTCAGCGCACATGATCGAAAGAGAATTTAAAGTAATGTCGGCTTTAAAAATTACTGACTTACCCGTTCCTGAAATGTATTTTTTATGTGAGGATGAAAGTGAAATAGGAACACCATATTTTGTAATGGAATATGTTGAAGGACATTCTTTTTTGGATCCAAGGGCTCTTGGTTTAAATATTGATTCTAGAAAAAAAGTGTATCAAGAAAATATAAAGGGTTTAGCTAAATTGCACAAAGTCTGTCCAAAAAAAGTTGGTCTATCCGATTTTGGTAAATCTGGGAATTATTTTCTAAGACAATTTTCACGTTGGTCAGTTCAGTATGAGAATAGCAAAACAGAGTTTATAGAGCCACTGGAAAATCTTATTAAATGGTTGGAGCAGAATCTTCCAGCCGATCAAGAAGATACAACAACAATAGTTCATGGAGATTGGAGAATTGACAATTTATTATTTGACAAAAATAATTTTGAATTAGTAGGTGTATTTGATTGGGAACTTTCTACTTTGGGAGATCCCAAGGCAGATTTAGCTACTCAAATAATGCAATGGTCTATGGATGTTGGAGAAGAGGGTAGAGGCTTGAATGGAGTAAATCGAAAAGAAATGGGAATACCAGATGATAAAGAATTTATAGAGCAATACAGTAAATTTTTAAATTTAAATCAAGCCCCAAATCTTACATTTGCTATTCCATTTTGTTATTTTAGGATGGCTGCTATTTTACAAGGAGTTAAAAAAAGAGCTTTAGATGGTAATGCATCAAATCCTGAGCATGGATTGAAAATGGGTGCCTATATAAAAAAATATGCAATAAAAGGACTTGAGAGTATTAACCGTGTCTTTATATAGGAATACTTATTCTTACTCCTAGTCCACCCAAATCTAAAGATTTATAAAGAGTAATTTGTCCCCCGTGCATTCTAACGACATCATTAGCTATACTTAAACCTAGTCCAACCCCAGAGTGATTATTTTGATTTCTGGACTCATCTAATCTTGAAAAAGGCCGAAAAGCTTTTTCATAATTTTTTTCATCGATACCAATACCGTTATCTTCAAATTCAAAAACTAAATTATTTTTATCTTTATTTATTTTAATAATTACCTTTTTACCATAAGTAATTGAATTATCAATAATATTTTGGATTGCTCTTTTTATGCCGTTAATGCGTAATTTCATAGAGAAACCCTTTTCTAATGATTTAGAGATTACTAAGTCTATATTTTTAAAATGTTTTTTATTCCTATTAACTATAGTTTTTATAAAATCATTAATAACAACTTTTTGAGATTTTTCTTTTATGTTAGATTTAGAGAATTCTAAAAACTCATCTAGCATAGCTTCCATAGAATTAACATCTTCTAACATTTCTTTTATTTCGGTACTCTTCTTTTCTAATGTAAGTGATAGTTTTAATCGAGTTAAAGGTGTTCTTAAATCATGGCTTACACCTGAAAGCATTTGTGTTCTTTGCTTAATTTGTCGCTCTATTCGTGCGCGCATTGCTAGGAATGCAATACCTGCTCTTCGAACCTCGTCTGATCCACCTGGTTTAAATTCTACAAACTGACCTTTTCCAAATGCTTCTGCAGCCTTAGCGAGTTTACCAATGGGTCGTATTTGATTTTTAAGGATGATTAAAGAAAGTAAAACCAGTAAAACTGTCACAAACAACATAAGTACTAAAAGTTGATGAGGATTAGAAGCACTAATCCTTTTTCTACTAATTTGAAATTCAAGAAAGCCTTTCTCTAGTAAAACTTGAATATAAACTTTTCTTGGATTTGATAAGTCAAAAGTTGATTTTTTGTCAATTTTTTCCTTTAAATTTTTTACAAATATTTTTCCTGACAAATCAACGAAATCAATTTTTGTTGTTCTTGTAAGTTTATTTTTTTTACTAACATTTACTTTAAATCCAAACTTTTCTCCTAAGTTTGAAATTTTGTTAATTAATTCTTTATCAGGTAATTTGTTTTTAATTCCATTTTCTGCTTCATTTTGAATATAAAGTATTTCAAAGGCAATTCCTTCAGACATTTGGTTTGTAACTTGTTCAAAATGACGTTGAATAAAGGCTATACCAACAACAATTTCAATAAAAATGATAGGAAACAAAAGTATAAGAATAGTTCTACCCAATAAACTTTTGGGTAAATATCTCTTAATAGGACTGTGAGTCATTTTATTGATGATCTTTCTTTAAATTTAATCATAATTAATACATGATCTTTTATTAAAATAAATGCATTGTTAATCATTTGGAAAATATTTCTAAAAATATAAGACTAATTACTGCACCTAACCCAAGTCCTATGACATTCAAAGGAACAAATACCTATGTTGTTGGGAATTCTAAAGATATTTGTATTATCGATCCGGGACCTAACGATGATGAACATTATTCTAAATTAAAAACGCTTTTAAAGAAAGAAAATGCTAGCCATATTTTAGTTACACACTCACACCTTGATCATTCTCCTCTAGCTACAAGAATATCTCAAGAGTTTTCAATACCTATTTATGCCCATGGAAAATTGAAAAATGCTAGATCAAAACTTATGAAAAAAATATTGGAATCCTCTTTTGATGTTGGAGGTTTTGAAGGATTAGATATGAATTTTAAACCTGATTTTTATTTAAAAGATTCTCAAATTTTAGTAGGTTACAACTGGTCTATTGAAGTAGTTTATACTCCTGGACATTTAGCTGATCACTTATGCTTTGCAATGGGAGGGACTAACATTCTTTTCTCTGGAGATATTGTTATGGGTTGGACATCAACACTTATATCTCCTCCTGATGGAGATCTTGGACAATATTTCTATTCTTTAGATAAGTTATTGAAGAGAAATGAAGATTTATATCTTCCTGGTCATGGCACTAAAGTCAAAAATGCTAAGAATTTAGTGTCTAAACTTAAAAAACACAGAATGGATAGAGAAAATCAAATATTGAAAATTTTAAAAAAACAGCCAAGTAATTGTAATCAAATTGCTGAAATAATTTATAAAAATCAACCATCTGCTATAGTTTATGCTGGAAGTAGAAATGTATTAGCTCATTTACTTAATTTGTTTGAAAGAAATATGGTTAGTACTGACACACCCATTTCCTCAGATAATTACTTTACGTTATTAAATATTTAAAAATTGAACTTGATGGATTTTAAAAGCATTGATATAGATTGTTTTATATTCCGGCGTAGCTCAGCGGTAGAGCAGTTGACTGTTAATCAATTGGTCGTAGGTTCGATCCCTACCGCCGGAGCCATTTTCAAGTAATTCCATGCTGTTTTTCTTAGATTATTTTTAATGATCTAACAAAGGGTAGACCAAATGGTAGACCAGCATTCCTCTTACATATTCATAAAACGTGGTGTTTATTACTATTCTAGACGTATTCCGTCTGATCTAAGGTCACACTATAAGACTGAACGCATAGTTTTCTCATTACGTACCTCTTGCTCTAATACAGCAACCACACTTGCACAGTCGGCCTCATTCAAACTTCATAAAGCTTGGACGACAATGAGGCTACAAGATGAGAGTATTCCCTGTGAATTTAAACTGAATTCTTATGTTCAAGAGAAGCAAAATGAGAGTATATCCTTAAAGAATGCCACCTCTCTCTATCTCAATCAGAAGGGTAAAGACCGATCTTTAAGCTTTAAAAGAGGTGTAGAGAGGGCAGTAGGATACGTGATAGAAACATCTGGTAATAAGTTTATTGAACACTATAAGCGTTCAGATGCTAATAAGCTAAGAGATTATTTATTTCAAAGAGGATTGGTTGGTAGCTCACTTACTAGAACTTTTACTACGATAAGAGCCTTATTAAACTATGCTTATAAAGAGCAGGGGTTAACAATCAGTAATCCATTTAGTGGCCTAAACTATGATCGTTCTTATGGAGTTCAAGAAAGAAAACCTATCCCTCAAGAGAGTTTAAGATCTATTCAGCAGAGATGCAGAGCCATAGATGATGAACCTAGATGGTTGATTTCAATAGTATCTGATACAGGAATGAGATTAGCAGAAGCAGCGGGGCTCTTAATTGAAGACCTTAAAGTTAATGAACCTATTCCTCATGTTGTGATTAAAGAATATCCTTGGAGAAGATTAAAAACAAAAGATAGCAATAGAGTTATACCTCTCGTAGGGGAAGCTCTTTGGTCAGCCAAGAAAATAGTAGAAGATCAAAATAGTCATTATGCCTTTCCAAAATATAATAAAACCTCAATTACAAATTCTAATTCAGCAAGTTCTTCGCTAAACAAATGGATTAAGGGGCAAGGCAATGGTGATTATACCATGCATTGTTTTAGGCATTCATTAAGAGATCGCTTAAGAGCTGTGGAATGCCCATCAGATATTGCTGATCAAATTGGTGGCTGGTCAGTACAAAGTATAGGGCAGGGCTATGGTTCAGGTTATAGCCTAAAGGTGATTGAAAAATGGATGCGATCTATAGTTTTATAAAATTAGGAAACACTTGTAAGTAATTATTATTTATATAATAAATAAATTTTTTTCTACTTAAGTTTATTATTTTAATGCAATGTTTGATTTTGCTGGAAAAATATAAAAGACCCATTCTTTTCTTTTTAAGTACTTCACTTAAATTATATTCTTTGATAAATTTATTACTATGAAAAGATGCTTTGGCATAGTATTAGTTGGGATAGTACTGTTTGTTTTTCCAATTAAAAATTTTGCAAACTCAAGGCTGAGCAATCATACAGATAAAGAAATCTGTCGTTTTGCCAGTGATGGAGCGAGATGGAAAACAAAGACTTTCTTTCAACAATTTGTCATAGAAGCCAAAAATCGTGGTCTAACCATTAGTTTTTGTAATAGTAATGCTGATACAAAGACTGCACCTGGGATATGTCATCCCTTTTGGGATATCCAGATTTCAGATTATAATTACAGTCGTTGTACCGATGCTGAAATTTGCAAAGCGTCTGCAACCGATACACGTGCTCAAAGAGAACTAAAATCAGGTAAATATCCCCAATGTGAAAAATTACTGACGAACTCTGATTTATGTTCAGTTGCTGTAATAGCAGGAAAATGGTCCCATTTAGCTGCTGCCCGTAGGTTTGTGCAAGAAGCTAAAAGTCGTGGTTTAACTTGCTCTTTATCATCAACAAGTTTCTCAGGGAATTTACCAATACAAAAAAAAGTTAAACCAAATAATTCCACTATTCTCCAAGCATCATCTGGCAGTGGGTTTGCAGTGTCGTATAATGGGTTCATAATAACAAATAATCATGTTATCAACGGATGTAAAAATGTATTTATTCACTCAAATGGTAGAGAAATACCTGCTAGAATAGTTACCTATGATACGCAGAATGACCTTGCTCTATTGAAAGCTGATTTTAAGCCAAAGGCTATATTCCCATTAAGTATCAAAAGACCTGAATTAACCCAAGATATCTATGTTGCTGGATATCCATTTGGTATGAAAGTCAGTTCCTCTGTGAAAGTAACCAAAGGTATTATTAGTTCACTTACAGGCTTAGGGAACAACTTTTCCCAGTTGCAAATAGATGCTGCATTACAGAAAGGAAACAGTGGTGGACCTATTCTTGATGACAAAGGTAATGTAGTCGGTGTAGCTGTATCAAAATTAGATGTAAAATATTTTTTTAAAAACTTTGGTGCAATTCCAGAGAATATAAACTTTGGGATAAAGTCTAGCCTTGTGGGTAGTATTTTAGACAGTAATGGAGTGAATATTACTCAAGCTAACAAAAAGCCCATCAGTAAATCTCAGTTAGGTAAACTTATATCCGAGGGTACTTATTACATCTCTTGTTGGATGACAATGGCTCAGATTGAGAAGATGCGTACTAAAAAGTTGATGTTCAGCGATTTTGAATAATTTCTATCAAAGGGTAGTTTGAGTAATCCAACAAACACCGGCATGCGCCATGCCACCCATACCCGTATCTATAAAAGTGTTTTGCCATTGATGGTAGCTACAATTTGTTAACCACTTTAGGATTAAGTTTCAATGAATAGAATAAATACTACAAAGGTTGAAATTGAATAGATTGAATTTTATTAACCACTAATTTTACTACTATAAATTTGTTAACTAAAATTATAAAATACCGAAATGTCTAATGGCTTTATATATATAATGAGCAATCCCTCTTTTTCAGATGGAAGGATAAAAATAGGGAAAAGCCAAAGTGATCCAAGCTCATTTAGAAAAAAAGAGCTTTATTCTACTGGTGTACCAGAGCCATTTGTTGTTGAGTATTACGCCTTTGTTCAAGATTATAATAATGCTGAGAAAAAAATACATAAAAGATTAAGTAAATTTCGTCCTAATAAAGATCGTGAGTTTTTTAGTATAGAAATACCAGAAGCCATTATTAAGATAAGAGAGCTTTGTATTATAAAATATGAAGAAGTTTTTTATAAGTCTCCTCATGAAATTGAACAAATTGAGAAAGAGAAAAGATTTCAATTGGAAATGGAACTTAGAGAAAAAGAAAGAATAGCTACATTAGAGAATAAAAAAATTGAAGAACAAAAAAAAGAAGAAGAAGAAAAAAGAAAAAAAGAGAACTTAATAAAAATAAAAGAACTAGAAAAAAAACAATCGGAAATTGATTTTTGGGAAAGAGTTTTCCGTATAATAGGAATCTCAATAATTATTGTTTTTATAAGTATTTTGTTCATTGTTATATAATTAAAAAGAATTAAAAACTATCGCATTCATTTATTATTATAAAAAAAGCCATTTACCTTTAATCTTACCTATCATCCTACAACTCTTCCTCAAATGACTCTCAGACTCCATTTAAGAGTCACTGAGTGGTTAACTTAATCAAAGATAGGGCATTCTATTTGAGACACACTTTAGGACTCTCAGTGAGTCTTAAAATGAGTCTAGCTATTTATTTAATTTGGGAGGTGAAGTAGGGATTACTTTAGAATATTAAACTACTTATCCTTTCTCAATTCAGTAATTAGTTCTTTTAACAATCTATTAGTTTCTTCTTGCAAATTATTGTTTTCTTTTAACTTTTGGTCTATTTGCCTTAGGTATACTTCATCTAAATCCATAACTTTTCATCCTTCTTTTAAAAATGTATTGGTAATGTAAGATCTATATTAATAATCTAACTATGGTTCTCCTCCTACTACCAATAATAAGTATAAGAAACTAGAGATATGTCCACTACAGAAGTTAACAGAGATCACAACTATTCAAGACCATTAGATGTTCATCTCACTTCTAACCATCCAGAGATTAAAGAGCTAGTAGAAGTAATCTTCAATGAATACTTTGACTCTTCTTCTTCTAACATCAATATAGTTAAGAAACACTTAAAGGTTGTTTTACTGGATCTCTATGTTGCATGGAATAAAGATCCTCTATTGGAGATAGGGGTACATATGAGTCCTAATGATTATTCAGATGGAACAGTCTTCTCCAAAGGAAAGAGTAGATATAATAAGCTTCATATTAAGAGAACCATTATTAATGTTATTCATACTTTGAGAGACAAAGGATTGATTGGCTTTTATAAGGGAACAGAAGCTAATCAAAAAGTATCACGTATTTGGACCTCCTCCTCCTTAGAAAGATATTTCAAAAAGATGAAGGTGGAAGTCTTTGATATTCTTCAACAACAACAGGAAGTCATTATCCTTAGAGATAAAGACAAAGTTGATATAGAATATGAAGATACAGATCAAACTAATGAAATGCGTCAAGTTTTAAGGGATTATAATGATCTTCTTAGGCAAACTTTTATTGATATTCCAATCCTTGAAACACCAGTAATACCAAATAAAGATATTAAAATCAGCATTGGTCAACATGATAAATTTGTAAGAAGGATTTTTAATAATAGTTCTTTTGAAGAAGGAGGAAGGTTTGCAGGAGGATGGTGGCAGAGGATTAATGAAAAACAAAGGTCACGTATACTCATAAATGATAAGCCTACTGTTGAGATAGACTTTAAAGCTCTCCATCCAATTCTTGCCTATGCGATGAAGGGTTTAGATTACTGGTCTATCACAGACAAAGATCCCTATGATGTTACTACAATAAATATAGATAATGCAGAAGCTGGTAGAACTTTAGTCAAACTATTGTTCCTCATGGCTTTAAATGCTGACGATGAGAAAGTTGCCTTTCAAGCTGTGATTGGTAAATGGGATTATCAATTATATCCTTACCATGGATTATTTACTCACGAATATTTAGGAAGTTTGTTAATTAAAATAAAGCAACAACATGAACCGATAGCTGATCTCTTCTGTTCAGGGGCAGGGATCAACCTTATGAATACTGATAGTCAGATAGTTGAATATATCATTAAAGATTTTATAGAAAGTAGAATACCTTTACTAACAATTCATGACTCATTTGTAGTCCAATTTGATCTTGAAGATAGGTTGTATAGACAAATGCAAACGGCATTTCAATGGATTACTGGCAATTATGAAATCAAAACTAAAATGAATAGCAATATGACTTTGAATAAACTCAATCAGTTTAAAACTGGGGTAGATAGAGATCATTATTTTTCTCAAATAAAGACATTACAAGTTGAACGATGTAAGGGATACTTAGAGAGGTTTGCAAAGCATTCAAAGTATTTTAAGTTTTGACATGCATTTAACAATTGTAAATACGAACAGATTATAAAGTACCTATTAAGAACATAAAAGAACATAAACGAACATAAAGGAACATAAAGGAACATAAAGGAACATAAAATAAACATTATAATAACAAAAATATGCATAAAAAAAATATAAAAGGCTAAAAAAAATGTATAACATGCTAAATATTATATTAATCATGCTTTTTTTATTTGACTCCAATTTAGAATACAAATATAAACTAGTACTACAAACAAATTTTGATTCTTAACTTTTAGGAAAATTTATAAATGTCACTTGAAGAAATTAATGAAGATGTTTCTAAAGCAACTGTGGAAGTTGATGGAAAGACTATTGCTGAATTAAGAAAATCAAGAAATATTACACAGATTGATTTTGCAAAAACTTTAAAAGTTTCAAGGCCAAAAATTCAAGATATAGAATCTGCTACCTTAGAAAATCCTAAAAAAATATTAATTGGGGAATGTGAAAGAATTGCTAGCGAGTTAAAAACTGCTGGCCCAATTTTATGGGCAAAAATTCCATTAATTTATTGGACTAGGCCTAATCCTTTAACAACCTTTGAAAAATTTGAAAATTATTTTATAAATTATTCTAAATATCCTGACGAAAATAATATCAAAATACATGATTTGCCGTTTGAAAAACAAAAACAAAAAGCATTAAAAAAATTGATAATAAGATTAACCGACCCCAAAAAAGGTATATATAAGAAAAAAAATAAAGAGAAATTCAACTTATTAGACAGAGCTAATGGGGATAAAGTAATTGAATTAGAAGAAAGATTACTTTTAAAAAATATTTATCATGAGCTTTTTGAAGATCCTAATGATAAATCAAATTTAGTTTTCCATCTTAGTAATGAATACTTTATTGATGAATCTGAGATATGGGACAAAACAGGCCCAGAACTTGCTATTAAACTTCGCTCAAAGCAACATATCAACATACTAAGTAAAGAAAACGAATTTAATGGAATTGCCTTTAAACTTAAACTTACAAGTGTGGCTAATAGATATGAAGATTATAAAGATTTTATTTATTATATGGACCTCAAAGAACAATCTAAAGAAAGTATAGAAGAAGAGTTCCAAATACAACGGTCTAGAATTGTTAGAAATTTAATGGATGTAATAGACAACAAAAATGTTACAGGAATGAATGAGGTACAGAAATCATTTATGCAAGTTGATTTAAAAGATTCACCTAATGATAAAATGAACTTTAAAAAAGATCAAAGCAACCAAATAAAGGAGGATAATTTGGAAGAAAAGAATTAATTTATTATTATTGTAGGTAAAAGTGGAACTAGCCCTAACTAATTCCACTTCAGAAGTCACGATTAAGCAACTTGCACAAATTTTAAATAGCATTTTTCGGGACTTCTTTCAATAAATTTTAAATATGGAAGGAGAAACTATGTTTATTCATAATAAATGTTATTTTAATAACACCAATTTCAATAAGTTTAAAAGTTTTGATGTCAAGGATATTGAAGCTCTAAAAGATATGGGTTTATCACCTAATCATGCTGTTTTCTATTTTGGTGGATCAGATTACTTAGATGATAGAGATATCAACTGGGCTGAAGCATATTATATAATGAAATCATTTCTTAAATAGATGTTTGGTGTTGTTGCTATGAGTTTTAATAATATTTGTGAACAAAACCTTAATTTATCTAATGTAAAAGAAAAATATTTTGGGGATATTGAAACTTCTTTATCAATTTCAGGACAAAGATATCTGGTTGAATTAGCTTTTATAGATGAACATGAAAACATTGTTTTTCATAGTTATGTAAATAATAATCTAAGGTTTGAAAATATTCCTGATAACTCATTTCTTGCCAGAAAAGGAATAACTGATGATTTATTATTATCAGCTCCCCCGATAAATGTCGTATTAGAAAGATTAAAAGCAGTAACTAAAGGTAAAGACTTAATTTTGTATAATGCGAAAAAAGATCTTCCATTCATTAAAGAAGGGATAATTTCTGCTAAAAAAATAATATGTGCGATGGAAATATTAGCCCCATTTTGTGGAAGATATGTTCCTAAGTTTGGAGATCATTGCTGGGCAAATCTTTGGGAGGCACATAACTATTTAAATTTAGAATGTCCTCCAGGACTAAAGCACAGAGCTTTGACTGATGCAATCGCGTTAAGAAGAATCTATCATTGGGCAGAGTTAATTAAATTGAAGATTGAAAATGAAATGAAAGGTTATCAACCAGAACAGATTTCAAACCAAAACATAGTACCTGCTTTTTAAATGCACATTGTTTTTATGTTTAATAAGAGAGAAAGATAGGAGGATGAAAATATGAAAAGTATTATTTAAAAAGGTCATGGATTTTAAAAAAACCCATGACCAGATGAAATGTTAGCCAGTAATGACTAAACAGTCCGCAAACTATTTATAAACTACTGGCTCCAATAAATCTATCAAAATTAAATTAATTAGGAGACAGTTATGTTTAATAAAATTGATAAAACCTGCTATACGTTCATAGGAAATGAACCAGAAGAATTAGAAAAAAGAAATAAAATTCACAAGGAATTTATAGGTGAAATTTCTCAATTAACATATTTGTATTTAAATAAAGGTGCAAATCCAGGAAATCTACAAACCACACTAATAGCTGCAGCAATGCAAATTGGAATAAATTTTGGACGTGATGCCCACCTTATAACTATAGTGACTATTCTCTCTGCGTTACTCAAAGAAACAGAAAAAATGATGGAATTTATTCCCTATGAAGATGAGGGAGAGCAAAATGCCAAACATTAAAACTTCTTCTAAATTATTAAGCTATTTTTTTGGTGTATATATAACCCTTTTTGGTATTCCAATTAATGCACATTCTGTTCTAGATTATGCATGTAATGCGGCTATAAAAGGTAATGCTCTTGCAAGTTATTATCTGAGCAAAAAGTTAGATCTTGAGCCTACCGAAATAGGTGAGTTTTGGCTTATAACTAGTGCTATTCAAGGGCATCCTGCAGCCAATCAAATTTTATCAAACCAAAAAAATATTAATCAAATGATTTACTCAAAAGCCCTCTTTTGTAGCTTCAACTATATGAATTGTTTCAAAAAATTCATGGATGATGAAGAAATTAAAGAAACGGAATATTTTGATGAATTTAATTTAAAAAATATCAATTTTGGTAAACCAAATTATGAACTAGCTGTAGAAATATATTTTTTAAATAAAGAAATTATTTGTTCTTCAAAACAGTTTTTAGAAACGATTACTAATGCTGATATTTCCAAGCAACCATATGACTTGAAAGGGGAGGCAGATGATGAAAAATAATAATTTAAATAATCATATTCTAAGTGCTCAGTCCTACAATTCAGAATTAATTCTGGATGTAGAAACTACAGGCTTAGATCCTTCATTTAATAATATAATCCAATTTGCTGCACAAGATATGAATTCTGATGCTGGGGTTAATATTAAGGCTCGTCCCTCTTTTTTTAATTTACCAAGTCCTAAAGCTTTAGAAGTAACAGGAACAAAGTTTTCTAGCCTCAAAAGTTTTAAATTTAGCCAATATGAATTGAGTAAATATCTTTTTCAGTTATTAAGTAATGCCTCTACTTTGATTGCTTGGAATCGTAAATTTGATAAAGATCATATTACAAAAACCTTATTTTTGAATGGGTGCGATCCATATATTCATGCTCGTGCTGGAAGAACCTTTATCTGTGCAATGCAGCTTACATCATTAGCTAGTAAATTTACGAATAAAATAAAAATACCTATTAAAGAAAATAAGCGTATTCATAAATTGGAGGCTGTATATTTTGAGCATTTTCAGTTAGATGAGGCTAGTTTTCATGATGCTCATTTTGATGTAATGGCTACGAAAAGGATTTTGGAAATTGTACAACTTCTTGTTCCAAATCTATGGGCAAAAAGGAGGGATTTTTATTCAAAAAGTATAAGAAAAAATCTCTTTATGAACTTGGAAGGATTTGTATATTATGATTATAGAAATTATGAACCTAAGCATTATATTTGCATTTTTAGTGATTACTGTAATTCATTTTTTTGTATTGACACAAAAAATTTTCCAAAGGATGAAAGTCAAATTAAAGAAGATTTGCATTCTGAGAAAACTCCAAAATGGCTGACTAAATTTTGGCCTACATATGAGGGGCTTTTTTTTGGGATTGATGATTTTCCAGAACTTAAGACGCCTATTTATCAGAATATTAATCCAGATTTGATACATTTAACTAGAGATTATATTCATCAATCAAATATGATAATTCAAAATTGGCCTGATAAAGAATTTCTAGAGCAGCAAGAATTTGGATTTCCACACAAATCGGATGCTTATAACTGGGACCTTTTTCACAAGTGTAAAACTTGGGAAGATAGATCAAAAATTCAATTTAATGATCTCAAGTCTAAACAAATAAAGGGCAGGATAATGTTTAATGAAGCCCAACATTTACTATCTAAAAACTATATTTATGAAGTAAAAAATGCTTTGAAATCAAGGTGGCTTTCAGAAAATAAAGAAAAGTGGCTTACAGTTGATGAAGCACTAAAACAGGTCTTGAGTTTAGAGGATTGTTCTGGTTTGAACGATGATATGAATCTTTACAAGAGTTATCTCTTAAAACTTAAAAATCAAGAACATGATATTCTTTTGACGTAACTAAAAAAATTAATAGCAATCATCAGTTTTTGGTGGTTGCTATTATAAGAGTATACCAAATGGTAGACCATGGGGGCTTGCATTTCGTATTACGTGGTAATATACATTCAGTAGAAACCTAAGAATAAGAGCATGGTAGGAAACTTGAAGAATGACGATCCCTACCGCCGGAGCCATATAAATTAATAACTTATATTATTTGGTATATTTATTTTTCTTTCTGGGGAAACACAGGGGAAACAAAATACACTTGTTATGGCGTTTTTTACCTTGTGTATTGGAGGCTAGGGCACCCCAAAAACCATAGCCAATGGTTAGCAAGTACTACTGCTCACACATTTTGGGTGGGGAAGGTAAATCTCTAATCTTCACACATAAGATATTTCATGTAATATTATTCAAATGAAAAGATTAATCATAACTCTATGCCTTGCTATTAGCCTTGCCTGTGCAAGCTTTGGTGGGGTTGGCGAAATAACAGCTGCTTCTATTGGAAAAGCCACCTGCAAAGATGATCCTAAAGTATGTGATAACAGTGTTTGCAACTACGCAACCAAAATAAGTGATGGAGTTAAGGTTTGGGATATGTGGGGTGCAGGCAAGGAACATATGAAAGAAGCTAAAAAAAGAGGCTTAACCTGTGGAGTTGGCGAAACTGCTTCTGAAGATCATAATTGTTATAAAGATCCAAAGCTATGTGGAAATATAATACTGTGTGATTTAGCCACCACTGGTAATCCAAAAAACTGGAACACAACCTATAATACCGATCATACAATGGAGGCTAAACTCAGAGGCTTGACTTGTGGGGTAGAACCAGTAAGCGTTATTGCTGAAAACGTACACGGATCTAAACTGCCTCCCTGTCCTGAAGATACAAGTAAAGTGTTTAACAATTGTTATGGCTATTCAGATTTTGAAGATGGAGCTTCCTATATAGGTGAATGGCAAAATGATAAGATGCATGGAATAGGTACTTTTACTTATCCGAAAGAAGAGAATGGCCAATACATTGGAAACTTTGCTGACAATGAATTTTCTGGTCAAGGAAAGCTTACTTTCTCAGATATGACTTACGAGTACGAAGGTAATTTTAAAAACGATGCTTTTGAGGGTCAGGGAACATTAATTACTGAAGAGGGTAAATTTGTAGGCAATTTCAAAGATGGAGAACTTGATGGTTTAGGTAAGCATTATGATGAAAGTGGAGAACTTATATTTGAAGGGCAGTTTGCTAAAGGAGAACCTGTCCAACCTCATTTAGAGACAACACCGTCAGGTAAGGATAATGATGATGGAGAACTTATTGAAGGAAACTTGGAAGCTAAAAGTAATCCTAAATGTATATCTATGAGTGAAGCGGTCGTTTCATTAACTCCACCAGATCTGGCATTAGGTATTATAGAATGTTACAAGGTTGATGAAGTGCAAAACGCTTTAGATATGTTCTGGGTGATGCAAGTCAGAGCTTTTTTTGATGCTCAGCGTGTAAACGACGAAAGTGCTGGAGCAGCGCAGGGAGCGCTACAAACTGAATTATTTGCAGCAATTGGGGAAGACTTTTTAATTGAGATGCAAGATTTATTTGATAAAGACGAAGAAGCGTTTTTCAGTAGGCTATGCTCGATGATGAAAAATTTAGGAGCCCCTAATTATTATCCTAAATATATGATCCTTCATGGGATGAATGCATTTCTGGGTATTGAAGGAGATGGTTTAAAACCAAACTTTGATGCTGATAGGGAATGGGGAAAAATATTAAGAAATGACCTTAGTTGCAAGGACAAAAACTAAAGACATATCCTTTAGGGTAGATACTCCCAAATCCATAGCCTATTATTAGCAAGTGTTAGTGTTCACACATTTTGTGTTTTAGAGGGATAAGATTTATTTTGTTATTTATATTTTACTTATGGTAATCTTTTATGACTATGTATAGAGCATCTAAAATAATTCTAGAATCTATAATAATTTACTTTTTTATATTTAGTTTTTCTGTAATTGCTCAAACTAATAAAAATTTACCACTGTCTAATTCTGAAATTTTACAAATTCAATATAATTTAAGAGTATTAGGGTACGATGTAGGTGTAGCCGATGGATTAATTGGTAATAAAACTAAAAAATCATTAAGTCTTTTTAAGAAAGAAAACAACATAAAATCAGAAGAGGTTTTTTCTAAAGAAGTTATAAGTGCCTTAAAAAAAGAATCTATAAGTATGCAAAACTTGTTATCACAAAAATTTCCTAGATCATGGAATTTCAATGAAAACTTTGAGCAAAATTTTAACTTATACCAATTTGATTTAAATCGCCTTCAAAACTGTAACTTAAAACAATGTAGTAATGGTTATACACCTATAGAGATTTTATCAGAAAAAGATGGAAATAAATATATTTCTATTACTTCATATGAAGGATTACTTAGCTCTGTTAATAAAAAACCTGCTGATAGAAATGAGCTTGGATCAAAGCCAATTGATCAAATAGATTTAGAAGGTGTTGTACTTTGGTATGGTTTTCGAATTAAATATCCATCAAAAAATTATAGACAAAATGCGGGTGGTATTACATTTAATCAAATTAAAGAAGTTACAAAATGGAAAAACGGTAGCCAAAAAACTAATTGTAGTAAAGGTGTTGTATTTTATATGCAAACTAGAAATAGAAGTTCAGGTGTAGGCTTTTTAGCTAAAGGTGATGGGATAAACTATCCAGCAATTATAAAGAATATTAAATTGATTGATCATAACTGGACCACTTATAAAGTTGGTATTAAATTCAGTAGAAAAAAAGGATGGATAGAAGTCTATCGAAATAATCGATTATTGTGGAAGAATAAGGGAAAGAATTTAATTCATAAATTTTATAATGAGTGTAAATCTATTAAGCCTAATTGGAGACAAGCCCACCTTAGGATAGGAGTATATAGAAGTTATAAACCGAAAAGAAAAGATACATTACACTTTGACGATTTTATTGCTTCATACTCTGAAGAAAAGGTAGATACTTTTATGCGAGCAAAATAATTTGATTAATCAATATTAAAATTTAGGTATATATCCAATTATTTCCAAATCATCAAATTCAACTGTTTGATAATAAGAAACACTATCTCTATAAATTCCAATTAATGCAGCATAGTCGCCATGAGGTGCTCCAGCTTCATATGAAATAGTCGGTGCATTTTTACATCAACCATAGTCTTGCCATCAATCTTTATTTTACAAAAACCTTTTGATCTATGCGGATAGACATGCATTTCTATTTGATGCCAACGGCCATCATTAAGCAATTTGTAAGATTTATTAAAGTGTTGGGATAAATACCAGCTATGTTGATACATTTGTCCTGTTTTTTCGACGTACACATACTTATTTATGACACCGTGTTTATGATCATTTTTTACAAATATTAACTTACCGCTTTTTAATTTATACTTTGTATCTTTTGTCCATGTTCTACAAGTAGGATTACGATCTATGTAAACTGAAGCAATTCCAGAATTACCTTCAGAACTTTTCTTTCGAAAAAATAGTTGAGAAATTAATACTCTATCGGTCACTTTATTTAGTGATCTAAATTTATATTTCATTACTACAGCAAGATTTGGACTAATTTTTTTCCTGCAAAATCGATGGAACCTACGACCAGTTGGCTCAGAACCTACGACCAGTGGGTTTGAAAATGTCAGTAAAACCTATTTGGCGGTAGGTTATGCAAAATTACTGTAATTTTTTTTAGGAGAATAGATTTGATAAAAATTTTAAAAATAAAAGTCATTTGATACGATAGCTTCTATCCCACCCTCATTACCTATCCAATTTATTGAGAAATTCTCATCAGTATTAGTAATTTTGCTTTCTTTTCCGTAAGAAATAGTTTTTTCTACATTTTCTGCTGAGCCATCCTTGTTAAAAATGCGGTATTGAATAGTAGAATCTTGTCCACTAAAATCAATAAAACTTGACCAAGTAAGTCCAAAGTTATCATTATCAAATGATATAATATCTGGATAAGCTTGTGTGCCAATTGAAATTGAATTTGCCTTTATTTTTTGTGATAAGTCATTAAATTCATTATCAAAAATCTTGAAATAAATATCGTTTTCTATTGGTGAGTCTATTCCTTCTGTCCATGCAACTACAATATTTCCATTGCTCAATTCAGTAATTATAGGATCTTTTTGGTTAACTTGATCAACTATTACAGGCTCTAGTTCTGTTTTGTTTACTAAAATTTCTCCTTCATTAGAAATAATAGCACCGCTAATCTCATTTGTTTCAGTGTCCTGCCAAACTACTGCAAATTTTTCGGAGCCTATACCAGTTACTTTTGGGTATTTTTGAGAACCTTCTTTTAGCTCGTTAACTTCTATATTTTCAATAAATACGCCATTTTCAATTATAAGATCATCAATGGTTGCAGGATCAAAAATAATAGCTTGTATACTTGTTCCGCTTAAATCAGAAAAACCTTTTTCAAAATGATCTTCTAAAGCATCTTCTTTCCAAGAGGCTGTTGTCCCATTTAAATAGCTACCAATTGTAGTTTCAAACACAAGCATTTGTTTGCCACTATTATTTTTTGAAATATCAGAATGTGATTGTACTCCACCAATTTCATTCATAATAATTGTGTCATAAAATTCTCCATCAGAACCAAAAGTTCTTTGAAAATTAAAATTTTCATCTAAAATATTTCCAGTAATTACATTGTGGGAACCTTGTGGAAACGATGTATTACTTAAGCCGTATGTATCAAAAAAATATATGATACTGCCGTCTTTTGATTTACTTAATGAGGGGTTTGTTTGATTGCTACTATAACCATGTTGTTTAGTACTATTTAATTGAATAATATCGCCAATAAGAGTGCCATCTTTATCATACTTTTGTCCAAATATTTCAAAGGCTTTATCACCGGAGGCACTCCAGACAGAAAAATAATTGCCACTATTAAAATTTGAAACTTCTAGGTGTTTTGCAGAAGCATTTGATGTAATTTTAAAAATATCACTGGAAGGTAATAAACTTTGTAAAACGTCATCAGAATTATTATCTAGTAAATCTGATAAGTTTATTTCATCTCCAATTTTAATTACTTGATCATCTATTTTACCAAGGATAGATTTAACCACTACATTTGTATCATTTGAAGAACTTTCACTGACAGAAGTTAATTTAAAAGGATCTAAAAAAGTCCACTCTGACCCATTCCAGCCTTGAATATATAGGAATTGTTCTGATTGAGAGTTATCTGAAATTAATACTACATCATTTAAATCATCTGCTTTTAAATAATAACCATCAGATGCATCTATTTCTTTATCATTTAATTTGAAATTATTTGTACCTTTATCATCCCATAGTTTGAAATAACTAAATGTGTAAGTGTTTTCCTCTGTACTATTTTGTGATCTTTCAACAATTTCTGGATGAAGTGAATTAGCTACTACGAAATTTGAATTACCTGCATTTTTTTGAGGAATTAATGAACTATTATAGATCTTATAAGTAATTATTCTCCCATCAGTACTAATACCTCCTGCTAGAGTTGCTCCATTATTTTCACCAAAACTTAATCTTTCAATTGCACCTGTTTGTAAATCTTTGACAAATATATCTTCAGAAGATTGAGTGTCATCGCTTACCAAATTATCTGAACGACTGCTAAAAACTAAAAATCGTCCATCACTTGATAAAGAATTTTGATTTATTGAACAATAATCATTTGCAACCTCACCGTCAGCAGAATTACTTGCTAAACTGATTTCATCAGTCTCTAAATTTTTGATAAATATTTGGCCTTCAAAATAATTAGGCATTTGAATACCCTCAAATTCTTCGGAACCTCGTGCAGTAAAAGCAGCATATTTTCCATTACCCGAAATTATCATATTAGATGAATTTGTATGGTTTACATATTCTATGGAAGAATTTTCTGTACCATTCATATTTCGAATATATCCACCAGACCATTCATTCATACCTGATGAACCTTCGATAAGATCGGTGTAATAAGATCCGTCTTCATAAATATGTTCAGTAATAAAAGAGATAATTGAGCCATCATCAGAAATATCGAGTTGATTCCTGTAATTATTTTGAAAACTATTTTTTACACCATTTTTTGAGGGATTTCCTTCGGTATTGATATCAACTATTTGTAAATTTCCAGTTGTAAGGTCTTTATGAAAAAGATGTAAAGGACCATAGTCAGAAGTATTTTCCAAACCTGCATAATTTAAATTTCTACTAGCAAAAACTACAACATTTCCATCTGCTGACATTAATGCATCACCGTAACTCCATGATGGTCCAATAAAGGAATTATCTGAAGGAGTATCAACTCTTATTATTTCTCCAGAAATCATATCTTTTCTGAAATAAGCATATCCCTGGTTTCCTTCAGAAGGAGCATTAGGATCCAAATTTAACTTTCCATTATAAGCCTCAGAAGCAAAGAGAACAAATTTACCGTCTTGTGAAATATCAAGAGCAAAATTATTGCCTAATGATTTTTCACCTTCTAAAGTTGAAGAAACTAATTCGATTTTATTTTTAAATAAATCTTTTCTAACCAAATCATTGCTAGAACTTTGTTTCAAAATAACAAAACGTCCATTGCCCGACATTAGACCAGATGAATAATGATCCATATTTCCAATATTTTGATTTTCATCATCTATAGAAATAGGTTCAGGAAAAAGAGAAGGTATAAATAACCCTTCTTGAGAACTATCACTTCCGTCGCTAATGTCAGAATCATTTGAACTTTCAGTTGATTGGAGCTTAAAACTATCCCAAGCAGACCAAGCACCATCCCATCCCCGGATATAAAGTTTTTGAGTGGAAGTCGAACTATCCGCTGTAAGAACCGTATTCTCTAGATCACTGGCCCTGATATTGATACCAGCTTTAGCATCGAGTTCTGTACCATTCTTTTTAAAGCTATTACTGCCTGTAGCATCCCATAATCGAAACCAGGTATAATCCCCTTTGGCTACAAACTCAGAGAGTTTAATCTCGGACCCGACCTCTAGAGACTGGTTAGCTACTTGACCAATGGGAAGAGGGTTCTGTTGCTGGGTCTCTTCTTGCTGATCCTCTTGATCTTCTGTTTCTTCATTCTCTGTTGTTTGAGCTGTTGTTTCTAAAGTAAAAC
>CACFXF010000015.1 GCA_902570265.1 uncultured Alphaproteobacteria bacterium | reverse complement strand
CTGTTCGTTACACTGTTTTTGCCATTCAGAACCAGGGACTACAGCTGAAAAACATTTATAATCGTTTCTAAGTTTCTTTGTATTATCATTTTCTTCGATAGCCAAGGCTATTACTCCCTTAACTAAACCACCCTGTTGTTCGATTAATCTAATAGCAGCCCCCATTGTTCCACCAGTTTCCACCCATTGATCAACAATAATAACTTTTGCACCTGCCTCAAATGCAGGAAATCTAATTTCCATAAATTGATTTCTTTTTGAATAATTGACAAAATCTACTTTTTTAGTGTCTACACAAAGTTTACCTGCTTTTCTAATAGGCAAAAATCCTTTTCTTAATCTTGCAGCTAGAGCTGAACCTAATACAAAACCCATAGCATCAATTCCTGCAACTACATCACAATCAATTTCTTCAAGATCATCCAACAAATCATCAAGAAGATCTATGAAAGCATTAGTATTGATATAAATTGATGTAGGATCAAGCCATGCAAATTTTTCACCTTTTGTATTAGGAGACATAATATTTAAATACCAACGATTATCTCTCATTCCTTTTATATTTTTTTTTGTCATGATTATTCACCTATACCTATTTGACGACAAACAAGTAATAACTTTGACAATTTTTTATGATCTATTTCATAAAAATCGTTTTCATAATTAATACCTGTAGCTACCATAAAACAGTCAGCAATAGAATACATTTTTGCATTATCAACTGTAATACCAGATGCAATAGCAAGTACACTATCACCAATGCATGATCTAAAAGTTTTAATTTTTGAGATATCAGCCTTAATTCCAGTAGCAACTCCTGAGGTTGTTACCACATCCATAAATTGAGTAGCATATTTTGCAGCATCTCCATATTTTTCCTGTGGAATAATTCTTTGTTTTTTAAAGGCAGTACCCCCAAAATATAAGCCTTTCCAACCAGTATCATTTCTAATTTTAGAAATTATTTTGGCTTCAATATTAACCCCATTTTCGTCTATACAAGCATCATCACCCCAATATCCATCAATAAAACACCCTTGAGAACTAAGGTCAGATAATATAGGAAATGCAACTTTTCCTGTTTCAGCTAAAAAATTAACTGATAACCATAAATAAGGAAATTTAATGCGTACTTTTTTAATAATAGGTAAAAAATCATCAATTCCAAAATCATGATTTATTAAAAAACATCCTGGCGCACCTTCTCCAACAATTTTATCAATATTATTAATAACTTGAACAATATTTTTAACGTGAATAACAGGAAGAACAACAGGACCAATCTGTTTAAAAAGTTTATGAAAATCAATTCGTTTCATAATTTTTTGTTAATTTTAAAAAATAAAGATCAAAACAGATTGTAAAAATGATAAACTAAAACTAATATATTTTTATTGTAAATATAAGCAAGTCTTTAATTATTATATCAATAGGTTAACTTACATATTTGTTTGAAAGTTTAGTTTTCACAATAAATAACAGGGAGATAAATATGACCACAAAAAAAAATAACAGAAGAAATTTTCTTAAATTGTCAGGAGCTACTGCTTTAAGTATTCCGTTTGTTAGTCGTGCTTGGGCATCTACGGTAGAATTAAATATGCTCGCATGGTATGGACATGGTGAGCCTGATATTGTGTCTGAATTTGAAGCGGCAAACAATGTAAAGTTTGTACCTAAATATTATGCAGGTGGTGACAATATGCTTGCTTTAATAGCTCAATCTCCACCAGGAACTTATGATATAATACTTTCAGACGCTGAATTTGTTCAACAATTAAATATGGCAGGTTATATTGAAGATCTTGAACCTTCAGACTATCCTTTTGATGACATGCTTCATGAAGATTTTACAAAATTTCCTGGACATTGGGCCAATGGAAAACTTCATTCCGTAATGGTCAGAGGTGGTCATTTGGGTGTTTCATATAATAAAACTGTCATATCAGAAGAGGAAGCACAGAGTTATTCTTGTTTTTGGAAACCAGAAGTTAAAGGAAAAGTTGGTCATTTCGATTGGCACTTACCAAATTTAGGTATGATGAGTTTATATAAAGGTAATGGATCCGGATTGTGGGATTTAGATAATAAAAAATGGCAGGCTGTACAAGATGTAACTATGTCATTACGATCTCAAGTTGGTGGATATTTTGATTATGGTGGAACATTCAATTCCTTAAAAAATGGAGAAATGTTAGCAATGTGTGGTATTGGAGACTGGATAACTGGTGTATTAGAAAAAGATGGTGCTCCTGTAGGTTCAGTAATACCTAAAGAAGGTGGAATTCAATGGACAGAAAGTTACTGCATTGGGAAAGGAACTGATAAAGTTGATATAATTAAAAAATTTATTAATTATATGTTATCTCCAGTTGGACAAGTTAAATCTGCACAAATGGCCGCTTACCCAGGGTTTTGCATTACTAAAGCAGGCAGAGCTGCTTTAATTGAGGCAGATCCAAAAGAAGCTAAAAGAAGCCATCAAATGGAAGGTATGCCAAATGATCCTATTGCATTAATAAATGACGGCCGAATTCATTACAGAGATATTCCTAAACAACAAACATTAGAAGATTGGAATGACTTTTGGTCCGAATATAAAAACGCATAATTTATTATACAAGGGCGATATTTTTATCGCCCTTTTTTAATATGAAACCTACTAAAAATAATTTAAATATTTATTCCTTAACTTTTAGGCTGCCTATTATTATCTGGCAGTTATTATTTTTTGTTGGTCCAGTTTTATTCATGGTTGCCATGTCATTCTTTTTAGTCAAAAATTATAGAATGACTGAGGCATTTGAGTTCATTAATTGGACAAAAATGTTTTCAAAAAACTATTTTTGGGATAGCTACTGGTTTACTATTATTATTGCAGGAACTAGTACATTACTTACAATGCTAATAGCTTTTCCAGCTTCTTTCACTTTAGCTTTTAAAGTTTCAGATAATATTAGAAGATGGGCAATTTTTATGCTTATAATACCTTTCTTTACAAGTTATCTAGTCCGTACTTTTTCATGGTATGTTATTTTAGCTGAAAAGGGTGTGATTAATGCTTTTTTTAGTTATTTAGATTTAGGCCCTTTCAAAATGCTAAATACTCATATTGGAACATTAGTTGGTTATATGACTCTAACTCTACCTTTAGTAATCATTTTACAAACAGTAACAATGGCCAATATTGATAGAAATTTGATAGAAGCAGCCTATAATCTGGGATGTAAACCAAAATCAATTATTCAAAGAGTTATTATTCCCTTATCAAAAACAGGTTTTATTATCGCTGCGGTATTTTGCTTTATTTTGTCGTTTGGTGATTTTGTTGCCCCATTTTATCTTGGAGGGTCTCAAGAACCAACATTACCAATTTTAATTTTAGACACAACAAAATCAGGGCAACAATGGCCAAGAGCTGCGGTGGTTGCGATTGTAATGATGATAACTTTGTTTTCAATAGCTTTTATTGGAATAATGACTGCATATTCAAAAAGTTTTAAAAAATGACCAAAGAAAAATATTTGAATTTTATTCTTATAACATATTTGATTTTTATATTTGTGTTCATTTTCACACCAATAGCGTTTAGTGTTATTTTTTCTTTTAATTCTCAAAGATTTCCTACTATTCCATTAGGTAATTTTTCTTTAGAATGGTATATTAAAATTTTTAATGATCCTGGAGTATGGCAAGCTGCAATCAATAGTGTAATAGTATCCCTAGTAACATGTATACTTGCGACCTTTCTCGGTTTCTGTACAGCATATTCAGACTACCGCTACCGTTTTAAATTTAAAGGTTTATATTTAGCATTAGTTTTATTACCTCCTACCATTCCATTAATAATTCTTGCCTTAGCTATGTTAGCCTGGCTTTCTAAAATTGGGATGTCAGGTCAATTATGGTCAATTATTTGTGCACACAGTGTACTAACAGCACCATTTGCAATGGCTATTATTAGACTAAGATTAAATCAAATCGACCCGGATTTAGAATCAGCTGCATGGAATTTGGGAGGCTCGGAGTGGGCTACAATGCGCTATGTGATATTACCTTATTGTAAACCAGCCATTATTTCATCACTTTGTTTAACTGCAGCTGTTTCTTTTGATGAATTTGCTATTTCATGGTTTGTTTCTGGATTAAATAAAACTGTACCAGTAATTATTCTTGAAATTGTACAAGGAAATATTGATCCTCAAGTTAATGCAATTGGTACTTTTGTATTCTTCACGTCTATGACATTAGTAATCACTGCACAAATTTTTTTCTTAACTTGGCAAATGAAAGGAAAAAATAAATAAATGTCATATAAACTAGTAACATTCAAAAATGTTTGTAAAAACTTTGAAAAAATTCCAGCAGTAAAAGATATTAATTTTGATATTGGAAAAGGAGAATTTCTTGCCATTATGGGACCTTCAGGGTGTGGGAAAACAACAACATTGAGAATGCTAGCTGGATTAGAAATACCGTCATCTGGTGAAATAAGATTTAATAATCGTCTGATGAATAATGTAAAACCGCATGAAAGAGATACACCTTTAGTATGGCAATCATTAGCTTTATTCCCTTTTTTAAACGTACAAGAAAATGTTGAATTTGGACTTAAAATGAGGGGCTTAAGTCCCAAAATAAGAAATAAAAAATCTTTAGAGTGGCTTGAAAAATTAGAGGTTAAAGAGCTTGCAAAAAGAGATATATCAACATTATCTGGCGGTCAAAAACAGCGTGTTGCTCTTGCAAGATCGTTAGTAATGGAACCTGAAATTTTACTTCTTGATGAGCCTCTATCAGCATTAGATGCGCATCTAGTAATCAGAATGCAAGCTGTACTTACACAATTACAAAAAGAATTGGATATAACTTTTGTTTACGTAACTCATTCACAATCAGAAGCATTTGCAATGGCGGATAGAGTAATAATTATGAATGTTGGGGAAGTTTCTCAAATTGGCACTCCAAAAGATATCTATAGATCTCCAACAAACAGGTTCGTTGCAGAATTTGTAGGAAGAAATAATATTCTAAGCGGCAAAGTTTATGATATAAAATCAAATATCGCCTATATCAAAACTAATGCAGGATGCTTTAATTTTCAACTTGATAAGAATAAGCCTATACAAAAAGGAGATAAAATAAACTATATTATTTCGGCCGACTTAATGAATTTTTCTTCGGTAAAACCACAAAAATCAAATATTATAAATTGTCGATTAATTTCAGAAGAATATGTAGGTTCAATAGTTACCTTATTTTTAGAAAGTACAGATGGTACAGAATTCAAAATACAAATTACCGAAAGAGAACTTTCTAAATTTAATATTCAAAATGGAAATAAATATTGGTTAAGTTGGTCAGAAAAGAATGTTCATGTTTTAATTGAGGAATAATAAATGATAAGGAATCCTATACCTTGGCCTGACAATGCAAAATGTGCCGTATCAATAACTTTTGATATGGATGCTGATAGTTTAATCCACATTTCTAAGCCAGATGATAGTTTTAAAAGGTTATATCCTATTTCAATGGGCAAATACGGTCCGAATGTAGCAATTCCAAGAATTTTAGAAACATATCGTAGGTTTGGATTAAAACAATCATTTTTTATTCCTGGATGGTGTTTAAAAGAATATCAATATCAAATTGAAAATATATTAAATGACGGACATGAAATAGGTCATCATGGATATTTACATGAAGACCCAATCAAAACATATGGAAATCAAAGAGAATGGTTTGAAAAAACCCTAGAAATACACAAACAAATTTGTGGCAAACATCCCATTGGTTATAGAGCACCAGTTTATAATATTACGGATGAGGTTATTGACTTAATGATAGAACATAAATTTAAATATGATAGCTCAATGATGGCAGATGATATACCATATGAAATTAAAACTCCAAAAGGAAATTTATATGAAATACCTGTTCATTGGGGAACAGATGATTGGCCTCCATTTGCTCATTATGAAGAAATTGGATATATGATGCCTGTACAGGCACCTTCAAAAGGACTATTAGGTTTTTGGGAAGAGTTTGAAGCACAATACGAAGCTGGTGGATTTTTCATGTTAATTATTCATCCATTTTTAACTGGAAGACTTGCAAGATGGAAACAGGTTGAAAGTTGGATAGAAAGCACACTTGAAACAAAAAATGTATGGTTTGCTAAACTGGAAGATATAATTAAATATTTGGATGATTTAAAAAATCAAAGTATTTGGACGCCAAGTGTAGAAAAGTTACCCTACTATCATAAAAAAATTTTATAGGAGTTTAATTACCAATGCTTAGTGAAATTGATCAAAAATTGTTGCAAGTAGCTTATGATGAAGCAAAAGCAGGTTTTCTTGAAGGTGGATGTCCTATTGGCTCAGTATTAGCAAGAAATGGAGAAATTTTAGCTCAGGGTAGAAATCAAAGAGTACAGAAAGGAGATCCTATAGCACATGGAGAAATGGATGCTTTAAGAAAAGCTGGAAGACAAAAAACATATAAAGATACTGTTTTGTACACCAGTTTAAGTCCTTGTATGATGTGTAGTGGTACAATTGTTCAATTTGGTATTCCTAAAGTAGTAATTGGAGAAAATAAAACATTTGGTGGAAATGAAAAGTTTCTAATATCAAAAGGTATTGATGTTGTTATTGCAAATGATAAAAAATGCATAGAATTAATGTCCAAATTTATAAAAGAAAAACCTGAGCTGTGGCTAGAGGATATAGCAGAAGATGACTAATAATTTGATTACAATTCCACCAAGAGAATCAAAAGCAGTTTTAATATCAAAAAATCAAAAAATTAAAATTATCAACACACATGGAACGCAAGTTGTTGATACTTGGTGTTTTAATCAAAATGACGTAGGCGAATTTATGTCAATGGAACATAATAGAGCAGTTACAAGTTCTATATTTCCAAAAGAGGGTGAATATTTATACACAAACAAAAGAAAACCAATTCTTCACATTATGGCGGATACTTCACCTGGTAGGCATGATACTCTAATTGCTGCTTGTGATACTTATCGATATCAAATGCTTGGTTGCGATGGTTATCATGAAAATTGTACAGATAATTTATTTAATTCCTTAGATAAATTAGGATACAAAATTAAAGAATGCCCTTCCCCATTAAATCTTTGGATGAATATTCCAGTTAATAATGACGGCGATGTTACATTTTCTTCACCTCTATCAAAAAAAAATGATTTTATAATTTTAGAAGCAATTATAGATTGTATTGTTGTTATGTCAGTATGTCCTATGGATATTGTTCCTATAAATGGGGAGGACCGCATTATTAACGAAATTCAATATCAAATTTTAATTGACTAAATTTAATGGTTTAAAATCTTCTTAACCTTCGTCATTAAATAATAAAATTAATAAAGAAACTAAAATAACAAAAGCACCAACAAAAGTAATTGTGTTAGGGAGTTGTTGCAAAAAAATAATTTGCAATAAAACTACCCATATTGGAACAGCATATGTATATGCCATAACTTTAATTGAACTCAATCGAACAGCAGAATATTGAATCAAAAAAAAGCTAGCTGCTGTTGCAAAAATTGCTAAATATAAAATTGTTAATAAAACGATAACTGGAAAATCGATCCAACTATGATAAATAATTTCTTTGTTAGAAAAAAGTCCCAAAATTATTATGCCAGATATCAGCGTACCAAAAGTTTGAATAATTGCAGGTTCACCATTATTAAACTTTGGTATTAATGCCGCATATAAGGCATGACAAATGCAACCTATAAAAAAAAGTTTTTCACCATAACCAACTTTGAAATTAATGAAATTTTGAATATTTCCATCAAAAATAATCCATAATGCACCTATAGCTGCGACAACAACAGTAATCCAAACTTTTTTAGACATTACTCGGTTAGAAAAAATTAAATCAAAAAAACCAGCTAATAAAGGAGTAAGAGTAAATACAACTGCCATAGAAGTAGATGATGCTGTTTTTAAACCTTCAAACATTGTTATAAAATAAATTGATATCAATGCACCTAGAATTAAACTCCTCCCAATAGATAAATATTTTAAAAAACAAAATTTGCTTTGATAAAGAATTAAAATTGCAATTGCTATAAATGCTATTAAAAACCTTAGAAAAGTCACTAAATCTGGTGAAATAAGGTTTGCAATAATAGATCCCAAAACAAAAGAGCCTGATACTAGAAGTGAAAACATTAACATTGCCATGTGACCACTTGCGATAGATTTTGAAGGAAATTTCATTTTTTAATTTTTCAAATTTTTAAAATAATAATGTTATTCAAAATGAGGATCCTGGTTTTTTCAAAAAAATAATCTCTTCTTGTGTTGATTTTCTTCCAAGAATGGTATTTCTATGAGGAAATCGTCCGAAATTGTTTACTATTTCATAATGTCTTTTTGCAAAATCATATGTTTTGTCATTTGTGTATTTTTTAAAAAGAGGTAGAGATAATTCTTGAATTGCAAGATTTTCACTATGCATTAATGGCATAAGCAAAAAATGTCTCCAGGAAGTATTATCATATTCTAAGTAACCTTTGGTTATACCCATAAAACAAATTTTTAAAGCTTTTTCATCTCCTGCAAACGCTTTAGGAGTATTTCTATAAATATTCCTAGTGAATTGGTCTAATAACAAAATTAAGGCTAAGTTGCCCTTTATATTTACGTTCCAATCCATAAGATTATCATCTAAAGCAAGATCTACTAAGGAATTAAATCTTTCTTTTAATAATTGATCAAAATTATCATCTTTTTCAAACCACTTTTTTGAGTCAATATCTGTAAACCAAAATTTAATAATAGTGTTAAAATCCATTATATTTCCTTGTTAGAAAAATAGTTAAAAACTTGATAGAATTTTATTCCCACTTTTAGTTTTAAATTCAGCAACTATCCCAATTTTATTATTATTTTCATATGAAATTCGATCATCTTTTAATCTCTTTAAGTTTGATTTGAAATCGATAATTTTTGGATGATAAATAGTCAAATGATATAATTCACATTCTACTAAATTTAAACTTTTAGATGGATGAGAAGAATTTTTATCCCACTCTATAAATGCAGGAAAAATATTGTTAAAAGGTAGAATCCCATCATTTTTAATTGTCATTTTCCAATTTAATTTATCTCGTGTTATTTTTTTTACTTTGCCGACATCAACACTAGTATTCATAACTATTTCTTCAATTTTTTCACATCTACAAATCCAGTTTGTAAGTTTTGGAGGACCATAAAAATTATCAAGATTAAACCAACGCGGGTAACTTATTTTATTGCTGCTTGGATCGATAGATATACACTCAAGATAAAGTCCATCTTTTAATCCCATCAAATTATTGTGGGTTCCAAAAATCTCATGCTTACCTCCCTTTTGCATTTTAAAACCTAACGTAGATTCTATATATTCAGTGGCTTCTCCTAAATTAGTACCCGATATAGCAAAATGATCTATTTTCATATTATTACAATCAAAAAAATTTGAGTTTACTCCAAGCAATAAAGTCTAAATTTCTATAGTTTGGTTTTCCGTAGAATAGTGGTTTATTAGAATCTCCTACTGTAACTCTTCCTCCTGCTCCTGTAAGAATTGCATCTCCTGCTGCCGTATCCCATTCCATTGTAGGTGAAAACCTTGGATAAACGTCAGCATCACCTTTGGCAATCGCACAAAATTTTATTGAAGAACTTGCTGATATAATATTTTTTATTTTTCTATCAGCCAACCATGTCTCAGTTTTTAAAGACAAATGTTTTTTACTAGCAATAGCTATTATATCGTCAGTTTCGCCTTTTTTAACTTTTAAGTTAAGAATTTCTCCATTTTTATTTTCAGAAAATGAACCTTCTGTACTTATTCCATAATACAATTGTCCTGAATTTGGAGAATAGATAATTCCCATAATTGGTCTATTTTTTGAAATTAACCCAATGTTAACTGTAAACTCACCAGAACCACTAAAATCTAAAAACTCTTTTGTTCCGTCAAGTGGATCTACAAGAAAATATTCATCAGAAAAGACTTTCTTATGACTGATACTATTTTCTTCACTAACAATAGGAATATTAGGTGCAATAGAATTTAAACTCTTTAAAATTATTTCTTCTGACAATCTGTCAGCAATAGTAACTGGAGAACCATCCTCCTTATATTCTGCTTTTGCTCCATTTTTATAGATTTCTATTATCGCATCTCCAGCTTCAAATACTACCGGTTTTAAATTAAAAATTAATTTTTCTAAATTCAAATCTTTATCTCCAAAATACATAACTTTCAAAAGTTATTATTTATCCAAAAATCAAGCCTAAACTCTTCAATTTTAAGATAATTAAAGAAGCACAATACTCAACATTTTTATCTTCAGAATTTAAAATTAATTCAGGTTTTTTGGGAACTTCATAAGGATCTGAAATACCAGTAAATTCCTTAATTTTCCCTTCTCTTGCTAACTTATATAATCCTTTTCTGTCTCTTTTTTCACAAATTTCTAATGGTGTTGATAAATAGACCTCAATAAAAGATCCGAAAGCCTCAATCTCTTCTCTTACATCATCCCGGGATTTTTGATATGGAGCAATTGGTGCACAAATAGCAATACCACCATTTTTAACAATTTCCGTTGCTACAAAACCAATTCTTCTTATATTGAGGTCTCTATCTTCTTTAGAAAAACCTAGTTCAGAACTTAACCTCTTCCTAACAATATCTCCATCTAACAAAGTAACAGAACGATCTCCCATTTCTAGAAGCATATTTATTAGAGCATTAGCAATGGTTGATTTACCTGAACCAGATAAGCCGGTAAAAAATATTGTAAATCCTTTTTTATGTAAAGGTGGCTTGGCTTTTTTTAATTCTTTTATAACTTCTGGAAATGAGAACCATTCAGGTATAATTAGATCCTTATCAAGTCTCCTTCGTAATTCAGTACCTGATATTTCAATAATACTTGAATTTTTAGAGACCTGATTAATTGGAACATATTCGGCTTTATCTTCAAGAAAAACAAAATTTTGGAATTTTACCAATTGAATATTTATTTTATCTTGAAACTGTATAAATAGATCTTGAGCTTCATACTCGTGATAAAATGGAACTTTGTCTGAATTTAATCCTGGTCCAGCATGATCTCTTCCTACAATAAAATGAGTACATCCATAGTTAGCTCTAATTAATCCATGAAGAATAGCTTCTTTAGGACCTGCCATTCTCATAGCTAAGTTTAATAGTGAAAGACAAGTTGTTGTTTTTGTATAATATTTTAAAATAGACTCGTAGCATCTGACTCTTGTGAAATGATCAATGTCTCCTGGTTTAGTCATTCCAACCACTGGATGAATTAATAAATTAGCTTCATTTTCAGAGGAAGCTCTTAAAGTTAATTCAAAATGAGCACGATGTAAGGGATTTCTAGTTTGAAATGCAACTATAGAGGACCAACCTAATTTATTGAATATACGTCTTAATTCATTTGGTGAATTTCTTAAATGTTTAAAGTCATAAAAATTCGGTTTGTTTATACCTATTACTTTTCCACCAACATAAACATTTTTAGATTTATTTAGCAGATAATTAACTCCTGGATGCTCAGAATTTGTAGTACCAAATACTTTTTCTGCTTCAAAAAGCTTATCAGGATACCATATATCTTCAACAATAAGTATTGCTAAATTTACACCCTCTTGATCCTTAAGGGAAATCTCTTCACCTAATTCCAATGTATCAGCAAACTCTTTTGAAACATCCAAATTTATTGGAATTGGCCATAATTCACCATTAAGTAAAAGCATATTTTTACAAACTGACATGTACTCTTTTTTTGTAAGAAATCCATTTAAAGGATTAAAAGAACCGTCTAAAAGCAAATCTAAGTCACAGGATTGACGCAAATTTAAATCAAATGATTTTAAAGAAGGTGCTTTTTCCCTGTAATAATATAAACTTTCACCAGTTGAATATAATTCTGGTATTATTTTTTTCATACTTACAACTTTTCCTTAGCAATAAATCACAAAGTTCTTAATCTCTAAAATTAATGAACTGAACAGGGATATCTAAAGAAAGGTTTTTGATTAAATTAATGATTTTTTGCAAATCATCCCTTTTTTGACCCGATACTCTTAACTCATCACCTTGAATTTGACTTTTTACTTTAAGTTTACTTTTTTTGATTTCTAAATTTATTTTTTTTGCATCCTCTTTATCTATCCCATCTATAATAGAAAATAAAATTCTAATTGAATTGCCAGAGGCACTCTCCTTTTTAAATTCTTTTAAAGACTTTGGATCAATTTTTCTTTTTACTAAGTTACTAATCAAAATGTCATTTACTTGCTTCGCTTTTAAATCATCTTCCGTATGGACAACTAAATATTCATTTTCTAACTCAATTTTAGAGATTGAACCTTTAAAATCATATCTTTGACTAATTTCTTTCATGGAATTTAGTACAGCATTTTTTAATTCACTTAGATCAATCTTACTTACTATATCAAAACTTGGCATGTTTATACTCTAATTTTAGGTTTAGGAGGTTGTTGACTTAATACTTTATCAACAGATTTTCTTGATCTTAAATTTTCTAAAAAAATTGACAGATTGGGTCTTCCAATTCGTAATTTAGTTTTATCAAAATCCCATCTTGTTAATGTATACAAATAAAAATCAGCAGCAGTAATTATTTCACCACATAGATATGGATTCAAGTTTTGTTCAATATAATCATAAATTATAGATTGTTCTTGTTGAGCTTTTTCTTTCAAACTTGTGAATCCAATTTCATTGACATAATCATTTGCATGATGTTGCCTATGATATCCTGAATATAAAGTGCTAGATAATAGACTTAGCATTCGCCAGTATTGAAAATAATCAGTACTTTCTTTAGTTGGACTTAGACCAGGATAGTTAGTTGTTATGTAATTAACAATTGCTAATGATTCAAAAATTTCTGTACCATCTGGTAAAATTAGCACTGGTATTTTACCTAAAGGATTGAACCCTTTACTAGTTGATTTAACCAATTCCTCTTTACTAACAAACTGAATATCGTAAGTAATCTTTAACTCTGCAAATAAGAATTCAGGTATTAAGGATCCAGCACCAGATTTACCTAAAATTAGATATTTTGTCATATGAATAACATGTTAGTAAATTTCTAGAATTAGTTAAAAAAATATGTAATATATAATTATACTTAAATAAACAAATTATCAAAAAAATTTTAAGTATTTTTTTCTGATATTAATTATAAAAAAAGATCTGCAACTAATTATGTTTTACTACCTAAGGAAAAATACGGGTGTTTATTATGTCATAGTGGCTGGAATGTTATGGTCAATGATTGGCATAGGAATAAGATTAATTGAAAATGCTAATGTTTGGCAAATTTTATTATATAGATCATCAAGCTTAGTATTATTTTTATTCATAGTTTTATTAATAAATACAAAAAAAAATCCTTTTGTTTTAATTTACCAATCAAAGTTTCCTGTTTTTATAGCAGCTTTCGGTTTATTTATAGCCTATTCAGGTGGTATATATGCTGTGCAAAACACAAGTGTAGCAAATGCAATGTTATTGTTTGCTTCCGCTCCATTAATTACATCTATCTTAGGTTACTACTTTTTAGGAGAAAAAGTATCTTTGCATACTTTCTTAGCAATTTTAATTGCTTTTCTAGGTATTTTCGTAATGTTTATGGATAGTTTTGGAAATAACTCTATAAATGGAAGCATTGGCGGGGTTATTTCTGCATTTGGATTTTCAATTTTCACAGTTTCTTTAAGATGGGGAAAACAAAATAATATGTTACCATCAGTTTTTTTATCAGGATTATTAGCTATTTTCTTGACTGTAATAATTTGCAAAATTCAAAATCATAACTTAATAATTGAAAGAAATGATGCATTTTATGCCTTATTTTTAGGGATTTTTCAGGTTGGCATTGGGTTGATTTTATATACAGTAGGATCTAAAACAGTGCCTGCTGCTGAACTAACTTTATTATCACTCTGTGAAGTATTACTAGCACCAATTTGGGTTTGGATATTTTTAGGAGAAGGAGCAACAAGACTGACCTTTATTGGCGGCTTTATATTATTAATAGCTATAATTTTTAATTCAATATTTTTGATAATAAAAAGGAATACAAAAAAACTGGTTATCAATAAATAAGTGATTTCAAACAATTTATTAATTTAAAAAAGTCTTCTTCGTTGTTCCACAAATGGGGTGTTATCCTTAAATAACCAGATCTTTCAGAAATAAAGATTTTATTTTTTTTCAAATTATTGATTAATGAATCTCCGTCATATCTTGGCAATCTGGCACTTATAAAGTGCGGTGCTCTATTTTTTTCTGCTAGAATTTCAAAGCCCAAATCTGAAAGGCCTTTGCAAATTATCATATTATTTTGGTAAAGTGTATTTTCAATTTTTTTAATACTCCAATCATGTAGTTGTTCTAGTGCAGCTTTCACCCCAGGTAATAAAGAAAAATTAGCTCTTTGTCCCATATCAAATCTAATAGAATCTGAATTATATAAACTTTGATAATCTGTTAGTTTTGAAAAATCTTGACTATTTTTTCTTCCAATCCAAGTCTCTTCTAAAGGTACACCGTCAATGAACTTATCAGAAATATATAAAAAACCAGTAGAATAAGGACCAAGCATCCATTTATAATTTGCAATAATAGCAAAATCAGGATTTATTTCCTTTAAGTCAATTTGCATAGCACCAGCAGATTGTGTTAAATCTAAAATAAGGTTAACATCAAATTTTTTGCAAGTATTACTTACTTTTTTTAAGTCAATAATATAGCCATCAGTCCAACGAATATTAGGAATTGCAACAACTGCTACCTCTTCACTAATTTTATTAATTATTTCTTCTGTTAAAGTAGTTTCATTTAATTCATCAATTATCTCTAATACCCCTTCTTGCTTCTTAGAAAGCTCCATCCATGGGTAAACATTAGATGGAAATTGATCTTTTAAAATCAATATCTTTTTTTTTGTTTTTGTTAGTTTGATATTATTTGCAGCAGTTGAAATACCATATGATGCAGATGGTATTAAAGATACGTTTTTATATGAAATATTAAATAAATTTGAAAAAATAATTTTAGTTTCTTTAATTTGATGAAAAAAATGAAACTCAGGGTCTATTTTCCAAGGTTGAGTCTCTAGCTTACACCCTTTATTTATAGCTTTTTCAACTTTTAACGATAATGGTGAAATATATGCAGTATTTAAATATACTATTTCATCAGGAATATTAAATAAATTCCTCTGACAACTAATCATATTTTCCATTATATCACAATATATTTATATATATACTTTAATTTCCATAAAAAAATTATTAAATAGTATAGTATGAAAACATTAGCTTTTAAAATAATATTAATTATTAACGTATTGTTTGCATCATTAGCATTTTCTGATGTTATAGAGATTGGAAATATTGAGCTACAATCGTTACTACAAAAGAAAATTCCTTTAATTGATATTAGAAGAAAAGATGAATGGAAATCTACAGGGGTAGTAGAAAATAGCATACTTATGACTTTTTTTGATAAAAACGGAAAAGCTAATACAAATGAATGGTTAAAAGAGCTTTACAAAATAGCAAAAAAAAATGATCCTGTAATATTAATTTGTAGAACTGGTAGAAGAACCGGAATTATATCCAAATTTCTATCTGAAAAAGTAGGTTATAGTTTAATTTACGATGTAACTGACGGAATTACTGATTGGATTAAAAAAGGTAATACTGTAGTGAACCCTTAGTAATTGTAAAAATTATTTATCTCCTTCTTTACTTATTGATGCCATCCGATAAAAAAGTTTAGATCCTAAGACTCCTTCATGAAATGCAACTGCACAAATGTGTAAAAGTATTAAAAATAACAAAATTTTTGAAAATGTTATATGTAGGAATTGAGAAATTTCAGAATTAAAATAATACATATACATTCCCAAAAAAGGCATTGAAAATAATATTAAATAAATAAGATAATGCGATAATCTTGCAAAGATTTTGATTGTTAAAGGGATTGATTTAGGCAATGGTGGTGCACCAAATAAAATCCTTAAAAAAAGCCTGATAATCATTAATAATAAAATAATAACTCCTACTAAATAATGGTTATTTAGATGTTGGCAGCTCTCTAAAGCATTAGTTTTACTATGAATACAGCTTTCTATTTCTAAAAACTTAATGTTCCCCCCAAATGTAAATTGATAGATAACAAGCAAAGCTACAAACCAATGAATAATAATTTGAGAATAATGATAAGAAGAATTATTTGATTTTCTATCGATTTTTTTTTCCAAAATAAACCTAAAAGTAAATTTTATTTTTCACAAGTTTGATAATTACTTACCATACAGTTTTTTACCATCTGTTTAATAAGCGAAATTTCTTTATCAGTTAAATTACCTTTTAAAGTATTCATATTTTCTATTGCTTCTTGCATACCTTTGGATGCAGAAATCATGTACCACATTTGAGCAAGTAAAAGATTTTTTTGCACTCCTTCACCTTTAAAATACATTACACCTACATTGTTCTGAGCTCTTGGATGCCCCTGCTTTGCAGATGTTTGCAACCACTTGAAAGCTAATTTCTTATTTTCTTCAAGTCCTTTACCATTATCATACATCCAGCCAAGGTAATATTGAGCATGTGGATGACCTAACTCAGCAGCTTTAATGTACCACTCAGCAGCAGTTTCAAAATTTTTAGATACTGACAACCCATTAAAATACATCATACCTATATAGGTTTGCGCTCTAATATCACCTGTCTCAGCTAATGAATTAAATTCCTCAAAAGCAGTATCATAATCTTGAGCTTTAAATGCTTTTAACCCAACTATAAAATCAGCTGCAAAAGCAGTTTTTAAATTTAACAAACATAAAAGAATGACCAAAAAAAGATTTTGCATATTCCTTCCTCTTAAAACTCCAATAACAACACAATTTCTTATTAAATATTTTTTTATAGTATTTTGTAATTATAAATAATAAAATATAAATTTATAGATATTTAAATACTATACTCAAAAAATTTACATTTGTTAAAATTCAGCAATGAAATACCGAAAACTTGGAACAACAGATATTAAAGTGAGTGTCATTTGTTTAGGAACGATGACATGGGGAGAACAGAATTCAGAGAAAGAAGCTTTTCGACAAATGGATTATGCTGTTGAAAGAGGTATAAATTTTTTTGATACAGCAGAATTATACTCAGTAATGCCTAGAAAAGAAACTTATGGGAAAACAGAAGAAATAATAGGAAATTGGTTTCAAAATAAAAAAAATAGAAAAGATATTATACTGGCTTCAAAAATTGCTTCTAGATCACAGGGTTTAGAGTGGATAAGAAAAGGATCTAAATACCTGGGCTTTGATAAAACCAATCTAAATAATGCAATAGATCAGAGCTTAAAACGGCTAAAAACAGATTATATAGATTTATATCAACTCCACTGGCCAGAAAGGAAAGTTCCAAAATTTGGGGTTTTAGATTTTGAATATGATCCTAATGATGAAGACTGGACACCATTAGAGGAGGTTTTAGAAAATTTACAAATGCAAATAAAGGCAGGAAAAATTAGAAATATTGGCCTTTCTAATGAAACTCCTTGGGGTGTTATGAAATTCTTAGAAAAATCAAAAGAAAAAGGTTTGCCTAGAGTAATGTCGATTCAAAACGTCTATAGTTTAGTCAATAGAATATTTGATATTGCAAATTCTGAGGTTTCTATTAGAGAAAATTGTGGTTTACTTGCATACTCACCTTTAGCAGGTGGAAGATTAAGCGGTAAATATTTAAATAATCAGACCCCAAAAAATTCAAGATATACACTATGGCCGCGCCGTTTTTCACGTCATCATACTGAAAGAGGTGAAAGAGCAATAAAGTCTTATGTGGATTTAGCTAAAAAAATAAATATTAATCCATCAACATTTGCTAATGCATTTGTTAATAATAGGCCATTTGTAACAAGTAATATAATTGGTGCTACTTCAATGGAACAACTTAAAGAAAATATAGATAGTATTGAATTAGATTTAAGCCCTGAAATTTTAAAATTGATCAATGAAATTCATTTATCTGATCCTAATCCTTGTGTGTAAAAAAATAATTAAATCTATTTTATAACATACCAATAAGAGGTAAAAATTTTTGTACTAAAGCAAGTGGATTGAAACCAAATCTAGGTAAAATTAGTATTATTCCTATAGAAACTAGTACTATAAATATCACTTTCAACACAGAATTTAATTTGTGAGATAAAGGAATTTTATTTTTTGAAGAATAATTATTAAAGATCCAAATAAAAAGCGTTATAAGTATTGATATTACAAGAAGTCTGATCATTTAATTAAGGCGTTTGATTTAATATTGTTGATGTCTAAGATATAAAACTTAATAAGATTACTACAAGCAAACATATAAATTAATTATTTAAAATCAAAACAAAGAATTCTTAATTAATAAGAAATTTTTTTAATCAGATTTATCGCTGTTATTAAAAATTCTGTCACCATTTTTATAAAAAAAATTGCTGAAAGCTATTGTTTTTTTTGAATCTTTTTTATTTAGTTTATTGTACGAAACATATTTTAAAAAAAGCTTCTCATTAATTAATTTTTTAGAATTTTCACAAATCTCAGATTTCATAATTTATACCCTATTTTTCTAAAAAAATATGCAGAATACGTGCCAAAAAAAAAGTTCAAATCTAACAAACCAACTATATTTGAGACAAGATGTCTCATTCTATTCACATGGTATTTAAACTGCATATATCTATTATAGGAGACATGTCATGATACAATCATTTGAAATATGGTGTGATTATTGTTTAAAAACCAAATATTATGATGATTTAAAAGCTATAAATGAAGAAAGTTTTGTAAAAATTAATAATAGTATATTGTGTAAAAGCTGTGCTGAAAAAAACAAAATAGAAGATTAATTTTTATATGACTTATTCTTTATCATGGAACATGAAAATCTCAAATATTCTATAAACAGTCATATAGTGTGCAATGAATGTATTAAAGAATTATCAACACTATCTTCAAGTGATATAAATTTAAAAAACTTTGTTAAATTTGAAGTTGGATTTACCAGTTTAGGAATTCAAATTTGGTGTATAAGACATAGTATAAATGTATGTCATATCGATTTTGATGGTAATCAATTATCTGCTGATTTCCGTTGTTTAGAATTTGATAAAAGTAATTAGAATTTTTAAACTTTAACAGTTAACCAAATACTTGATCTGCAGCATTAAAAACAAATGAGTGTCTTATGGCTAACTCTTCTTTGTTTTTTGAATATCCCCCACCAATAACTGTAGCAACTGGTATAGATAGTTTTTTTAAAAAGTTTAATACTAATATGTCTCTTTCTAAACAACCAACATCATCAATATTTAGTTTCCCTAATTCATCATCCTTGTGAATATCTATTCCTGCATCATATAATACAAAGTCCGGTTTAAAGGAATTTACACAAAATTTGATTGTTTTTTGAATTTCATTTAAGTATTCAGTATTATTTGTATGGTCCTCTAGTTCAATATCAAGATTACTTTGAGCTTTATTTAGGGGAAAATTTTTTTTACAATGTATTGAACAAGTGAAAATATTATCATTTTTTTCAAGAATTCTAGCTGTTCCATCTCCTTGATGTACGTCACAATCAAATATTAAGATCTTTTTTACAATTTTATTGTTGATTAACATTAATGCAGCATAAGCAAGATCGTTAAATACACAAAAACCTGCTCCATAATCAAAGTGAGAATGGTGTGTCCCCCCCCCTAGATGACACCCAATACCGTTTTTAATAGCTAAATTTGCTGTTAGTAGAGTGCCATTAACGGCAAGAAATGACCTTTCTGATAACCTTTTAGACCAAGATAGTCCTAACTTACGTTCTTCCTTATAGCTCAATAATCCATACTTAATTTTATTTATATAAGTTAAACAATGTGAAACTGTTAACTCACTAAAATCAGCTGCAGAAGGATTATTAATAATTGCATTCTCATATAATTTACTATTTTTCAACTCTGAAAAAAGATCAGAAAATTTTGTTGATGTAAAACGATGATTTTCCTTTAATGGTATATCGTAATTATTATGGTAAACCCAATTGATCTTCATCTCAATTAATGAAACTTAAAAATTATAAGTTTATTATTTTTCATTAAATGAGCTTTCGTTTTCTTTACTTATGTCTTGTTTTCCCATTATTTTTTTATTTAAATAACAAATACCTAAACCTAAGAATATACCAGTTACTACACTTACCTTCGCAGTGATTAAATTAGATAATATCATGATGTTTTTTCCTTAATAATGATTTTGATACTGTTTAAAATAACATTTAAGTGAATATTTTTAAGACCTATTATGAAAAAAACCTTTACATATCTTGTAATCTTTAAAAAAATTGAAAATTTACTTATAAAATGGTATTGGGTAAGTCTTACTACAATCTGGATTATACTAATTTTTCTTATTTTCTATTTTTTTCAATAATAGCTTTTTAGCTAATTGAAAAAATTTTACTAATGTTCTACTTTTGTTCTAATGTTAGGAGAAAAAGAAAAAAATAATTGTACTAGTTGTAACCTTCCCTATAAGAAACTTTATTTATGCAAATATAACAATAAAAAATACTGGGAAGTAATTTGTTACAATTGCATCAGAAAAATAAGCTTTTTGTATTTTGATACGTTTAAATATGGTGGAATACTCAATAAAAAAAGTAACAAATAATTTCTTAATTTTTTAAAAGGATTTCATACTCAAGAAAATCTGTTTTTATGGCTACTTTATCATATAAAGATTGTGCGATATGATTATCAGATTTGGTTTTCCAGTAAATTCTATCAACATTATTTATTTTACAAATTTTGGTTAAATGATTTAAGAGTGCAGAAGCATATCCTTTAGAGCGATAATCTTCTAAAATAAATAGATCTTCTAAATAACATACATTATTTTCACTCCAAGTAGATTTATGATAAATAAAATTCATAATACCTATTAATTGTTTTTTGTTGTTTCTAGAAGTTTCATAACAACCCAAACAATAGATTGCTTCTTCTTCATTTATTATATTATTCCATGAATACCATATTATTTTCTCAGATAATTTTGAGTTATAAAACAAAAGATACTTTTTGAAAATAAACTTCCAATTTTCATAATCATTTTCACTAATTTCTTCTATAATACACATAAAAATTTCCAATTGTTGATAAATAAATCGATAAGTTTTTATTAAAATCTAAAGAAATAAAATACTATCTATTATTAAAAAAGAATGTATATTGTATTTCGATTGAACATAACCTAGAAAGATTTTCAAATAAAAAAAATTTTAAAATATTTTCTTATTATTATTGGTGTTATTGCAGTTATAGCAATAGTGTTAATAGTATTAATTGGGACACTCTCAAGTAATGAAAGAAAAATAGCCAACGATTTCACTTTATTAAGTAGTAGCGGTGAATATAATGAGGCTTCAAACCTAATGCATGATGCATTAAAAAAAGAGTTCACATTAGACGATTTTGAGAAGGCTTTTAAAAATTCACAACCTTATATAGAAACATCATTTAAATCTATCAATATAGAAAATAGTGTTACAACATTAGAAGGAACTGCCAAAACAGCTGATAATTGTTCTAGTAAATTATATTTTGAAATTTTAGAGGACAAAATAATTAGTTTTAACATTAGTCCCCTGTGTTAAAAATTAAAATTTTAATTTTTTGTTATTATCTCATTTTTCAAAAGTTACCAACTTTAATAAGTAAAACTATAAAAATGATAACTGAAAACGAAAAACTTTTCATTGAAAAATTTAAAAGATCAGACATTTCAGAATGGAGTAAAATTGAAAGCGACCCAAAGGTAAGACATTTTGTAGATGGTAAAAAACAAACATATAAACAATCAGAAGAATATATAAAAAAAAATATTTTATCCTATGACAATAATGGATTTGGTAGATATGCTGTTCGTTTAAAAAAAAATAAACAATTAATTGGAATGTGTGGTTTTTTAGAAGAAGATTATGGGATTGATTTTGGTTATAGATACACTCCGTCAGTATGGAGAAATGGAATTGGGTTTGATGTGGCAAAATTAGTTATAAATTATGGTATAAAAAAACTTAAACTTTATAAAATTTTAGCACTTACTCATGAAGATAATCATGGTTCAATTCGTATTTTAGAAAAGTTAGATTTTATAAAAAAAAATAAAATTATTTTGCATAAACAAAATACTTATATATTTAAATTAGAGATTAAAAATAATTAGATATAGTCTTTTTTAAGAATTTTTATATCATCTTTTTTTTCATATATATCTACCTCTTATAACAAATGAAATAATTATTTCAGTTTAAATAAAAATATAACCTTTTGGCTGATTTAATCTATTATTTTAATATCTTATCTTTAGGATGATTGATACCATCAAATTTAATTATTTTATTATTTAAATAATCAGAATTAAAACCATCAATACAAGCAATATTGATGCAAAGTTTTCCAGGTGAAGATCTACTTTTATGATGTGTATGAGTTCCACATATAATACAAAAAATATGCGGATACTCCATTGTATTAAAAAAATATTCAGTCATAGATTCTTGACCTTCAATCAAATACAAATTAGCAGAAGGAATACAAATCATACCAAATCCTTTATTTTTACTACATATTGAGCAATTACAACGTATGATTTTGTCAATTTTTTCAGGTAATAAAAGTTCCATTTTAATAGAACCACAATGACAAGATATCTTTACTTTGGTATTAGTTTTGTTCATATCTAAAAATGATCATTGATTGATTTAGAAATAACTTTATTAATTATCAAATTAATGTTTAGTAAACTCCAAAATAAAAATGAAGTAAAATTAGATTTTTTAATTACTTTCCCCTTGATTAATTCAAATAATAACATTTAAAAAATGATCCCTTTAAATAATAATATTAACAAAACATTCTCCCCTCCAATAGAGGAAGCTTTTAATTGGTTAGAAAATATTGAAAAACCAAAAAAATTAAAATTACTTAACTTAAGTCAAGCTGCACCGATGCATCCTCCCCCAAAAGAGATATGTCAAGCAATAGCACATGCATCATTAAATAATAAAGATGCTCATCTTTACGGACCTATACTAGGAAATAATGACTTACGAAAAGAATTAAGTAAGAAGTGGAATAAAATTTATGATGCAAAAATTAATTCAACTAATATTGGTATCACGTCAGGATCTAATCAAGCATTTTGTGCTGCTCTTACATCAATTGCATCACCAGGAGATAATATAATTTTAACTAATCCATGGTATTTCAATCATAAAATGTGGCTAGATATTTCATCAATAAAATCAAAAATCATTCCATTAAACAATAAAATGTTACCAGATCCTAAAAATGCCAAAAAATTAATTGATCAAAAAACAAAGGCTATTTTACTCGTTTCACCAAATAATCCTACCGGAGTAGAATATCCAAAAGAATTACTGTTAAAATTTTTCAAATTGGCAAAAAAAAATAATATTATGCTAATTTTAGACGAAACATATAGAGATTTTCATTCTAAAATTGATCCAATCCATACCTTGTTTCAACAAAAAAATTGGGAAAATAATTTTATAAGCCTTTACTCCTTTTCAAAATCTTACAGATTAACAGGCCATAGAATCGGTGCCGTTTTCACTAAAAGTGAAAGATTAAAGCAAATTGAAAAATTTTTGGACACAGTAACTATTTGTCCAAACCAATTAGGCCAAATAGGAGCTTTGTGCGGTTTGAGGGAATCATCAAGTTGGCTAAGGGATGAAAGAAAAAAAATACTCAATAAAAAAGAAAAAGTTATCAAAAGTTTTAAAAATTTAAACCACTGGAAACTTAAGAGTTGTGGAGCTTACTTTGCCTATATTGAGCATCCTTTCAATAAATGTTCTAATATTATTTGCAAAAAATTACTTTCAAAAAGCGCTATCCTGTCTCTTCCTGAAACTATGTTTACACCTATAAATAACAAAGTAGTAAAAAAACATATAAGAATTGCATTTGCTAATATTAATTCATATGAAATTAAAGAAATGTTTGAAAGATTAAAAATTTTTAAGCCTTAATATTATTATAATTTAATAAAAATTATAATAATAATTTTAATAAATCGCTAAAAAAGAATCATAGATACTAAAAATCCAAGATAAAGAAATAAAATAACGAATTTGAAAATCTATAGATCTATGTTTGCAAGTTTATCCTTAAATAAAGAAAAAATCTATTATGCAAATATACAAAGTATATTACCAGGTTTTATACTTCCCAACCGAAGTCAAAACTTCTGAACTAGACAAGTTTACACCAGCTGCTGTGCGAAGGTTAATTATTTCTTTATCTTCTAAAAGAGCATTTAATAAGCTAGGATCTTCAAGTTCGCTTAAGTCATACACTCTAGTTTCATCTTCATTGGCACATGCAAAATGAACTTTAATTTTATATTTTTTTAAAAGTGGTTTGAGTTCAACATCAACTAAATGCAACCATCTATCAAACCCTTCTGTAATTTCAAAAGTTGACAAGACCTTCATTTTTTCCTCTTTTTTTTATAAATTTATAATTTGGATTTCATTAATATCTATAATATCAGCTCTTTTACTACCAAAATCAATGTGATAATTGTCAGAATTTTAATTTTATGCTAGTTTAAGTTAGTCGGTGCCATCTCGTGACCGACTATGGGGAGGAAAACTTATTGGGGGAAAATTTTAAGTAATCCTCCCCTGAGAAATTAGTGAAAAATATAGTACTTATGAAAAAAATAAATAAAGTTTCAGAATATATATTATCTCAACATAAAAAAGGTTATAGCTTTAAAAATTTGGAAGATCCATACACTCTTAAAAATGAGAATGAAGCATATGAAGTACAATTTGATTTCCAAAAAAATGCAAAAAGAGGAAAAATTGGTGGATTTAAAATTGCATTAGCATCAAAAGTGCAACAACAATTGTGTTCAATTAATAATCCTATAGCTGGAGGGATATTTAAAAGTGAAATTTATCAATCTCAAGAGGTAATTAAATTAAAAAATTACCAAAGTTTAGGACTGGAATTTGAATTGGCTTTTGAAATCAACCAAGACATATTTCCTAATACACTTGAAAATGAAGGTATTAACATAAAAAATTATGTTAACAACGCTTATACTTGTTTTGAATTAATCGATGATAGAAATGCATCTTATAATAATCTAGATGCATTAACATTAATAGCAGATAATGCTTGGTCTTCAGGGATTATTTTAAGCAACCCAAATCCAAAATGGAAAGGTTTTGATTTAAATAAACTTAATTCAAAATTATACTGGAATAATATTTTAATTGGAGAGGCTAAATTATTTAATTCTGACCCATTAAATTCTTTGAGCTGGATTATAAAACATCTTGGTAAATTTAATAAAACGATTGATAAAGGAAGTATAATAATAACTGGTAGTGTACTTAAAACAAAAAAACCAAAATCTGGTGATCAGATTAAATTTGAAATTGAAAATTTATCTAACGTTATAACCAAAATTGTGTAATTTTAAATACACAAAGACATATTAATAAATATTTTTTTAAAGGTTAAATTTTTAATTTTATAAATTAAAATCTAGATGCAGCTTCACACATAACTTTTAATTTAGCTACTGCTAGATTTGAGTTAAGAAGACCTAACCCACAGTCTGGAGCAATTACTAAACGATTTTTATCAATATGTTCTAATGCTTGTCTAATACGATTTTCTATATCATCTATTTTTTCTATTTTGCTTTTAGCTATTGCGATTGAACCAAGAATAATCGTAGAATTTTTAAAATGTTCTAATAAGTTCAAGTCATTACAACAGTGTGCATCTTCAATGGAAATTTGATCAACAGGTAATTGATCAATGTGATTTGCTAAGATGAAATAACTTTCTGGATCAGCTTTTTTATAATTTATATCATCAAGATGATCGGGATAACCACAACACAAATGTAGAATTTTGGTAACATTCCTAGGAACCTTATGAAAGCATCTATCAATACCCTCCATACCAAATGATAATGCATCATCAACTTGTCTAGCAAAAAGTGGTTCATCGACTTGTATAAAAGAACAGCCAGCATCAACCAAAGCCAAAATTTCTTTATTTATAGTCTCAGCAAGATCATAATTTAATTTTGGTCGATTAAAATAACAACAATCAACAGCTGTATCCATTATAGTCAATGGACCTGGTAATGTAAATTTAATTGGCACAGGTGAAACATTTTGACTAGCTTTGAAATCATGCACTGAATAACTATTTCGATTATGAAAAATTTTATTGCGAATAGCAGGCAAATAGGATTCATATGCACCATCTCTCCAAACTTGAAATTCTAAATTATCAAAATCGAAACCATCTAAATATCTACAATGATAATGAATATAATTTTCACGTCGAACTTCCCCATCTGTTGGAATCATAATTCCCGCATTTAACTGTAAATTGATTATCTCTTTTGCTGCTTTTATAAATAATTTTTCATCATTAGGATTTTGATTTTTACTATAATCAGTATAAAGACGAGTAATTTTTGAAGTATTCATTCCTTGGTTTTTTCTTGTAGCATCAAACCAATCTTCAATGGGCAAATACTTGGGTTTAGGGAATGAACCTACAACTGTTGTTAATAGTGAACTTTGTTTCATTTTTTAATTTTTATAAGTTAAAATTACCTAAATGATCAACAAATACTTATACAAAATAATACATGAAATGGTAGTGGAAAAAATAAATTTAATTTATTTTTATTTAATAATTATAGAATATTAAATATATACTTAACTCTATTAACAAATAAATTTTAGCAGTTTAAAATAAATAAGTTAGAAAATTTAATCTATCAGTTTTATGTTGCCAGCTGATAATTTACCTTTTGTTTGATTAACCTCATAAGAAACTTTTTGATTTTCATTTAAAAATTTAATTCCAGCTTTTTCAAGAGCACTTATATGAATAAAAACATCCTTTTCTCCATTTTCTGGCTCAATAAAACCATATCCTTTTTTCATATTAAACCATTTTATCTTTCCATTTGCCATTTGATTTCCTTCATTAATTTAAAATAGAAATAAGAAAATTAATTTCCTTTATATAAATGAATAAAGAAAAAAAAATTACAATACTACTAATACTTAATATTATTAAATTGTCTATGTTAAAAAAAATTTTATGTTTTTGATACAAATAAATGTATCTAATTTTGTAGTAAATTTATATCGCTCATCTTCAATTATAATCTTTTAACCTAAGCCCAAAATTTAAAATGTAATTAACATCATTTGATATATTAGCAGAATGTTTTACTACACTACTTAATCTATAGCTATTATCATGTGATTGTTTCATTATAACTAACTGTATAACTATTAAACAAACAAGTAATAAAATTATAATATTTTGTTTCATTACTAATCTCCATTTCATTTTTTATAGTTAATTATTTTGATTATTTTTGAATTATAAAGATAAATATTTCTTAAACTATAAATAAACCTAAAATAATAATTTTTTTAGCAACTAACCTTTCATTGAGAAAATTAATTATATTAAATTGAAGCATAGATATTTAATTAGTAATTTTAAAATTAGAATAAAATTTAAATATTGATTAAATATGTACTCACAAAATCTAAAAAATTTCGTGGTCAAAGCTTAATAAATCTAATAAAGAGAAATGTGTTTTATCTAATCTGAGGAAAAAAAATGCGAATTTTAATTACTAACGATGATGGAATAAATGCACCTGGTCTTGAAGTAGCTAAAAAAATTGCAAAATCAATAATTGGGAATAAAAAAGGTAAAATTACTATTATCGCACCATCATCTGAAAAATCTGGCGTATCTCATAGTATATCTTTTGTGAGACCTTCATTAATACAAAAAATTAATAAAAATAAATATTCTTTAGAAGGAACACCCGCAGACTGTGTATTAGCAGGAATAAACTATGTTATGAAAAATAAAAAACCAGATTTGATTATCTCTGGTGTTAATTTAGGAAGAAATATTTCTGATGATATTTTATATTCTGGTACAGTTGGAGCTGCAATGGAGGGTGCTTTAAATGGAATAAAGTCTATTGGCTTAAGTCAGCAGTATTCAAAAAAAACATATGAATCTGATAACCCTTTTAAATGTGCTTTGAAATACGGAACAGATATTTGTAATAAAATTTTAAATGATAATCCATTCTCTAATCCAAAATTTACTGGATTTTATAATGTAAATTTTCCAGCATGTTCACCTAAAGAAGTAAATGGCCATAAAATATGTAATATTGGACAAAGAAAAAAACCAACTTTTACTATGGTTGCCCAATCTAATACAAAAGGTCGAAATTTTTTATGGGTAAAACATAATTTACAAAAATCAGAACCCTTTGCTGAGATGGATGAATATTATCTCAATAAAAATTATATAACGATTTCGGCATTAAAAACAGATTTAACATGGATAGAAAAAAACAAAGAATTAAATAAAATTTTTAAAAATAAAGAAAGGAACTAAACAGAACTAATACTCTTCATATTTATGTTAAAGCATTAACCTTTTCCAATTAATTTGACTTAAAATTTTAACTCTTTTTAGACATTAATTCTCTTAAAATCTCTTTTAAAAGCTTATTAGTTTCCTCCTGTAAACTATTGTTTTGCTGTAGTTTTTGATCTATATTACGTAAATAAACTTCTTCTAAATCCATAATCAATTATCCTTTTTCTAAATTAAGTAATAAATTACTTAATTTTTTCAAAATTGTTCTAAAATATTACTATACAAAAAAAAAATGAAAAATTTCAAAAAAAATACATTAAATCCTAATCTGTAAATTATTATAATCAAATAACAGAAACAAAATTAGATAAATTTAAAGTCGATATGAAATATAGAAGACTATTTTTTTTGGTTTTATTAACAATGACAGCTTTTGCCTTTAACTCAATTCTTGCGCGACTGGCTATTTCTAGTCAAGAAATTGGACCAGTAAGTTTTGCACTATTAAGGTTATTAAGTGGATCAGTTATACTTATAATTATTGTAGTTTATCGTTTAGGTTTAAATTCTATATTTAAAATCAGACCTAACTTAAAAGGAATAATTGGATTATCTTTATATATGGTTGGTTTTCATTATGCGTATTATTTTTTAGATGCAGGTATTGGGGCTATTATACTGTTTGGGGGTGTCCAAATTATAATGTTTTCATCAGCAATTATTTCAAAAGAAAATCCCTCAATTTATAATTGGTTGGGAATGATTACAGCCATGATAGGAATTTTTATTTTATTCCTTCCAGAAGATTTAGTCTTATCACAACCACAAAATGGATTAATGCTGATGCTGTTAGCTGCTATTGGATGGGGGATTTATACAATTAGTGGGAAGAGTTCAAAAGATCCGTTAATAACAACTATGTCAAACTTTATTTTTACCTTACCTATTATTTTTTTTAATCTAGTCATATATCCTGACGTTATAAAATTAAGTTTTATTGGTTTTTTGTTAGCTATTTGTTCAGGTGCTATAATGTCTGCTCTAGGATATTCTTTATGGTACAGTATTTTGCCTTTTTTAGAAAAAACAATAGCTGCGCTTGTTCAATTATTAGTTCCAGTTATAGCACTAACTATAAGTATATTATTTCTAAATGAAAAATTATCATATGTTTCATTTTTGTCTTCATTACTGATTATATGTGGAGTAACAGTTGGAATTTGTGCAGAAAAATTAATAAAAAAATTGTTATGATTAAAATCTTTAATAACTAAAAATTTTTTAAATTTTAAATTATTTTAAAAGTTAAATTTTATTTAGATAAAATTTGAAAATTTCATAAATAATGAAAAAAATGTTGATCTTAAAGTTCCATTAAATATTTTCTTATTGTCCAAAAAAAAATAATAAATTTACTACAGGTTTATATGCTAAAATAAGAATAAAAAGTATAAGAAGCCACTTTGTATAACTATCTTGTTGTTTCCAACCCTTTATTAGTCCATACTTTAAAACATCACGGACAAATCTAAATATAAACAATCAATAAGTCCTACTGCTATCATTACAAGCAGACAAAAAAAGTAAGCTAACTATGGAGATTTTAATTAATTTATATTTTATAAAATACATTACTTTTACTTATAATATTTTTTCAGTTATTTTTTTTTAACCTATTTTAAGATGATTACATTAACACATTTGTTAAATTTAAATTTTGAATTATATAAAAAAACTTAATGGACAATATAATTGAATTTTCCGAACAAATCAAAAAAAAATAAAAATAGATTAGCTTAACCTGCGACAAATAACACCCTTTTTTTTAAAAAAAATGTACTTAGTTAAAACGTATAATGGAAAGGATTAATTATGTCTAATTTGACTTTTTTATTAAACAATACTCTTAAAAATATTCCTGAATTCTGTCAATCACATTGGTTATTAAGAATACCTTTAGCTGTAATTTTTATTCAACAAGGATTAATGAAATTACCACTTGATATTGCTGAAGCAGAATCATACGGATTATCATATCTCACTTGGTGGGTAGTAGCTTACGGAGAATTAGGGTCTGGTTTAGGTCTTATCGTAGGTGGGTTATTAAACATTAAACTTCTAGAAAAATTACAAATATTAGGAGATTTAATTACAAGATTTAGCGGTTTTACAATAGGTTGTATCACTACAGGTGTTATTTGGATTGGAGAACCTGAAAGTCTAATTGATATTATACTTTATGATAACTTACATGTTTTACTATGGGTTGGAGGTTTGTTTTTTGCTTTAAGAGGTAGTAAAGCTTAATACAATCCTACAGATTTTAAAAATCTAGCTTTTTTTAATTACATTAGCATTTACAAAACTACATACTGAAAAAATATTAGTTTAAAAGTTATTAAATTTAAATCTATAATTTCGTTAATACTTTATTAAATTAATTTATAACTAAACCATTTTTTATAACACCAACTAATTCTTTATTTAAGAATTAGTTGGTTTTTTTTATGCTAAATAAATTACATACAATTGTGCAAATGCAATACTGCCAAAAATTAAACACAATAAGGCCTTAAAAAAGGTTGTACTTGTTTGAGCAAAACGTTCTGCTAAGTGCGTTTTCTTTTCTTCTTCGTCGTAGTCATGTCTTATAGCATCCCAATCACTTATTCCATCAACAGTTCCTGCAGCAACAAGTAAGTTAACTAAAATAATAATTACAGTTAAGGGAATATATAATGTTTCTACAGCAAAAGCTATTAATGCAAGAGTTGCAAGATTTGTAAACAAACCTACAAATACCATAATAAGTACTGAATATAAAGAAAACTGTTGCCAGCCTGCTCGTATAGATCTATCAGATGGATTCATTTTTCATCCTTTCAAAAATTATTCAAATAAATTTGATAAAATATATTGGGTAAATTATTTTGAGAAAATTATACCTTAAACAAAACTTATTTTAATTTACTTAATAATACAAACATTTTAATTCACTTTTATAAAAAGTTAGTAAAAAAAAATTAAATAGAATTTTTAGTTAAGCCAAAAAATTCATAAAATAGGAGATATGAAGATTTGAAAAAAAAGAAACTAGTCATTATCCTCACTGATAAGATTATCTAATTTATTTTTCAAATCTGAAATAATACTTTTATGAATAAGTTTTTTGTTAATACTTATTTGAAAGCCTTTACCAGATATGGAGAAAATATCTTCTTTTGAAGTATCTTCCTTTTGCAGTTTATAACATTTAATACTTCTAAGAAATCCTTTAACTTTAACTTCTTTTGGATTTTCAAAACTAAAAAAATTATTCACTAGAGCAAATGTATCTTCAGAAACTAAGATAGAACCTGGATCTGACATGCTCTCAAGCCTTGAAGCTAGATTTACTGTACTACCAATAGCTGTATAATCAATGCGATCCAAACTCCCAAAGTTTCCAACAGTACAAAAACCAGTATTAATACCAATTCTTATTTTTAACTCTTTTTTTAGACTATAATTTTTTGACCAATAATCACTTAGTTGAGTCATTAAATCTTGCATTTCCAAAGCCATTTGAATGCATTGCTTTGCATCCTCTTGAGGCCCTTTGGATTCAGGATCCCCAAAAAAAATCATTAAGGCGTCACCAATAAATTTATCAATTGTACCTCCAAACTTTAAGGCTATTTGTGACATCTCATTGAGATAGAAATTTAATAAATTGGTCATTTCTTCAGACTCTAATTCATCTGAAATGTCTGTAAAATTAACAATATCAGAAAAAAAAACAGTTAATTTTTTTCTATTACTTTTTACTTCTGCACTTTGTTTACCACTGAAAATTTGTTCGTGTATTTGAGGTGATAAATATTTTGCAAGCTGATTAGAAATCTTTGCTACTTCCTCACTTTTAGTAAGAGCTTCTGCTTTGGCATCATCTGCAATCTTTTTTTGAATAGTTAATTGATTAGACAATGACTTTCTTAAATTTCCTTCTAATCTAAGTTTAGCGATTTCTCTCTTAAGTTGTTTTATTTCTTCAGTTTCATAATTATCTTGCATTTAATCTACTATTTAAGAGTTAATTTATATAAATGTCATACCACTATAGCTTTTTATCCTTTAAATTATAGTATATAAATGCAAAAAATAACAAAGCAGATTATATTATGCTAAAAAATCTAGTATGTATTTTGTCATAATAAAAAATTTAAGTTGAAACTTTCACTTTATAAAAAACAAAAATTATTACTTAAATTATTTAAGAAAAAACACAAGAATTATTAAAATACATGAAAAAAATAGCAGCAATAAGTTTTATGTTAGCAGCTTCTTTTTCCTTCGCAGTTGCAGCAACTTTAGTAAAAGGATTAGGAGAATATATTTTTGGAGATGGCGTTAACCCATTTCAAATTGCTTATGCTAGATTTTTTTTTGCTTTTATTTTTTTAACTTCAATTGTTATTTTTACTAATAAACCAATTGAATCTCTAAATAAGCGTCTACATTTTCTTCGCTCACTTTTTGGTTGGCTTGGTGTATCAATTTTATTTACAGCTATTCTTTATATCCCTATCAGTGACGCAACAGCTCTTACATTTCTTAATCCTATTTTTGCTATGATTTTTGCAGTATTACTTTTCAAGGAAAGTGTTGGCGTAATCCGTTGGTTTGCAGCACTAATTTCATTCTTAGGTGGATTAATATTAATCAGGCCAACTTTGGATTTAAATGTTGATCCAGTAGCGGTTCTTTGTCTTTTTGGTGCAGTAATAATGGGATTAGAAATAATTTGTATAAAGATTTTATCCAGTAAAGAAGAAATATTGAACATATTATTATTCAATAATTTTTTTGCAACATGTATTGGAACTTTATTTTTACCCTTCTTTTTTGAGGTAACAACTATATTGGAGATTACAGTATTAATTTTTATTTCTTTTTTTATGCTATTTGGACAATTTTGTTTTATTAATTCTGTTAAAAGAGCAGATACTAGTTTTCTAATGCCTTTCTTTTATACAACTCTTATTTTTGTTATTTTATTGGATCTGGTAATTTATAATTCTTTACCTGATAAAACTAGTTATTTAGGTGCAAGCATTATAATTTTTGGTTCTTTAGTTGTAGCCTTAAGAGAATGGCAAATTAAAAAAAGAACAATTTAATCAACCACTAGAAAATATTTTTTTCATAATATTATGTATATTTTTGATTGGTTGCCAAACAGAAAACAAAAATTTTATTTCTCCTTATGATTTTGATAAAGAAGGCAATTGAACTAGCTCAAAAAATTATCAGGAAAGTTCCCAAGCGTCAAATTCTACATCAAATAATTATAGCTCTAATTCTGGATATTCATATTAACAAAAATAAAAAAGGTAATACATAATGGTTGGAATGATTAACTGCATGAAATTCAGACCCAAAGAAGGACAAACAGAAGCTTTATTTAAAGCTTTCGCAGAATGCGTAAGAGATTACCCTTTTGATGATATTATGCATCAAATTATTGATTTAGGATCTGGCGAATACGCTCTTATTGGATTACATCATAGCGTTGATAGTTTCATAGATATAATGAATAGTAGGATTAAACATGTTTTAAAGTCTCTAATATATATTGAAATGGGATATTAGAATTATCTAAACAGAATTTACAATTAAAGTATTGGGATATTTTTTGAGAATTTTTAATCCACAAGAGCCTGTATAATTGCGTTATGACAGAAACATGAGGTTTGCAATTTCTTGTGGAACTGCTCTTTCTGCCCCTTGTAAATTTATGCAATATTATGACCAAACTCATAAAAAATTTTTAAAATTTGCAATAAAATTCCTAGAGGGCTCATTCAATATTTTTCTTCCAATAGGATAAATTTCTGTCTTAAACCGAAAAGAAACTTAAAATTTATACTTTTATTTACTGTAAAACAGAAATTTAATGACTATTGGGGTAGGATTATTCATGCTTGCTCTTGTTAATACTGGATTAAATACATTACATGTAATAGTTATGGTTATTTAACTATTAAAGAATATTAGAAAGAAAAGAAAAAAATTTTGTCGTCTTTTATGGATGATTCAGAAAGACTTTTTGATAATAAACTCCACGAATTTATTGGTAATAGTTCTAGAAAAATCTCTTATAAAAATCAAAAATTATATAAAAAATATTTTTACAAAGGTATATTGATCATCAAAGAAGCCCACAAAGTTTCCCAAACTGCTTTTTGATTTGATAATGGATCAGCTTTTCTTAATTTTACAGCATCAAAAAGGTAGTCATACCCTTTTTTTACAGGTATTGTTACAATACCTTCGTTTGTTGTTTTAGTTGTAAAAATTGATACTTTATCATCTAATGAGCGCTCAAAGACCTCTACCTGAGCGTTACTTCTAGGTTTTCCTTGATAATTTAACTTTAGTTTTAAAATATTCTGGTTTTTATCAGTATAAGGATTATTAAGTAGTATAAATTCGATTAATAATCCAAAATTTGTGTCTCGCCCAAAACTAGAGCCAACGCCCACGATAACTTTTGCAAACCGCCGATAAGTTTCTATAAAGTTTTTTTCTGGAAAACCAAGGCTTGCATGTAATTTTCTGACAGGTCCTAAATCCTTATGATTAGCAAACTTCTCAAATTTTTCCATTTTATCATAAGTTAAAAAAGATGGTTTTGAAATATAAACAATCGATGTGAGGCCATTATCATTTATAATTTCAGAAAATGCTGGGCTATCTCCCAATCTAGAATTAACATTAAATTTTTTTCCATTTTGGCTCCAATAAAATTGCTCGACATCAATTGGAATATATGGCCTATTGGAGCCTTGAAGTTTTTCTCCAATTTTTATATTAACTTCTAAGTTTTCGTTTTTATCTATCTGAAATGTTTCAGTTTCTAACCACATTTCATGAGAATGCGAATAAGAAACAAAATAAATAAAAACTATTAAGGTAAATAGTTGAACTATGAATAAATTTTCTTTCTTTTTATTAATCATTTTCTCTCTCAAAGCTTTTTTTATTTTTTCCACATCACAACTCTCTTCACATGAATTACCACCAAATATTATAAATCTTCAAATTGATAAAAACAGAATTAGTATAGAATTTACTACTAATCTTGAAGCTTATTTAGCTGGCGTAGATTTTTCAATACTTGATAATACGAATGATCACGACAATGAAAAATATTATAAGACACTTAGAAAATTAAATAATTCAGAATTAACAAAGATTTTTTTAAAAAACTGGGATAAATTTGTTTCATTATTTTCTATTATTTCGGAAGATGGAACAAAACTAAATAATTTTAATTTTTTCAAAATAGATACTGAGGATATTGACAATACTGAAGTTTCTCGTTTGAGCAATATTTACTTTTTTGTTGAAAATCAAGAAATGAAACCAATTACATTTCAAGCCTCTAGAGCATTAGGAGAAATAATTTTTCGTCAAACAGGTATCGAAAATGGTGTAACTCAATTTTTGTTATCCGGTGAAAAAAGTCAAGTTATTTCTGCTAAAACTGGAAAACCTTTAGGATGGATTGATACATTTTTGGATTATATTCCTGTTGGATTTTCCCATATATTGCCAAAAGGCCTTGATCATATTCTATTTGTATTTGGCTTGCTATTTTTAACACCAAAATTTTATCCACTACTAATACAGGTTTCAATTTTTACGTTAGCTCATACTATAACATTAGCAATAAGCTCTCTTAAAATTATTGATATATCTGCAGAAATAATTGAGCCTTTAATAGCTGCATCTATAATTTATGTTGCAGTTGAAAATTTTTTCAACTCTTCACTTACAAAATATAGATCAATAATAATATTCTTTTTTGGTTTATTGCATGGGCTTGGTTTTGCAAGTGTATTAAGTAGTTTTGGTTTACCAGGCACCAATTTTATTTGGGCTCTAGTTGGATTTAACATAGGTGTTGAAATTGGGCAAATAACAATAATTTTAGCTTTTTATGCTATTTTTATTTATTGGATTAAAACAAAAAATTATTATCGAAAGTATATCTCAATACCAGGATCTCTTATTATTGCTCTTTTTGGAACATTTTGGCTTTTAGAGCGGACCTTATTAACATGAACTCTAACTTAGAGAGCTTATACAATAAAAATTATAATTGTGCATTTAATATATTAATCTTTTTTTTACATAAGTTTTTGAAAATTTATAAAAAATTAAAAGTTAATTTTATTTTATTATTAATAATTTCAATTTTTATTCAGGATTTTTTTGCAACCCCTATTAATGCGAATACAACAGATAAAATAGCTTACAAAGGATTAAAATGTGATTATTCTGATGAGAATGTAAAGTTTGAAAACGCATTTTTTATAAAATTTGAAAAAAATGAATATAATCAAATAGGATTAAATGATAACAAGGTAATCACTTTGAGAAAAAATTTCTTTATGTTTGAAAAAAATAAACATCTAAATTTAAATTTATTCTGGGGTAAAAGAAATCTTTATATTAATCTAATAGATTTAAAATTTGGAAATTTTAAAAAAGGCCAATGTATAAGCTTTTATAATTATAATGAGCTTATTAATTCATTATTAAATTGTAAAAAAAATACTTGTGATCATAATTAAGAAAAAAATTATGTATGTAATAATTCTGATCAAAGCCGATAGCATTTTTATTTTTCTGAAGCATATAAATTATAACAAACTGCTTCCATACCTCTTAACTCCTTTTTATGAATATATTCACTACCATTTTCAGATTTAAAAACTATTATTTCTTTTTTTTCTGCTTTTAGTGGATAATCTCTAGGACGACCTTGATAGAAATCATCAAGACATTGTTCTAACTTTTCATAATCTTCAGTTATAGTTGCAATAATAGGTGTTGAGATAAATGATAAAATGAACACTACAATTATTCTAATAATCATTAATGTTTTTAATTTATATAATATGTAAGTAAAGAACCAATTATTAAACCTTTTATAAATGCAATCCAAGCAACTGCATAGTTATCAATTCCTAGCTTATTTTTCCACCACGCCATTTGTCTTTTGTGAAGTTCTATAACTTTCATAATAAACCTCAATAAAATTAAATTAACTATCTTTTAAAAAATTATATATCAATTATAACATAACCTCTGTAGTAAGAAAACTGTAAACATTACCACAGTTTTTACTTACTCCTTAGGTGGCTGTGACTTCCACCACATGTACCCAACAAAAGTAAGTACTACACTTGCTTCAATGATCATGAAAATATCTGCTTTAGTCATTTATTTGCTTGCCACCTTCTATCTCATTCTTTCCATTACGATTTCTAACATCAGCCAAAAGGAATCTATCAGCGAATTGAACTCATATAATAAAAGGTTATTTCATATAAAATAAATTTCAAACTGTACAAATATAAATTTTTTGGCCAATATGTACTTTAATCTTAAACATAAGTAGAATAAGAAAAAATGACACCAAAATTAACATTATCTATCGCCACCTTTATAGGTTTAATTTTTTCATTAGGTATGTTTTTTGCTCCTGAATTTGTTACAAAAGAACAGTTTCCAAATTCAGAAGGGCAAGGGTTTGAAGATTTAGTTACCCTCAGATATGCATTAGCAAGTGTTATTTTTGCATTAGCTACCATTACATTTCATTTAAGAAATATTGAAGGAATAGAGATGCAAAAAGTAGTTATGAGAGGTTATACAATAGCATTTAGTGTAGTATTTCTTACTAACTTAGTATTACACATATCAGGAAAAATTTCTGCTATCCCACCTATTGTTGGTACGGGCTTTATAGCTATTCTCTCTTTATTTACGTTTCTTAAATTAAGAAAAAATAAATAATAAAGTAAATACAGCCAGTATTATTAACATTCCCAATATAATTAATTCATATAAAAGGTTATTAATGAACCATCATTAAACCCTTTATAAAAGATTTCCAATCAATACCATATTACATAAGATATTTTTCTATAACTCATTGATATATAATCAGTTTATTATTTTGTATTCAAAGTTGTTCATAAAATGATTAGCAAAAAGAAGAACTATATCTCACGATGCGTAATTTAATTTATTATTGTTATTAGGTTAAATTAATAATTTTTTTCTTTGTATTCTAAAATCTTTGATTTAGTTTTAATCTGTAATCTTAATGACCTCTAAAAGACTGCAGCTTTTTTAAAAATAAAGAGGAGCTAAAAATTGTCGGATGAAACATGGACTATAATTAAATATAAACCCAAAGAGGGTTGTGAAGAAGAGTTTATTGAGTCTCTAAAAAGACTTTATCAAATGATGAAAGATAATAAAAAGTATGATTATCTTAATGATTTTATTAAAATTGATGCTACTGGTGAATATGTTCAAATCGCCAGAATGCCCAGTATTGACGCATTGATTGACGGACAAGTTGATGGATTAGAGTGGCTTGATAGTGTTGATCATTTATTAGAAAAATATCCTAATGATAGTAGAACGGAAGCCTTTTCTGGAATTAAAATTCCTATGGATTAACTTATTAGAAATTAAGGTGAAATTATGAAAAAAACAGCCATTGTAACTGGAGCATCAAGAGGACTCGGGCGTGGAACTGCATTAATATTGGCTACTGAAGGAAATTATAGAGTTTACGCTACTGCAAGAAATGCTGATGCTCTAAATAAATTAAAAGAAGAAGTAGTTTCCTCAAGGTGTGAAGGTGAATTAATACCCTGTATTTTGGATCAAAATAATGACAACGAAGTAATTGAATTTACAAACAAAATTTGTTCCAAAGAAGATAAAATAGATTTACTTGTTAATAGTGCTTATTCTGGTTTAATTGCTATGACACCTCATTTTGGTAAACCATTCTGGGAAAGACCTATATCCGTTTATGATGAACATATGGATGTTGGTGTGAGAAGCTCATATGTTATGAGTAAATTAATTATCCCAAAAATGATTAGAAAAAAGGATGGATTAATTATTCAGATTTCAAGTGCAGGAGGCTATTTATATTTTTGTGATGTTGGTTACGGAGTATCTCATGCTGCAATGGATAGACTTACACTAGATATGGCAACAGAATTGAAAAATCATAATGTTAAAGCAATTACTTTGCACCCAGGTGGAGCCCAAACTGAAGTTGCATCATTTCCTGGTGGAGAAAGCCCAAAGTATGTAGGTAGATCAATTCTAGCTATTTGCGACAATGCAGATGAAAACTTTATAACTAAAGCTAATGGTAAGACATTACTAACAGCAGAACTTGCAAATCAATTTGGATTTAAAGAAGATTACGATAAGGATGGATCAATTAATAATGCTAGATTAGAAGCTACAAAATTTTTTAAAGAAACTATGAATAAACCATTAACACAATATAATTTAGAATCTTCACTTCCAAATTATACTGATTCAAACAACGAAGATTTCGCTAATATTTTTTCAGGAGCAAAAAAATTTCTATCAAAGACATAATTTTATGCATAGCTTTGAATATGTCAGTAACGAAAATGAATATATATCAATGAGTTATACAAACTATCTGATGTGATATGGTGCGGCTGAGAAGTAGTTTAATACTTACACCATGCACCACTCACATCTTAATGCAAGCAATAACAATAGGTTATGTATTTGTAAGTCACTGTCAACAGGCACGTTTTCTTTCACACTTTCTTTCACAGTTAATTTGCAATTTATAATCTTTAGTAATTTTAAATGTCAAACGCTGAACACCTTCATAAACACAATCAAGTAGTTACAGCTACTACTCCTTCTCCCTTTTAAAAACCTAATCTGTGGCAGTGTTTATATATACATACGTATGGGGGGTATGGTGGCACTTGCCTTTCCACCTCAAATAGTTTTTAACTTTTTAAGAATTAAAGGTCTTTCTGGCACCAGAATTGATATATTCCAGCAAATGCTCTTGGATTAGCTTCTTCATATGCTTGCCATTTATCCAAGTCATATGGATCTTCTTTATTTTTATTGGTTTGCTTAAAGTGTGAAACTATTTTGCTAGACTCAAAACCACAAAACTTTAGTCCTAACTTATTCAGATGATCTTTTATTAATGGAATAGTGAACCTGTGTTCTTGTACATGAAAAAGAAGGTCTCTTAGGGTACTCAAACTGTAAAAGTCTGAAGACTTTATAATAAGCTTATGATGATCTATATCTGATCTTATTATTGTTTCTCGAAAAGACCTCATCTCTGCATTGCTTGATCCAATGCCTAGTTGGCATATCTCATCCCTAATTTTGACAATATGTTGTCTTGCAAGTTCACTATATAAACCAATCAACATTAGCCCGCCTGGCTTCAGGCAATCTGTAAGTACACGCCACCCTTTCATTGGATTATCCATATGATGCAAAACACCCACACTCTCAATGATATCAAATTGTTTGTTGAGCTTACCTAAGTCTAAGATAT
>CACFXF010000014.1 GCA_902570265.1 uncultured Alphaproteobacteria bacterium | reverse complement strand
AATCTTTTATTTAATAAAATTGACAATAATTGGAAACACCAAATATAGTTGAAATTATATTAATAATCAATATATATAGTGTCGTGGGAGTATATAATGGAAACTAAGCCTACTCAAATTTCTTTTATGGAGTTTCTAATAAATGACAATACTGATTTGGATGATAATCTTGGTCAGGTTATATTTCCTAAAGGTTTCGAAGTAAGAGATTTAGAGAATTTAAGATACGAATTTGAAAAACTCGCAAATCGTTATGGTTTAACACTACCTGCAAAACTCAAGAAGGGAAATCTTGTATTACAGTGGAAACCATTACCTGGTGAATTAAATAATGAAAAGAAAAAGAATTTTGAAAAATCAAAATTAAGGTCTAGGTTTTCAAATTTAACTATAGAAGAACTTAATGCGTTTTCTAATAGTTTTTCTAACAACCAAAAAAATTAGACTAAAATTTTCTTTCAATATTATTATTATACTTGACCGATCAAGCCCTTTTAAATAATTAATATCGTAAATTTATAAATCCTAATTCACTTTTAATATTAAATAGTTAAAATAATCGAAAGGTTGTAAAATGTTTGTTACTCCTGCTTTTGCACAAGCCACTGGATCAGGGGGGTTTGGTTCCACAATAGGTTCATTAGTCCCACTTCTTCTTATATTTCTTATTATGTATTTTATAATAATCAGACCCCAACAAAAAAAAGCAAAGGAACATAATTTGATGGTCAATGCTTTAAAAAGAGGAGATCAGATTTTAACACAGGGTGGCATTATTGGTAAAGTCTCTAAAATAAAAGATGAAAGTGAGATCGAAGTTGAGATAGCTACAAATACTAAGGTTCGTGTTATGAGGTCGACTGTGGTAAATGTAATAAACAAGAAATAGTCTTAAACTTTAATAATTTTAAATCTACGAATTATGTTAAAATTCCCATTATGGAAAATATTGCTTATAGTTGTACCTTGTCTCTGGGGTATTTATAGTTTCTCACCGCACTTTTTCTATTCACAAGTAGAGAAATATAATGATTTGAATAAATCAGGTTTAGTGAAAACTCAAAAACCACTTTTAGAACCCCAATTATGGTATGATTGGGCACCCTCAGATTTAGTCAATTTAGGTCTTGATTTAAGAGGAGGTGCACATGTGCTAGTAGAAGTAAATTTAGAAGACGTCTACTCTGAAAGAATACAAAATTTTTGGCCTGAAATCAGAAAAAATTTAAGAACCATTAGAAATGAAGTTGGTTCATTTTCCCAAGAAGATTCTGCCCTAAATGACAGTTTAATAATTACTATCGGCAAAAAAGAGGGGATCGAAAAAGCTATCTCATTTTTAAATAAAGAATTATCTTCTAAAAATAATATATTAGAAATTTTAAGATTTGAAGATAATAAAATTAAAGTTTCTTTTGATGAACAGGAAAAAAGAAAAATAGATAACCAAACAATGGATCAATCATTAGAAATTATAAGAAGAAGAGTAGATGAAGCTGGTACTAGAGAACCTACAATACAAAAACAAGGAAGTAGGAGAATTTTAATTCAAGTTCCTGGCTTAGGTTCTGCAGAAGAATTATTGCAGCTTATTGGTAAAACAGCCAAGCTTACTTTTCATCCTGTAATTAAAAATAGTGTTTCTTGTGAAAAAAAACCTACGATTACCACTATTATTGTAGAAAATTTTGATGACATTAATAATTGTCTAGAATTAGAGAAAAAATTTGTTGTTTCAGGTTCTCAACTAACGAATGCGCAGCCTTCTTTTGATCAAAACAATAGGCCGGCTGTATCTTTCCAGTTTAATCCTGTTGGCGGTAGAAAATTTGGTGAATATACTAAAAATAATATTGGAAATCCATTTGCAATAGTTCTCGATAAACAAGTGATTTCAGCTCCAATTATTCAAAGTTATATACCGGGAGGAGCAGGAATTATTACTGGTAATTTCTCAGTTGATGAGAGTAATCGATTGGCTATTCTTCTTAGAGCAGGAGCTTTACCTGCTGCTATTCAAGTTTTAGAACAAAGAACAGTTGGACCTGAATTAGGTGCAGATAGTATCAAATCAGGAAAAATTGCAGCAATAATTGCTGGTATATTAGTCCTTTTATTTATGATTGCTTCGTATGGTTTATTTGGACTATTTGCCAATGTTGGTTTAATTGTTAATATCGCGTTAATTTTTTCAATTATGGCATATTTTGCAGCTACACTTACTCTACCTGGAATTGCAGGTATTGTGCTTACTATTGGAATGGCAGTTGATGCTAATGTTTTGATTTTTGAACGAATTAAGGAAGAAATTAAAACCAATAAAAGTTTGTACAGAGCAATTGAATTAGGTTACGAAAAAGCTTTAACTTCAATAATTGATGCAAATGTTACAACATTTATTGCAGCAGTAATTTTATTTTCACTGGGCTCAGGTCCAATTAAAGGTTTTTCAGTTACATTGGGAATTGGCATTATGACATCTGTATTTACAGCTGTTTATTTAACCAGGCTACTAATCTCAATTTATTTTGGATTTAAAAAGCCTAAAATTCTAAATTTATAGTTACGATTATGAGATTAAGATTATTACCTCAAAATACTTCAATTAATTTTTTTGGCAAATCTAGATATGCAATATGGTTATCGATTTTAGCAGTATTGATTTCTTTTGTATTTTACTTAATTAACGGTTTAAATTATGGGATAGATTTTCGTGGTGGAACAATGTTGATGATAAAAACTTCAAATAGTTCTTCGGTATCAGAAATTAGAAAATCTTTAAATAACCTAGAGTTAGGAGATACTGTAGTAACAAAAATTTCAGATCCATCCGATACATTAATTGGAAATCCAAAACAAATGTTTTTGATCAAAATTGAACAGCAAGAAGGAAATGCTGAAGTTCAAAACAATATGATCATCGATGTTAAAAAAACTTTAAGTAATAATCTCAATGAGGTATCTTTTTTACAAACTGAAAGTGTAGGATCAAAAATATCGGGGGAACTTGTTCAAAAAGCTATTTTGGCAGTCTGTTTAGCAGTGTTTGCGGTACTTTTTTATATTTGGATTCGTTTTGAATGGCAGTTTTCTTTGGGTGCAGTTATTGCCTTAGTTCACGATGTTTTAATAACAATTGGCATTTTTTCTATTATTGGTTTAGAGTTTAATTTATCAATAATTGCAGCTCTTTTAACAATAGTAGGTTATTCACTAAATGATACTGTAATAGTTTTTGATCGGATAAGAGAAAACTTAAAAAAGTACCAATCAGTAGAATTATTAGAAGTTTTAAATAAATCAATTAATGAAACTCTGAGCAGAACAATAATTACCTCTTTAACTACATTACTTGCTCTTTTAGCGTTATTTATTTTTGGTGGTGAAGTGATTAGAGGTTTTACATTTGCAATGATTTGGGGAGTGCTAATAGGAACTTATTCATCTATTTTTATTGCATCCTCTATCTTACTTAAACTGGGTGTTAAAAGAGACTGGAGTAATAAAAACTCTGGAAATCCAGGAACAAATTTTGATGAATAGGATTAATCACGATGTTACTTAATGAAATTCCTTTTCAGGATGTTATTCCTATCCAAGGTTATGGTCAAAATAATTTTAAAATTAATAATAAGTATTATGAGGGTGGCATATTTATTTTTACCAATAATATATGTAAATGGAGTGGATTTAATGATTTTTCATTTTCAAAATTTGATATAAGTGATATGGAGATAATATTTATTGGAATGGGTGCTAGAAATAAAAAACCTGTTGATATATTTAAAGATTTTTTTATTAAAAATAATATTATTTTAGAATGTTTTTCTACACCAACAGCGTGTAGAGCTTATAACGTAACAATTTCAAGTCATCGTAAGGCAGGGGCATTGTTGATGCCTATATAGAAATTTAATTAGTTGAATTTTATATTTAGATTTGTAATATATTATCATAATTAATGTTAATTATTTAAAATTATTTAGAGGTTAAAATGAGTTTTACTTTACCAGATTTACCATTCAGTCATGATGCCCTCGAAAATCTTGGCATGAGTAAGGAAACACTAGAATTTCACCATGATTTACACCATAAAGCGTATGTTGATAATGGTAATAAACTAATTGCAGGAACAGAATGGGAAAGTAAATCGGTTGAAGACATAATAATGGGGACTTATGACGGTGGTTCAGTAGCCCAAAATGGAATTTTCAACAATGCCTCACAGCATTGGAATCACACTCAATTTTGGCAAATGATTGGTCCTAATGGAAAAGCAATGCCAGCAGTTTTAGAAAAAGAAATTTCAAATAATTTTGGATCTTTTGAGAAATTTAAAGAAGAGTTCACAGCAGCAGGGGCTGGCCAATTTGGTTCTGGTTGGTGTTGGTTAGTTCAAGATCAAGATGGATCTTTAAAAGTGACAAAAACTGAAAATGGTGTTAACCCAGTTTGTTTTAACCAGAACACATTACTAGGGTGTGATGTATGGGAGCATTCTTACTACATTGATTTTAGGAATAAAAGACCAGCGTATTTGTCAAACTTTATTGATAAGCTAGTAGATTGGGAAAGCGTTGCCTCTCGATTGAAATAGTTCCGTTATTTCAAACTTATATCCATTTTTATCAGTTGTTTTTTCTTGTATAATTTGGGGGCTATCACCAATCCTTTATAGAGAATTGGATGACGTTGATGCTGAGTTAATAATGGCTTTCCGAATAGTATTTTCGTTAGTTTTTCTCTTTTTTATTCTTCTATATAAAAAAATGCTTATTAGTTTTTTAAGAAATATTTTTGTTTCAAGTAATTTTTTTTTAATATTAATGGCAAGTTTATTGATTGGCATAAATCAATTTGGATTTATATACTCAATAAGTGTAAATCAGGTATTACAGTCTTCATTTGCTTATTACATATTTCCATTAATTGCGATTACACTTGCATTTATCTTTTTGAAAGAACGATTTAGTAATTTTCAAACTATAGCTATATTTTTAGCAATTATTGCAATTATATTATTATCATTAGGGATAGCATCTTTTCCATTTATTTCTATAATAATGGGTGGAACTTTTGCTATTTATGGTTTGATAAAGAAAAAAATTGAATTAGATGCCCTATATTCAGTAACCTTAGAAATTCTTTTACTATGTCCAATAGCTTTGGGATTTATAATTTTTATTAGCTATCAATTCCCAGAAAAAATGAGCTCTTTAACAAATTATAATTTCTTAATACTATTTCTTTCAGGTTTAATTACGGCATTGCCACTTTACTTATTTTCATTGGCAGCGCAAAGATTAAGATATTCTACGGTAAGTATAATTAACTATTTAAATCCTACACTTCAATTTTTAGTGGCAATAATTATTTTTTTAGAACCGTTTAATAGCTTACAATTATTAAGTTTTTTCCTTATTTGGGTAGGTCTTACACTATACTCTTATGATTCGATTAGACCTTTATCTTTTAGATCTAAAAAAATTTCATCAACAGTTTCACAAACTTTAAAATAGTTTATGGCTTCCTTTTCCAAAAAACCTATTTTTATCATGTGATACAAGTTATTAATGAACAAATTCCAATATTCCAAAACATTTAACAAATAAATTGGTTTACAATGAAAACCGAGTTGTTTCCAAGTTATCATTTCAAAAAGCTCTTCAAGGGTACCAATTCCTCCAGGTAAAGCAATGATTATGTCAGAGTTCATATACATTACTTTTTTTCTTTCATGCATATCTTCAGTAATGATATAATTAAAAATATTTTGCTTCCCTTGCTCCTTTTCTGAAAGTTTATGAGGCATTACACCTAAAATTTCTCCACCATTTTGATGACAAGATTCTGCTAAGATTCCCATTAGACCAATATTTCCTCCACCATAAACAAGTCTAAAATTATTATTTGCAATTTTCTGACCTAAAAGTTTTGCGTTATAGGAGTATTCGTTTGATATGCCCATACGTGACCCACAATAAACACATATTGCTTTAATTCTTTTTTTTGACATTTTTAATTCCTTTTTTTATTTACTGTAGCAGTATTCTTATGGTTAACTCCAGTAGGATATATTTATTTTAAGGTGTATTGATAATACATGAACAAGCTTATTTTAAAATTAGGTTGGCCTGGGGCTTTATTATTGTTAGTTGGTGCTCTTTCTCTTGGAGTTTATACCATAATCAATCAGTCAATTTTAGATGAAGAAAAAAAAGAAATAACAGAAGATATTGTAGAAATTGTTCCTAAAAATATTACAGAGGAACTTGGTCAGACATTAAAAACAGTCCAAGATAAGCCGAAAGAAGAAACTATTATATCTGATAACCTAAATAATATTGATGAGAAGATAGATAATGCTGATTTAGAAAAAACTAAAGACAGTGGTGAAGTAACTGATGAAGTAGGTTCCAATTCTTTAGAAAAAAAACCACAAACTGTTGTGCAATCAAATAAAGATAGTGGAACGGAAGTGAATCATGATAATCTCTCTAAGATTCAAAATGAAGTAAATTTAGAAAACAAAACTTCTTCAGATTTAGAAAAAAACAAAGATAATTCAGTTGAAAAGAGTGAAACTAAAGTTGATATTGTTAGAGTAGATGAAAGCGGCATTGCCGTAATAGCAGGTACTGCTGAGCCATCAACTACTATAGAAGCAAAAATTGGAAATCAAACAGTAGGTACAACTGAGGTAAATAAAGATGGAGGATTTGTTATTAGTGGAGAGATTTCTTCTTCCACCGAGCCGCAAGAACTTAAGGTTATTACAAAAGCTGATGATGGAGTTAAATCAGATGCAGACTCCATAATAGATAGCAGAGACTGGGTATATGAGACTAAGAGTTTTGTAATTTTGCCAGGTATAATCAATGAAAAAAATAGTCAAAGCATTCAAAATGAAAAATTAGATGACATAATTATTGTTGAGGTAAAAAAACAAGATCTTGTCATAAAGGAAGAAACCAAAAATATAACTGTTGAGAAGTTAACTTTAGATAGAATAAAATACTCCGAAAATGGAACTGCAATTTTGTTTGGTAGGGCTAGAAAAGAAATGAATGTTTTAGTTTATCTAGATAACAATTTTCAAACAAAAACTAAACCTGGTTTGGATGGTGGTTGGAAAATTGACTTAGGTATTGTTAAGCCAGGTATATATAAACTAAGAATAGATGAAACTACAAATAATGGTAATGTAAAATTTAGAATTGAAACACCATTTAAACAAGAGGCAAAAGATTTATTAGACAAAATGTTTACAAAAGCGATTACTGTACAGCCTGGTAATAGTTTGTGGCGTATTTCAAGGAGAATATATGGTAGAGGAATTATGTATATAGATATCTACAAAAAAAATAACCATCTTATTAAAGATCCAAATCTTATTTATCCAGGGCAAGTTTTTTCACTATTGGATTAAAATTTTAAAAACTTTTTAAGATTATAATTTGATATATTTATTTCTAGCTTTTCAAAAATTATAATATGAATTTTGAGATTATAAAAAATATTATTCCTTTTTTGTGGCCTAAAAACCAATTTGGATTTCGAATAAGAGTTATAATAGCATTCCTGTCACTGATTTTTGCAAAAGTTTTTACGGTTTTGATACCGATTAGCTTAATATGGGTTGTTGATTCATTTGAAATAAAATCACATCAAACCAATGACTGGTTTTTCTTAATTTTTGGTTCTTTGAGTCTTATTGTAATATATAATATTTTCAGAATATTAAGTGTTGGTTTTACTCAATTAAGAGATGCAGTTTTTGCTTTAGTTGGGCAAAATGCATCGAGGAAAATTGCTTTAAAGGCTTTTAGTCATATACACTCATTATCTCTCAGTTTTCATTTGACTAGAAAGACTGGTGCAATAAGTAGAATTGTAGAGAGAGGTGTAATAGGTACTGAGTTTTTATTACGGTTTTTGTTTTTTAATATTATACCATTAATTTTTGAATTTATATTAGTCATAATAATTTTGATTTATAAATTTGAAATAGTTTATACATTTATAGTTTCTATATGCCTAATTCTTTATTCATATTTTACATTTAAAATAACTGAATGGAGAGTTTCAATTAGGAAAAAAATGAACCAATTTGACTCAGATTCAAATCAAAAGGCAATTGATGGCCTATTAAATTATGAAACGGTTAAGTATTTCAATGCGGAAAAATATGAAATGGACCGATATAATTTTTCTAGGAAACAATATCAAAAAGCAGCAGTTAAAACTAGCGTGACATTAGCTTTATTAAATTTAGGTCAAACTATTATTATTACAACAGGATTAATGTCGATAATGATTTTATCCATGAGAGAGGTAAATAGCGGTAATCTAACATTAGGTTCGTTTGTAGGATTAAATGCAATAATTATACAGCTTAGTGTTCCTTTGAATTTCCTTGGTACCGTTTACAGAGAAATACGACAAGCTTTAGTTGATTTAGAAGCGATGTTTAAAATTTTTAGTCAAAAAATTGAAATAAAAGACAAAAATAATGCAAAAAAATTGAATATAATTAATAGTGATATTGAGTTTAATAATGTGCATTTTTCTTATAATCCTGAAAGACTTATTTTGAGTAATTTTTCATTACATATTAGTAAAGGCACTCAAATCGCAATTGTTGGGAAAACTGGCAGTGGAAAATCTACCATTGCGAGATTATTATTCAGATTTTATGATCCTCAACAAGGTGATATATATATTGATAAACAAAAAATTAGTGATGTTACTTTAAATTCGTTGCATCAAAATATAGGCGTAGTACCTCAAGATACTGTATTATTTAATGATACAATTCTCTATAATCTGAAGTATGGAAATCAGAATGCTAATTTTGATCAAATTCAATCTGCTGCAAAATCTGCTTGTGTTGATGATTTTATCAATTCATTGCCTAATGGATATAATACTGTGGTTGGTGAAAGAGGGTTAAAGCTTTCAGGTGGTGAAAAACAAAGAATTGGAATAGCTCGTACTATTTTAAAAAATGCTTCAATAATGCTATTAGATGAAAGCACTTCTTCTTTAGACTATACAACAGAAAAAAATATCCTTGCAAATCTTAGAAAAGATAAAAACAATTCCACAATGATCGTTATATCGCATAGATTATCAGCAATAACAGACGTAGATAAAATTATAGTATTAAATTTTGGAAAAATTATTGAGCAGGGTACTCACTTGGAACTTATGAATACCGAAGGTGAGTATTTCAAACTTTGGAAAAATCAAGATGTAAATATGATTTATTAAAAAAAAATTATTCAGCAGAAATTGATTTTTTTGCACTAATTCTCATTATTCTGTTCAAAACTATTTTAAACAAATTTTCCCACCAGTATCTCAGCGCCAAAAAAGTTGGTGTCAATAATAATGTAAGTATAGTTGCAAAACCAAGTCCAAAGACTATTGCTGTTGCTAACTGCTTCCACCATGTGACAGTTGGTTCATTTACACTATAACCACCATTTTGAAAATCTAGAGATAAACCAAACATCATAGGTGTTAATCCTGCCATTGTAGTTATGGTTGTTAATAATACTGGTCTTATTCTGTCTTCTACTGTCCTTATTATTGCTTCAATTTTATTCATTGAAGAAATATATTGTTGGTAAGTATCTATTAAAACAATATTATTATTAACAACAATTCCAGCTAAAGCTACAATACCAGTTCCAGTCATTATTACAGAAAAAGTTTGATCCATAACTAACATCCCAATCAAAACCCCAGTTGTAGACATTATAACTGCAAGCAGAACCAAAATAGAATTATAGAAACTATTAAATTGAGCTAATAAAATTACAAACATTAAACCCAGTGCTCCACTAAAAGCTATTGTCAAAAATGCTTGACTTTCGGCCTGGTCATTCGCTTCACCAGCAAAACTCCAATTAACATCTCTTGGCAAAGGATTTTCTGTAATAAGCCATTCTTCAATTTTTTTCAATTGTACATTAGCATTTTCACCACTTTTAATGTCAGCAGATATATCAAAAACCCTCGATTTATTTATTCTAGCAATATTATCAACTTTAGGAACGGGTTTTCTACTGATTAGATTTGATATAGGGACTAGCCCAATACTTGTTCTTACTTTTAGATCATCTATAGTAGACAAAAGCCTATCTTTTTCAGGAAATCTAACTCTAATTTCTAGCTCTTCATCTGAATTATCAGTCCTCATATTACCAAGATTTATTCCTTTAGTTACAAGTTGTATAATTCCGCCTATTGTTGCTACATCAGTACCATATATACCTGTTGCTTCAACATCTACATCGAATTGCCAGTCTATACCTGGTAAGGGTCTAGTATCTCCTATGTCTTTAAGAGCTGGATTTTTTTCTAATTTATTTCTAATAGTTTCAGTAGCTTGTAATAATTTGTCTCTGTTCATTCCAGATACTCTTATAAATATCGGTTTAGGAGAAGAGGGCCCTCTTACTTGTTCTGAAATTTGTGCTTTTACACCTGGTAATTTTTTGAGTTTGTTATTAATTTCTTCTATTATCTCTTTACCTGGCTTTCTTTTATTCCATTCAGATAACTCTATTTGAATTCCTCCAATTGTATCAATTGGTTTAGCATCACCTAGACCATCTGCGTTTGTAAATCCGCCTGGTCCTGTAAAGGCAAACACTGCTTCAACACCATCTACACCTAGAATTTCTTTTTCAACCATTTTTACTAATCTATCTTTTTCTGAAATTGACAAGTTCCCTCTTGCTCTAACGTGTGCTAATGCTTGCTCAAATTCTGTTTCTACAAAAAATTCAACGCCTTTATTATTTTGTTTGAAACCTTGGATAATTGAAAAAATTAATATTATACTCAAAATAATTGTTATTAATGGCATAACTGGATTTCCTACAAGTAAATAAAATATCTTTCCAAGACTTGTTCTTTTATATTGAAAGATTTCACTAGCTTTTTTTCGTTTAAAAGAAGAGATAAGAGTTGATAGGATAATACATTCAAAGAAAAAAATTATCATTAAAGTTAGGGCACTATTTTTATTAACTTCAATGAATAATGAACTTAGTAAATAAAAAGCAGTAAAAATGGATAAAATAATAGCACTTATAAATAACACTATCCTAAAATAAGTTGAAAAAGTCTTATTAATTACTTCAGCAACGTGATCCATTTTTCTAGAAACCCTTCCTGTTACTCCTCCAACAACAGGTAAATAAATCAGTACTACTATCAAAGATGCTGACAATACAAAAATGATTGTTACGGGTAAATTCCCCATAAATTGACCTGCTACCCCTGGCCAAAATAACATTGGTAAAAATGCACACAAAGTTGTAGCAGTTGATGATATGATAGGCCAGAACATTCTTTTTGCAGCTGCTTTGTACGCACGCATTGGACCAATATTTTTTTTGATTTCTTTATCAGCATATTCAACGACAATTATTGCGCCGTCAACTAGCATACCAACAGCCAATATTAAACCAAACATAACAATATTAGATATAGATATATTAAAAACTGCTAACAATGCAAACGTAAGCATGAAAGACATTGGTATAGCAAAACCTACTAACAATGCAGATCTTGTACCTAAAGAAGCTAAGACTACTATCATCACGAGTGCAATAGCAGTTAATACAGCTGATTCAAGAGAATCTACCATTCCCTTCACTTGCTTGGAATTATCTAATGAAAAGTCAACTACTAGATTTTCTTGGAGAAGAACTGGCCATGTTTCCTTATACTTATTTACAATTTTTTTAACATCATCAACGGTTTGAATAAGATTAGAGCCTTTTCTTTTTACAACTTGAATAGCCATCGTTGGTTGTCCATTAAATCTGGCCATTCCAGTTCTGTCTTTGAAAGTAAGCCTAATTTCAGCTACATCGCCAAGATTAACTAATCTGTCCCCATTTTTTTTTATTGGAAGATTATAAACATCTTCAGTTGATTTAAAGCTTGAAGGTATTTTTATCGCATATGATCCAGTTCCAACTTCAACATCACCAGCTGCAATTAATTTATTATTGTTATTAACTACATTAAATAATTCTCCAGCTGTTATATTGTATAACTCTAGCTTCAGAGGATCAATTATCACTTCTACCATCTCCTCTCTTGCTCCAGAAAGTCCAGTTTCTAAAACATTTGGTACTGTTTCAATTACTTCTTGAAGATCTTTAGCTAGTCGAGTTAAAGTCCTTTCTGGAATATTTCCTGATATCGTTACTATAACAATGGGAAATTCTGAAAAATTGATTTCATTAATAGAATATTGTTCAGCACCGTCAGGAAAGTTACTCTCCGCTTTATTAGTTTTATCTCTAATATCAGCTAAAGTTGCCTCTCTATCCCAGCCATAATCAAATTCTAAAAGTACGCCAGCATAGCTTTCAGCAGCTGTTGAAGCTATCTTTTTTAAGCCTTTAAGTTCAGATAATTCTTTCTCCAATGGTTTAACCAAAAGAGCTTCACTATCTTCTGCTGAAATTCCTTGAAAAGGAACTGATATAAAAACAACGGGAATTTCTATATCTGGCTCACCTTCTTTAGGAAGATTAAAATATGAATAAAAACCAGCAATTAAGGATAGAACAACAAAAAAAAGAACCATCCGAGCTCTTTGACTAGCCCAATCTATAATATTTTTCATCTATTTACTCATAAGAAATATTTACTTTCTGTCCCTCTATAACGAATTCCTGTCCAACGGTTATAACATCAACATTATCTGGTAAACCAGTTAATAATAGGCCATTTTTTTGGTCTCTAAGAATTTTGACTTTGAAAAACTCTACAGTCTTGTTTACTACTGTTCTAACTCCTAAATCGCCTTCATCATTAAGAGTCAATACTGATTGTGGTAACAAGTGTGCTTTATTACTCTCTAAATTTATTTGAATTTGAATTGTTTCACCATCTCTTATCAGTTCATCATTATTATCGGCCAATATTTCTACCCTAAATGTTTTTGTAACTCTATCAGCTTGTTTAGAAATAAAACTAACTCTTCCTTTTGTAGTTATTCCAGAAACAGTTGTTCCATAAGCATCAGATCCTAAAGATATTTCTCGAATTTTTAACTCTGGAATATATCCTATTAGTTTTATTTCACTTAAGTCTATTATTGTTGCACATAAGGAGCCTATGTTTAAAAAACTTCCAATTTCAGCAGTATTATTCTCTAAAATGCCTGCAAATGGTGCTTTTATAATCAATTTTGATATCTCATATTCTGCTCTAGCCAAGGCTGCTTTTGCAGTCTCCAGAATTGTTTTTTGAGTTAATTTATTTGTTTCAGTGCTATAACCTTTTTCTCCAAGTGATTGAACCACATTTGATTTTTTTTCTGCTTCCAACAATCTCATCTTAGCTTCATTTAAAGTAACAAATCTAGTACCTGCCGCAATTTCGCATAATGTTTCATTCTTTTTAATTCTTGATCCTTTAAGCCTTGGTTCAGAAATCACACCTCCGTTGACTTCAGCACGCACTTCTACTTTTCTTATTGCTTCAGTACGGCCTCGTACTACAAGTATATTTTCAGTTTTCTCTGCTATTGAACTTTTCACAATAACAAAAGGTAATTCACTTTTATCAGATTGTTTTTCTGAGATTTGGTTATTTGTTTTTAAACTTGTCCCAATTTTTTTTTCATTTTGAAACTTGGAAATAAAGTTAATAAGTGAATTTCTATCTACAATTAGAAAATAAAGAGAAAAAGCAACAATTATAGCTACTATTATTGAAATTATCCGCATCAAAAAGCCAAATATAAAAGTTGAGTTACCATTTTATTTTATTCCTTATAAATAATTGTTCCTTTTAATTTATTATAATATAGTTTAATTTTTAGGTAGCTTAGATTTCTTTCGTGAAGTTCGTTGATTTATATTTAGATGTTTATTTCATTATTTCTAGTATAACTAAACTTTTATGTAGATTTTTTTAGAAAATATAAAGTAAAAATTATACTTTAGTTGGGAGATTTTAAAATTGAGTTTAAATGATTCATTTATAAAAGAAGTAAGTGAGGAAGTTCGTCGTGATAAACTTTTTAAATATATAAAAAAGTATTCATGGATTGGTATTATCGCCATATTAATAATTGTATTTATTGTTGCATATAATGAGTGGAAAAAGAATTATGAAAAAATCAATTACCAATTAAATGGTGATGAACTAACCTTGGTTTTAAACAAATTTTCCAATGACCAAGATTTTAATGATTATTCTACTTACATAGCAAAAAATAAACCGGGCTATACTTTAGCTATACTCAACCCGTTATTTCTTAAACAAAAAAATAATATAAAAACAAAGTTACAGTATTTAAGTAATATTGAAAATGATGAAAGTTCACCACAGGTTTTAAGAGATTTAGCTTTATTTTACCAATTTCATTTGGGTGATAAAACTTATGATGAAAAATTTCAAATACTAAATAAGCTTTCAGGTCCTGATAGGCCTTTTAGACTATTAGCAATAGAAGAGAAAATAAATTTATTTTTGGAAAAAGGTTTATACAATGAGGCCTTGGAAGAAATTGATATAGTGCAGCCTGAATTATCAAATTCACTTTCTTTGACTAATAGACTGAATAATTTGAAGACTGTTGTACTGTCTCTAATTAAATAATATTACTTTTAATAAAATAAATGATTTGAAGGTTGTAATTAATGAATTTAAAGTATTTTCAAAAAAAATATGAAATACCATTTATTAAATCTAAGTTACTAATTTTTATTCTTTGTCTGCCTTTGATATCTTGTTTTAATAATGAAAGTCTTGAAGGGGATCGGCAGGACTTATATCAGCAAGAAATGGATAAATATCTAGTCAATGATGGACAAAATATTAAATTAAGTTCTCAAAAAACTATAGCATCTATTCAACAGGTAGATAATGGACCTACTCATCTATTAGAACATTCAAAATTTGACAGTTCCTTATCTAAATTGTGGGAAACTTCTTTAAAAAATAGAGGAAATATTTCAGCTCCTGTATTTTCAAATAACAACATCTATATTCTAGATGGAAGTGCAAATCTCTATTCTTTCAATCTTAATGGTAAAAAAGATTGGGTGATAAGTTTATCTCCATCTGAAGAAAAAAAACAAAAAACTCATCATTCAGGTGGTATTGCAATAGATAAAAATAATTTATATGTAGCTACTGGTTTCGGAGAATTTTTTTCTATTAATTTAGCAGGTTCAATAAAATGGAAAAAGAGATTTGATTCTCCTTTCCGAGGAGCACCAATATATAATAATGATAAGATTTTTATTGTTAATTCTGGTGACTTAGCTATTGCAATTAACAAAAAAGGTGAAACTATTTGGACCCTTGAAGGAGCTACAAGACCCACACTTTTAAGGAAAGGGGTATCTCCAGCTTTAAAAAACAATAAATTAATTTTACCATTTAGTTCAGGTCAACTTACTGTAGTTCGTCCGAATAATGGATCTGAAATATGGAAGACATCTTTTGATCAAGGAAATAAAGGTGAGTCATATTCTGTTATTGGTGATTTTGGTGGTAGTCCAGTAATTAAGTCAAATGTAGCTTTTGCTTTGAGCTCTTCTGGCCAATTATTAGCTTTAAATTTAATAAATGGAAATAAAATATGGAGTCTCCCGGTTGGCTCAAATAGTACACCCTTAATAAACGGTGGTTCTATATTTGTAGTATCAACAAAAGGTAAGTTGGTCAGAATAGACGAAAAAAACGGTAAAGTAATTTGGTCCAGAAATATTTCAAAGCCAAATAATTCCGAAAAATTTTTTGGACCAACTTTAGCCGGAAATTTTTTGTGGATAGCTGGGACAGATGGATACTTAAGAAAATTTAACCCATTTAATGGTCAACAAATTTTGCAATATAGGTTAGGTAGTAGAGCACTATATAGACCTTTTGCTGTCCACAATAGATTATTTATTGTTACTAAATCTGGTAAAATTATTGCTTTTAATTAATTTACTTCATTTAAGAGTTGGTGAACAAATTGACCTTATTTAATGTTTTAATAATTGGTCGCTCAAATGTTGGAAAATCTACACTGTTTAATAGGTTATTAAATAGATCAACATCAATTATAGATAATAACCCAGGAACAACGAGGGATTTCAAATATGTTGATTTTTACCTTAATGACTTGTTATTAAGATTATATGATACTGCTGGTTGTGATTTACTGTCACCAGAAAGTTTTTTACAAAAAGATATAATGCATATAAATGAAAACCTATTAACGGATGCTGATTTAATTCTATTTGTTGTAGACTCAAAAAATGGATTAACCATCAATGACATTGAATTTGCTTATTATTTAAAAAAATATTTTTTTAAAACTTTCTTAATCAGTAATAAGCATGATAGCAGAAAAGCTTTAGAAGGTTTTTGGGAGCCCCTTTCATTAGGATTAGAATATTCTTTCCCCATATCTGCTGCACATGGTTTAGGTATTGATGATTTAAAAAAAGAAATGTTACGTTTTTTAAAATTAAAGCAACCTAGAATATCTGAAGATAATGAAAGTTCGTTATATACTAATTGGAATAGAAAAAAAAATGTTGTAGATCCTTATTTAACATTAATTAACGAAAAACAATTAAATTTACAAAATGAACCAATAAAACTTGCAATTGTTGGCAGACCAAATGTTGGAAAGTCAACTTTACTGAATTCTATAATAAAAAAACAAAGAGTTTTAACAAGTTCAAAGTCTGGGACAACTACTGATCCAATTTTAGTAGATTTAAATTGGATGGGACAAGAATTTAGGATAATTGATACTGCTGGTATGAGGCGTTCAAGCAAAATTCAAAAAGGAATAGAAGAATTATCGGTACAAAAATCAGTTGAAGTTATTAAGTTTTCTGAAGTTGTTATTATGTTACTCGATATTGAAAATGCATTAGATTTACAAGATCTTAGGATTATAAATTTAATTGAAAAAGAAGGTAGATGTTTGATTTTAGCTCTCAATAAGTGGGATGTAGAAAAAAATAAAAAAGAAAAAATTAACAAATTAAAAAATAAAATAAAATTATCATTACCCCAATTTGGAAATATTCCATTTGTTACAATCTCTGCATTAAGAAATGAAGGCACTGAAAAGCTTTACTCAGCTATTTTAGATGCAAAAAGAAATTGGCAAAAAAGATTTGCCACATCAAAATTAAACAAATGGTTGGAAATAAAAACTTCAGAGTATCCTCCACCTATGTTAAAAGGGAGAAGATTAAGATTAAGGTACATTACTCAAATAAAATCAAGGCCTCCAAATTTTTTAATATTTTCATCAAGTCTTGACGTACCCAAAAATTACAGGCGATTTCTTTTAAATAATATAAGAGAGCAGTTTAATCTAAAAAATATTCCCATAAGACTTAAATTTAAGGTTGGAAATAATCCATATGTTTAAGGATTAATTACCAATTTCAGATAATAAAATTCTTACTAATTTATTGGCTTCTTCCTCACAGGTGCTCAATTTCTTTTTATCTTCACCTGGAAACATTATGTTTCTAGTTTTTGTGGGCATAGACAAAGGTTCAAACATTAAAACTTTTGGTCCAGTTCTCTTTGTTTCTTCCAAATATGATTCCACAATCTCTTTTGAAGCTGCCTGAATTGCGTTATGAATCCCCAAAAATTTTTTATGATTTTTCTTTGTCTTATCATGAATGAAAACTGCGATACTGGTTTTTTGTACATTTAATAAAGGATGAATCAATTTAATAAGCCTTTGAGTCAAGAAAGTATTTGATAAAAAATACTTTGTCATATCTTGTTCACTAATAGTTGCAATGGGTGCCATTGGTATAGCTAAAAAAGCAGAGTGAATAAACAAGTCAATTTTCCCAAACTTTTCATAAATGGTTTTACAAAATAATTGTGTATGTGTTTGATTTTTAAGATCTAAAGGTACTACTGTAACTTTACCCCCATATTTTAGAATTTTGTCAGATAACAACTCTAATGCTCCTGTAGTTCTGGCTGTAATTATAAGGTCAGCTCCAGCCTGTGCTAATTTTAATGCAACAGCAAAACCAAACCCCCTAGAAGAACCAGTAACAAGTGCAATTTTATTTTTTAAATTTTTTTTCATATATTTTTTATAAGCTCAAATTACTCGCAATTATTATTCAAAACAAAATTGTAAGTAGTATTGAGCCATTTTTCTCCATTTTCATATATAATGTCTGATATATATATTTTTGAAGGTTCAAGAAAATTGGATATTATTGATTTGTCAATCGAGTTATTTATTTCACTTTTAAAATTAAAATCAGGCAAAAGATCTTGTATGAAAATTAATATAAGAAATAAAATTATAATTGAACGAGTAAAACCGAATAATATTCCTCCAAATTTATCTAAACTACTCATAATTGTTTGGGTTTCGTTTGTCTTAGAAACGTTAAGAACAGTTATTAAAATTGAAAAGAATGTAATCGATAAAACAAATGTGATTATATAAGAAATTATTATTGCTAAAGGACAGTTTCCTAATAAAAACTCTTCAAGGAATGAAATATCTAAAATTAAAGGTAAAATCATTGGTCCAAATTGGATTGCAGAAAAAAAAGATAATATCCAGGATATGATTGTGTAGCATTCTCTGATTAGCCCTCTAGAAAAACTAAGGAGTACTGATATGATAATTATTATTAAACTAATAATATCCACTACATTACTATCGAATTCCATGTATTGTCCTAAATAAGTTAAATTCAACGATAAATGTTAATTTATTTTTGAAGTATTAATGGAAAATATAGATATAATGATAAATAGCAACTTTTTTCATTCGACTAATAAAACTACTGAATAACCTAAACATTAAATCATTTAATAATATTTTAAAGGCTGAAACATAAAAAAAATATGCATTAAAAAAGTGTATAATCTTAAATTTTATTAAAAAAGCTAATCTAATTTTACTCATTTATTTGAGTTCAAATAATCTTTGAGCATTTTGTGTTTAGAATTTGACATTTCTTTTACATTTCCATGCCATTCAATCTTACCATCAGTTAAAAAGATTACTTCATCACAAATTTTTTGAATTGATAGTGGATCATGAGAAATAATTAATGAAGTAACATTTTTTTTATTGATTAAGTTTATTATCAATTCATTGATTGCTTTTGTTGTTAATGGATCTAATCCAGTAGTAGGTTCATCAAAAAATAATATATTGGGTTTATTTACAATAGCTCGTGCTAAGGCTACTCTTTTTTGCATCCCTCCAGATAATTCTGAAGGCATATTTTGAAAGATCTCTGCTCCTAATTCTACTTCATTAAGCATTTTTTTTGCAATTAAAATAGAATCTTTTTTTGAATGTGCGCTACTGTTATTCATGATTTTAAAAGAAATATTTTGCCATACATTTAAACTATCGAAAAGAGCTCCACCTTGAAAAAGCATTCCTGAATTATTGTACAAAATCTCCCTATTTTTTCTTTCTAATAGTTTTCCATTGTATAAAATTTGTCCATTATAATCTGTTAAACCTAAAATACATTTAAGCAAAATAGATTTTCCTGTCCCAGATGGGCCCATCACCCCAATAGATTTTCCCTTAGAAATTTTAATATTTAAGTCATTCAAAATAATTTTATTTTCAAATTTTTTGAATAAATTTTTGATTTCAAGTACTATTTCATGAGGATTATTTTTATTCATGTTCTAAAAAGCAATTCTGTTAAAAAATAATTAAAAGCTAAAATCAAAATCGATGAAAATACAACAGCATCAGTAGTGGCTTTTCCCACACCTAGTGCTCCCTTCGAAGCTTTAAACCCAAAATAACAACCCATAGTTGAAATAATCATACCAAATACTGCTGCTTTAATCAGACTGGAATAAATGTCACTAAGTTCAATGTACCTTATACTGCTTTCGATATAAAAAGTAGGATTAAATCCTAATCTCTCAGTACTTATTAAAAAACCACCAAATATTCCGATTATATTTCCAATAGTTGTCAAAATAGGAAGAAAAATTGTAGTTACTATAATTCTGGGACTTACTAGGTATTTAATAGGATCCGTTCCTAAGGTAGTTAAAGCATCAATCTGTTCTGTGACCTTCATTGTTGCTATTTCAGCGGCAATAGATGCTGAAACCCTACCGGCAACCATTAAACCACAAAGAACAGGCCCTAATTCTCTTAGAAAACCTATTGCAACTATAGACGGAACTGCACTTTCAGCATTTAATCTTGTTCCACCAGAATAAATTTGTAATGCAAGTGCTCCTCCTGTAAAGAATGCTGTAAGACCAACTACGGGCAATGAAGCCCATCCTACTCTCATTATTTGTTTTAAATATTCATTTATATATAAAGGTGGAATTAAAGCGTTAAATATAGCATACAATAAAAAAGAAACTACAGTGCCAATTTCTATAATGAAATTTGATACACTTTTACCAATTGTAATAGGAATTAAATAATAAAGTTTTTGCTTATTTATTTTCATAGTCCTTATTAATTCACATACTGTCTTGAAAATCGATTTCCAAAATTAATTAAAATTTCATGACTTATAGTTTTTGCAATATCCGACAAGTCATTAATAGATTGGTTTTGTCCTACAAAAGTTAATTTGGTTGGTTCTTGATTTAAATGTGAAATGTCAACAGTTACTAAATCCATAGAAATTTTTCCTAATATAGGACAGGGAATTTTATTATGATATAAAAAACCAATATTTGAAAAGTTTCTGGTTAATCCATCAGCATATCCACCAGCTAAAGTTGCAACTTTTTTTTTCTCTTTACAAACATAAGTTAATCCATAACCAACACCTTCTCCTGGTTTTAAAAAATGTGTTTGTAACACTGGTAATTCAATATTAACCACATCTAAAATATTAGGATTTCTGATACCTCCAAACAATGCAATACCAGGACGTGTTAAATCAAAGTGATAGTTATCATTTATAAATATTCCATGTGATGCAGCTAATGATTTTTTTGTGACTGGAAAATTAATAATAGCCTCTCTAAATTTATTTAGTTGGATTTTGTTGAAACGATTTTTAGGATTTTTAGCTGTAGTTAAATGTCCCAGGACTAAGTCTAAATTTAAATTTTTAAAAGCATTTTTATATTTATGAATTTGACCTAGTTGAAAACCTAATCTGTTCATACCAATATCAATTTGAATACATAAACTTCTATTTTTGTTACCTTCAATGAAGGAAGTTAACTGTTTTGGTGAATTAATAACGGGTATCAAATCTAATTCATTAAACGCTTTTTTATATTTTATGTCATATCCATTTAAGATATATATTTTCCTACTCATAGGTAAAATTTTATTGATATGTATAGCTTCTTCGATTGTTGCTACAAAAAAAGACCTACTTCCAACTTCCCATAGAGCAGAAGCGATTTCATGTGCGCCAAGGCCATAGGCATTAGCTTTTATAACTGCACTAGTTTCAGTACTTCTTTTTGATAATTTATTAAGATATAGCCAGTTTTTTTTAATATTACTAAGATTAATCTTAATCGTTGCAGTCATTTTTTATACTATTAATTTAAAAATTAATTAAATTTTACTTTGCCAAATTCCCAAAGCTTGTAAATCTACTTTGAAATGATAAATCAACAGTTCCTATTGGTCCATGTCTTTGCTTACCGATTATTAGTTCAGCCTTGCCATGTAGTCTACTCATATCTTCCTGCCATTTTAAGAAACTTTCCACATCATGTTCATCTGGCTTTTCTCTTTCTTTATAATACTCTTCTCTGAAAATAAACATTACTACATCCGAATCTTGTTCAATTGAACCACTCTCTCTTAAATCTGACAATTGTGGCCGTTTATCATCACGAGCTTCAACCTGTCTGGATAATTGTGAAAGAGCAACTACAGGTATATTTAATTCTTTTGCAATAGATTTAAGACCTTGTGTAATTTCTGAAATTTCATTAACCCTACTATCACGGTTAGTCGAAGGCCTTATAAGTTGCAAATAATCAACGAATAGAACATCTAATCCATTCATTCTCTTTAATCTTCTAGCTCTACCTGCCAGTGCAGATATGGACAGTGCAGCAGTATCATCAATGTAAAGAGGACATTGGTCAAGGCTTTGAGCTGCTTCAATAAAGTTTCTAAAATCTTGCTCTGAAAGGTCACCTTTTCTAATTTTGTCTGAGGGTACTTTAGAATTTTCAGATAGAATTCTTGTTGCTAGTTGAGCAGATGACATTTCTAGTGAAAAAAAGCCAACAATTCCACCATTCAATAAAGTTTTAGTTCCATCCTCATTTTCCTTTGTCTTAAATGAATTAGCAATACTAAATGCCATATTGGTTGCAAGAGAAGTTTTACCCATAGAAGGTCTGCCAGCTATTATCAGTAAGTCTGAGGAATGTAGTCCGCCTAGCTTTTTATCTAAATCTATGAGACCAGTTGAAATACCAGATATACCCCCCTGTTTTTGATAAGCTTTATTTGCAATTTCGATTGCTTCTCTGGAGGCGCTTACCAAATGGGTGAAGCCTGTAGTTTCATTTCCTTTATCAGCTATATTGTAAAGTTTAAGTTCAGCACTAGAAATTTGTTCTTCTGCATTTTCTTCAATAGTCATTATAGCTGCTTTTTCAGAGATTTCTCGTCCAAGGTTTATCAGGCTTCTTCGTAATGCTAACTCACTTATTAATTTTGCATGGTCAGCAGAAGAATAAAGAGAAATGGCTGAGGCTGCTAATTTAGCTAAATAAGCTACTCCTCCAAGTTCTTTTATTCCTGGATCGTCTTGGAAATAAGTCTTTAGTGTTACAGGAGAAGCTAGAGAATTCCGAGATATTTTTTCAGCACATATTTCGTATATTTTCTGATGAACTGGATCATAAAAGTGTTCAATTTTTAAAATATTATTAATTTTATCATAAATTTCATTATTAACTAGAAGAGCTCCTAATAATGCTTGTTCTGCATCTATATTCTGAGGGATTTCAAAATTTGTTTCCATAAGATTACTTCTCATATTTTGATCTATATTGCTTAGATTCACTAAATCTGACATTTACACCTCCGCTTGGGTGCCTACTATACACTAAAATAAATAATCCACAGAATGTTAATTAAGTGGATAACTTATTTTTTTAAAAGTTTTAAGCTTATTTTGAGATATTTTTTGTTTCAGTCTTTGGTAAATCTTCTGAAGCATCTAGCTTTTGTTCATTTGGCTCTATAGTTTCGTCAGAAGCGTTGGCTGCATTATCATTGTTTATTTTTGCTACCATAGATTCATCGTCAAACATTTTATCTATTTCTACATTATCTTCTTCATTTTTTGATGATTTAGCATCACTAAAATTATTCTCTTTTCCTTTTTCCTGTAGTTTTGCTTCCTCATCGGTCCTTGCCACATTAATTATTATCTCAGAAGAAATTTCAGGATGTAATGAAACAATAATCTTATAAATACCTAGTTCTTTAATTGGTTTCTCAAGTTTAATTTGATTTTTGGCAATAGCAATTCCATTTTCAGATACAACACTCATTATATCTTTAACAGAAACAGATCCATAAAGAGCACCAGCATCTGAAGCAGACCTTATTAAAGTAAACGAAATACCGTTGATTTTTGCTTTTAAGCTTTCGGCTTCTTTAATATTTTCTATATTTTTAGCTTCTAAAATGGACTTTTGATTCTCATAATATTGTATATTTTGTTCTGTTGCCCTTAAGGCTTTATGAAATGGTAGTAAAAAATTTCTGGCATATCCGGATTTGACGTCTACGATATCACCCATCTGACCTAATTTTTGTACACGCTCTAACAGAACAACCTTCATGACTAATCCTATTTTAAAGCGAAAGGTAAAAGAGCTAATACTCTGGCTCTTTTTATGGCAATGCTCAGTTCACGCTGTTTTGCTGAGGAAACAGCAGTAATTCTAGAAGGAATTATTTTACCTCTTTCTGAGATATATCGTTGAAGTAATTTTACATCTTTATAGTTTATCTCAGGAGATGATGGAGCAGAAAAAGGGCATGATTTTCTTCTTCTGAAAAAATTTTTATTCATTAACATTTTTAAATTCCAAATTACATTAGTTAGTTAATTCTTGAGTTTCTGACTTCTCTGTATGCTCTGGTGAGTGTTCTTCATTTTTTGACTTTGAACGCATCATAATTGATGGACCGTCCTCATGTTTCTGAACTTTTATCGTCAATACTCGCATAATATCTTCATTCAGTTTCATAAGTCTTTCCATCTCATGGGATGCAGATGGAGGACTATCAGATTTAATGAGGCAATAATGTCCTTTTCTATTTTTATTTATTTTGTAGGCTAAAGTTCTCAAACCCCAATACTCATGTCCAATTACTTTCCCCCCATTTTCTTTTAGAATGTCTGAATACTGCTTTATTAAGTCTTCTGTCTGTAAAGTAGTTAAATCTTGTCTAGATATAAATACATGCTCATATAGAGCCATAACAATTCTCCTGGGTTCAAAATTGAATCAAAATAACAAATAATGTCCTTATAAACAAGAAGTCAAAGAATGCAAGAACAATGATAAAAAAATATCTATAACTATATCACATTTATATGATATTTTTTCAGATTAACAGGATAAAAATTTTTAGGAATTATAAAATTATATTTTTAATATTGTTGCTTATGTTAGATATATACTATAACCATAATTTTTAGAATAATTAGGATTTTAAAGTTGTTATCATTAGTATTTCCTGGGCAAGGCTCTCAATACATTGGAATGGGAAAAGATTTCTCAAATAATTTTCCAATTGCAAATAAAGTATATCAGGAAGTTGATGAAGTATTAGGTTTTTCATTGTCAAAATTAATTTTTGACGGAAAAATTGAAGATTTGACTTTAACAAAGAATGCACAACCTGCAATAATGGCTACATCAATTGCAATACTTAGAACTTTAGAGTCAGAGGGTTTTAATATTATTAAAACTTTATTTGTTGCTGGTCATTCTTTGGGTGAATATACAGCTTTATGTGCAACGGATGCAATTAGTCTTGGAGATACTGCTAATTTACTGAAAATGAGAGGTATTTTTATGCAAGAATCCGTACCTGTTGGTGTTGGAGCAATGGCAGCAATTTTAGGTCTTGATTTAAATAAAGTTAAATTATTAATCAATGATATTAAGAGTGACGAAATATGTGAAATCGCTAACGACAATGAACCCAATCAAGTTGTATTGTCTGGAAATAAACCAACAATAGAAAAAGTATGTAAAAACGCAAAATCTTTAGGCGCAAAAAGAGCTATTTTACTGCCAGTTTCTGCACCTTTTCATTGTTCTCTTATGGTTCCAGCTCAGAAAAATATGATTGATTTAATCTCTAAAGTAAGTTTAAGAAAGCCAACTGTTCCTGTAATTTCAAACATATCAGCAAATCCAACCCAAAATCCAGAAGAAATTAGAGAAAATTTGATTAAACAAATTACTGGTCGTGTTAGATGGAGAGAAAGCATATTATATATGCATAAATTTGGAGTTAGAAAAACCTATGAAATTGGTCCAGGTAGGGTTTTATGTAATTTAATTAAGAGGACTGTTAATGAAATTGAACAAACTAATATTTCAACAATTGAAGATTTGGATAAATGTAAGGATTTAGTTAATGTTTGATCTTTCTGGAAAAAGAGTGCTTATAACAGGTGCAGCAGGTGGAATTGGAAAAGAACTTTCCAAGTCATTTTTAGATGTAGGTGCAAATATTATTTTAAGTGGGACTAATATTAAGCGGCTTCAGTCCTTAAAAGACGATTTAAATCAAGAGTGTGAAGTTTATAAATGTGATCTTAAAAATGTTGATGAAATTAATGATTTATTAAACTATTTGGATGGATCAGGTGGTGTGGATGTTTTGATAAATAATGCAGGCAAAACAGAAGATAATCTTTTGATGAGGATGAGTGACGAACAATGGGAAGATATTATGTTAATAAATCTTACTTCGGTTATGAGATTAACAAGAGGTATTATCAGAGGAATGATTAAGAAAAGATGGGGAAGAATTATTAATATTACATCTATAGTTGCATTAACTGGGAATCCTGGTCAGTCAAACTATGTTGCATCAAAATCAGGGCTTACAGGGTTTTCTAAATCTCTTGCTTCTGAAGTTGCATCTAGAGGAATTACTGTAAATTGTATTGCACCAGGTTTTATAAAAACAAACATGACAGATAAATTGAATGAAAACCAAACAAGTTCTATTCTCAATAGAATACCAATGAATCGTATAGGTATCCCAATAGATATTTGCTCATCGGCAATTTTTTTAGCTTCTTCATATTCTAATTACATTACTGGTCAAACAATTCATGTTAATGGAGGGATGTTAATGAGCTAGGGATGCAATTTTTAATTTTACAAAAAAAAATAAAAATATATTGCTTATCATTTAACACAAGTGTATAGCTCTCCCATTCGGTAAATGATAATTATTAACATAGTATTAATTATTAGATATATTAAATATTTAAACAGGTGAGGTTGGTAGTATGAGTGATATAACAGATCGTGTAAAAAAAATAGTAGTAGAGCATTTAAATGTTGATGAAAGTAAAGTTTCAGATGATGCATCATTTATTGATGATTTAGGTGCAGATAGTTTAGATACTGTAGAACTAGTAATGGCATTTGAAGAGGAATTTGATATTGAAATACCTGATGATGCTGCTGAAACAATTCAAACATTTGGGGATGCTGTTAAATTCATAAATGAGAAAATCGGTTAAGATTTTTTATTTAAGAATATAGTTATTTAAAACATTGTTTTATTTAGTTCATAATTCTTATCTTTTTTTTTGAGGGAAATTATATGAGGCGTGTTGTTGTTACCGGTCTTGGTATTGTTAGCCCTTTGTCTAGTACTGTAGATGGTACTTGGACTAAAATTTTGGAAGGTTGTTCTGGAGCTAAAAAAATTACTCGTTTTAATACAGATGGATATGCTACTGATTATGCCTGTGAAATAAATTTTGGTGATGGTACTAACGATACCTTTAATCCAGATGATTGGATGGAGCCTAAAGATCAAAGGAAAGTAGATTATTTCATACTTTACGGTGTGGCGGCAGCAGAACAGGCTATTAAAGATTCAGGTTGGATGCCTACAACTGATAATGGAAAGAATAGAACAGGTGTAATTATTGGTTCTGGCATAGGAGGTCTTGGATCAATTGCACAAACTGCTATACAAATTAACGAAAAGGGACCCAGAAGAGTATCTCCTTTTTTTATTCCAGGTGCCTTAATTAATTTAATTTCTGGTCAAGTCTCAATTAGATATGGATTCAAGGGTCCTAACCATGCAGTATCTACAGCGTGTTCAACTGGGGCGCATTCTATAGGTGATGCTACTAGACTTATCATTAATGGTGATGCGGATGTTATGATAGCTGGAGGATCTGAAAGTCCTATTACTCAAATAGGCATTGCAGGTTTCAATGCATGTAGGGCCTTATCAACAAAATTTTCTGATGACCCAATATCTGCATCTAGGCCTTATGATAAGGACCGGGATGGATTTGTAATGGGTGAGGGCGCTGGTGTATTAGTTTTAGAAGACTATGAACATGCGCTTGCGAGGAATGCTAAAATTTATTGTGAAATAGTTGGTTATGGATTATCGGGTGACGCTTATCACATAACTGCTCCTTCAGAAGATGGAGATGGAGGATACAGATCTATGGTTGCTGCCCTTAAGTCATCAGGTTTGAGTTATAAAAATATAGATTATATTAATGCTCACGGAACATCTACAATGGCTGATACAATTGAACTTGGTGCAGTTGAGAAATTACTTGGGGATTACGCTCCTAATGTAACAATGTCATCTACAAAATCTTCCATTGGTCATTTGTTAGGAGCTGCGGGTGCTGTTGAGGCAATATTTTGCATTTTATCAATTAGAGATCAAATAGCACCACCTACTATTAACTTAAATAACATTGATAAAGAAACCACGATAGATCTTGCTCCAAATAAAGCTGTTTATAAAAAGATTAGTTATGCTCTTTCAAACTCATTTGGATTTGGTGGTACTAACGCATCTTTAATTTTTAAAAAAATCTAATTTAAAAAATGAAAACAATTTCATCTAATTTTATTACATTCATTATTTTTTTTTTGCATTACTTATTATTTTGGAGTTATTGCAAAATTATAATCCAAAATCAGATAACGAAAGCTCTAGATTTTATTCTATAATTATTAATAAAGGTGATACTTTAAGAGTTGTTTCGAATAAATTATACGATAGCGGATTGATCAAAAATAAAGAATTTTTTAAATTTTTTGCCAAACTTTACAATTTTGAAAAATCAATAAAATCAGGTACTTATAATATATCAAACTCACTATCCATTAAAGAAATATTAAATAAACTAAATTCAGGAAAAGTAGTACAAAACCGAATAACAATTACTGAGGGAATGTCAAATGCTATGTTTTTTAAAATTTTAGCAAATAATGAATTATTATCAGGTGATTTAAAATTTTCAGATTTTCCGAAAGAAGGTTATTTAGCTCCTGATACCTATTTTTATGAAGAAGGTGAAAAAAGAATAGCCTTACTAAACAGAATTCAAAAAGTACAATTTAAAAGAATTAATAAAATTTGGAACAGTAGAAAAAAAAATGATACCTTAAATTCTCCACACGAATTAGTTATTCTTGCGTCAATAATTGAGAAAGAGTCAGGAAAATACGACGAACTAAATTTAATTTCATCAGTATTACATAATCGTTTAAGAAAAAAAATGAGATTACAGGCAGATCCTACAGTAATTTATGGGATAATGGGAGGTGAGAAATTAAGTCGATCTCTTACCAAATCAGACCTGAGGATAAAATCTATTTATAATACTTATATGATAAATGGATTACCCCCAAATCCAATTTGTAACCCTGGTGAGGCTGCTTTGAGTGCAGCTGCAAATCCAGTAATTTCAAAATTTTATTATTATGTATCAAATGGAAAAGGTGGACATTTCTTTTCCATGAATCTTGAAGAACATAATAAAAACGTTAAATTATATAAATCACAAAGAAATAAATCTAATTAATTATTTTATTGCAATTTTGACTTTATAATTAATTTATTCCTACGGTAATAATTTATGGAAAAAAAAATAAATTCATTAAATAAAACTAGTGAGATTTGGAGTAAAATTCTTGAAGAATCATTGGAAATAAAAAAAAAGGAACCACTAATTTCTTTTTTTGTTGATAAGAAAATTAGTATACATAATTCATTTAATGAATGTTTGTCTAATTTAGTGGCAGATAATTTAACTAGTGATTTTTTAAATTATAATGAACTTAGAAAGATTACTGATTTTGCAATACACAATGATGATAAAATAGTAGTTTCATGTATTGAAGACATATTAGCAAATTTTGATAGAGATCCTGCTTGCACTCGCTTTATTAATCCTTTTTTATATTATAAGGGTTTTCAAGCCTTGCAGTGTTATAGAATTGCAAACTTTTATTTTAGCAAAGGAGAAGTTGACCTAGCATATTTCATACAAATGCTAGTCTCAAATAAATTTTCTGTAGACATACACCCATCTGCATCTATTGGAAAAGGTATTTTAATGGATCATGCACATGGCATAGTAATTGGAGAAACTGCTAGGGTAGGCGATAATGTTAGTCTCCTACATTCTGTTACTTTAGGAGGTACTGGAAAAGAAGAGGGAGATAGGCATCCAAAAATTGGTAATGGAGTTTTGCTAGGTGCTGGTGCAAAAGTTTTAGGTAATATAAATATAGGACATTGCGCAAAAATTGCTTCGGGTTCAGTTGTTTTAACTGATGTCCCAGATAGAAAAACTGTAGCTGGAATCCCTGCTAAGATAGTTGGTGAAGTTCCAGAAGAGATTTTACCATCAAAATCAATGGACCATAAGTTAAACGATAATGATAATTAAGCTAATAGATTAATTGGCTCTTCTAAAAAAGATACTATTTCATTTAAAAAATTTGATCCAATTGCTCCATCTATCATTCTATGATCTACTGACAAAGTAAGTTGGATTATAGTTTTTTTTGTGATTTTTTCATTTTCATCAAAAACTATAACTTCTTCTGTTTTTCCTACAGCAAGAATTGACCCATGTGGTGGATTAATTATTGCATCAAAACTATCAATTCCCATCATTCCTAAATTAGAAATTGTAATCGTTCCTCCGATCAATTCGTCAGCTCTTAATCTTTTATTTTTGGATCTCTCAATTAATAATTTTGTTTCTTCACAAAGATCAGAAAGAGGTTTATTTTTTACATTTTTAATAACAGGGGTTACAAGCCCATCTTCAATTGCAACCGCTAAAGCTATATCTGTTGTACTAGATTTTATTATCCTATCACCACCCCAAGTCACATTACATTTTGGATGATTATGTAGAGCATGAGCAATAGCTTTTATTATAAAATCGTTTATGGAGATTTTAATTTTTTTTATCTCTAGTTTTTTATTTAATAATTTTCTTGCTGACAATAATTTATCTACATAGACTTTTTTCCTAAGATAAAAATGTGGAATTTCTCTTTTTGATTTGCTAAGGCGTTCTGCAATAGTTTTCCTCATAGGATTAAGCAAGGTATAGTCATTTTCATCGTTAACCAATGGATTATGATCCATTAGTGGAGTTGGTGTATTACCTATTTTAATAAGCTTTTCTATGTCTGCTTTAATTATACGACCGGATGGACCTGTTCCTTCTAAGTCTCTAAAATTGATATTGTGTTGATTAGCAATTTTCTTTGCTAGAGGAGAAATTTTAAATTTATCTTTATTCAGGACTTCATCTTTTTTATGTCCTAGATTCTTTTGAAGAATGTGACCTTTGCCAACTAACAAACTATTATTACTTTCAGTTTCCTTTTTGGAAAATTTTTTATTTTCTTTAACTATCTTTTTTGGACTATTTTCTTCCACTAACGAGTTAGATGTTTCTAATAATGCTATGGGTTCATTTACTTTAATATTTTCAACACCTTCATTTATCAGAATTTTTTTTAAAGTGCCATCTTCGGAGCTTTCAAATTCCATTATTGCTTTGTCGGTCTCAATTTCTGCAAGTAAATCTCCCGCTTTTATTATATCACCTTCTTTAACTAACCACTTTGATAATTTACCTTCTGACATTGTAGGTGAAAGAGCAGGCATTAATATTTCCGTTGACATTTCTTTAATCAATCCCTGTAGGTGACTTTTTTTATAGCATTAAGAATTTCTTCAGGGTTCAGAAGAGCAGCTTTTTCAAGGTTTTTAGCATAAGGCATTGGTACGTCCTTTCCATTACAATTGATAATTGGTGAATCTAAATAATCAAATATACTCTCCATAACTGAAGCTGATAGATGATTCCCTATTGAACAAATTGGAAAACATTCTTCAACCGTTATACATCGATTTGTTTTTTTTATTGATTCAAAGACAGTTTCATAATCAATTGGTCTTATAGATCTGAGATCTATAAGTTCAACACTTATATCAATATCTCTAGCTAGTTCGACGGCACTCAGCGAATGTTTGATTCCAATCCCATAACTAACTAAAGTTACATCTGAACCTTCAACTAAAACTTTAGCTTTGCCAATAGGAATTAACTGATCACTAATTTTTGATGAGGCAGATTTGTCATTATATAAAATTTCATTTTCTAAAAATATTACAGGATTTGGGTCTCTTATTGCAGATTTTAAAAGTCCTTTAGCATCATTTGCTGAAAATGGTTGAACAACTTTTAAACCAGGTACTGATGCAAACCATGGTGCAAAATCTTGAGAATGCTGTGCTGCAACTTGTGAAGCTGCTCCATTTGGACCTCTAATCACTATCGGACAGTTCATTTGTCCACCTGACATATAAAGTGTTTTAGCACAAGTGTTAATTATCTGATCCATTGCTTGTAAAGAAAAATTAAAAGTCATAAACTCAACTACAGGTTTTAACCCTCCAAATGCAGCACCTGCAGCTAAACCGGTAAATCCGTGTTCAGTTATTGGTGTATCAATCACACGTTCACTACCAAACTCGTCTAACAGTCCTTGTGAAACTTTATATGCTCCTTCATATTCAGCAACTTCTTCTCCCATCAAAAAAACATTTTGGTCGGTTCGCATCTCTTCAGCTAAAGCATCTCGTATAGCTTCTCTTACAGTAAATAATTTTTGACCTTCTTTTATTTCTTCTCCATCCCCAGAATCACTGGATTTATGGTCAAGTTGATTAGTATTTAAAGATGAAGAATTATTGCTATGTTTTTTTGTAACTTTTCTATCTTTTGTGGAACTGGATTCATCACTTATTAGTGCAATAGGGGTATTAACTTTAATCTGATTAGATCCTTCTTCAACCAGTAATTCACAAATTATACCATCACTTGCAGACTCAAATTCCATGATAGCTTTATCAGTTTCTATTTCAGCAATTAAATCACCAGCACGAATTGTATCGCCTGGTTTAACTAACCATTTTGCAATCCCACCCTCTTCCATTGTAGGTGATAAAGCTGGCATAAGTATTTCAATATTACTCATTTTATACAAAATCTCACAAGATTAATGTTATAAATATACATCTTTAAATAAATCAGATAATTCAGGTTCTTCACTTTCAATTGCAAATTCTGCAGCTTCAGAAATACTTCCCTTTATTTTTTGATCAATTTTTTTAAATTCATCTTCCTTTACACCCTGGTTAAAAAGATATTTTTGAAAATTTTCAATTGGGTCTTTTTTATCTTTAATATTTTGAACCTCTTCTCTTGTTCGATACTTTGCGGGATCAGACATAGAGTGCCCTTTATATCTATAGGTATTCATTTCGAGTATATAAGGGCCATTGCCATTCCTACAATTTTTTGCTGCTAATTCTGTAGCTTTACTTACTTTTAAAACGTCCATTCCGTCTACCAATTGGCCAGGAATATTAAAGGCTTGGCCTCTTGAAAATAGTTTAAGAGTTGAAGATGCTCTATCAATTGAAGTACCCATAGCATACTGATTATTCTCTATTATAAAAACAACAGGTAATTTCCAAAGAGAAGCCATATTAAAAGTTTCATATATCTGCCCCTGGTTAGCCGCACCGTCTCCAAAATAGGTAAAGCATACAGATTTATTTTTTTTGTATTTATTTGAAAAGGCTAGACCAGCACCAATTGGAACTTGAGCACCAACTATGCCATGCCCACCATAGAAATCTTTAGACTTGCTAAACATATGCATAGATCCGCCCTTACCTTTAGAATATCCAGTTTTTTTACCTGTTAATTCAGCCATTACTCCTTTAGGATCCATTCCACAAGACAACATGTGCCCATGATCTCTGTATGAAGTTATTACTTGGTCACCTTTTTTTTTCACTGAATCTACACCCACAACAACAGCTTCTTGTCCAATATATAAATGACAAAATCCACCAATTTTACCCATTCCATAAAGTTGTCCGGCTTTTTCTTCGAATCTACGAATCAACAACATTTTCTCGTAAATTGCTAAGTAAGTATCAAGTAATTCTCTAGCTGTCATGATTTAGTTTAACATTAAACTATAAAATTAACAACATAAATTTATTTTTCAATTATCATAATCTCATCGTTTCTAATAAGACCTAGTACAGTTCTAGACTGCTGATCTAATAAATCTAAATCTAAATTATTACTAAGTTTAGAAGTTTTTATTTCCAGTTCATGCATAATTTTTTCTAATGAGTTAAAATTATTATTCAATTCAATTATTTCAAATTCTAAATCAATATAGCTTTTTAGGCCATTATTTCCAAAAATTGCAACATAAGAAAAATATAAAAGAAAAAATAGTAAACAAACAAACAGAGTTAAGTTAATCAAAACTGGTTTAATATTATTTAATATATAAAAAAAACTAATCAATTTAAATCAATACTATTAAAATTTTATAAAATGTTGAAAAAACTTAATATACTAAAGCAAACATTCAACACCAGGTAAATTTTTCCCTTCCATCCATTCTAAAAAAGCACCACCAGCTAAAGAAATATATGTAAAATCTTTTTCAGCTTTTGATTTTTTTAATGCTGATACAGTATCTCCACCACCCGCAACAGATATTAATTTACCACTTTTAGTAAGTTTTGAGGCACATATTGAAGTATTGATCGTACCCTTATCGAATGGTTTTAGTTCAAAAGCACCCATCGGACCATTCCAAATAAGAGTTTTTGAGATTGAGAATATTTCATTTATTTTATCACATGTGGAAGGTCCAATATCTAATATCATATCTAAACTATTTATATCGGTAACATTTTTAATGCTAAAATTAGCATTAGCTACAAATTCTGAAGATACTACTACGTCATGTGGCAAGATAATTTCACACTTATTTTCATTTGCTTCTGAAATAATTCTTTGGGATGTTTCCTTTAAATTTTTTTCGCATAAAGATTTTCCAATCTGCAGTCCTTTTGCAAAAAGAAAAGTATTAGCCATACCTCCACCGATAATTAAATAATCAACTTTTTTTATTAAGTTAAGAAGTAAATTTAATTTTGTTGAAATTTTAGCTCCACCAATAACTGCTGTTAATGGTTTCTGTGGTTTTTTTAAAACATTTTCTAATGTATCAATTTCTTTTTTCATTAGCTGGCCAGCACAATTAGGTAGTAATTTAGCAACACCTACGGTTGAAGCATGAGCTCTGTGAGAGGATGAGAATGCGTCATTACAGAAAATATCACCTAATTTAGATAGTTCTATTGAAAAACTTTCGTCATTTTTTTCTTCTTCAGCAAAAAACCTTGTATTTTCTAGCAACAGTATTTCACCACCAATTAGATTATCAATTTTTTTTATTACATTTTTTCCAACTAATTCAGAAGAGAATTTTACAGGGCAATTTAGAAGATTCTCCAATTCGGGTACAACTTTTTTAAGACTAAGTTCTTCTTTATATAATCCATCGGGTCTGCCAAAATGAGAAATCAAAATGGTTATCCCCCCTAATGATTGAATTGTTTTAATAGTCGAAGTAGCGCTAATAAGTCTTGAAATATCAGATATTTTTCCATTTTCTATAGGAACATTTAAATCTGCCCTTACTAATATTTTTTTATTAGCAATATTATAATCGTTTAGTGTTTTAATAGCCATCAAACCTACTATAATTTTTCTTTTACTTTTTTAACAATATTCTCTGAAGTAATCCCAAAATGTTGATAAAGTTCTGGTGCAGGTGCTGACGCACCAAAATCATTTATACCAACGAAAAAATTATTTTTATTTTTTCTCCAACCAGCATGCAACCACTTATCCCATCCCATTGGTGATGCTGCTTCTATCCCAACTAATAGACAGTTAGAGGAAAGCACTTTTCTTTGATACTTTAACTCCTGCTTTTCAAATAACTCCCAACAAGGCATAGAAACTACTCTTGTACCAATGCCTTCATTTTCTAAAATTTTTTGTGCATTTAATGCAATTGAAACCTCAGATCCAGATGCAACAAGAACTACTTTTTTTAATAATTCAGTATCACTAATTATATAAGCACCATAACTAGTCAAATTTTTTAATGAATGCTTTTTTCTAACCGTTGGTAAATTTTGTCTTGATAATGCAATAGTTGAAGGTGTTTCTTTACTTTCAAGTGCAATTTCCCATGTTTCTGCAGTCTCAATAGTATCTGCAGGTCTAAATACAAGCATATTAGGTGTCGCTCTTAATATGGCTAAATGCTCTATTGGTTGGTGAGTAGGACCATCTTCTCCTAATCCAATACTATCATGTGTCATAACATATATTACTCGTATTTTCATAAGTGAAGATAGTCTGATTGCACCCCGAGCATAATCTGTAAATGCTAAGAAAGTTCCTCCATATGGAATTAGACCACCATGAAGTGAAATTCCATTCATCGCAGCAGCCATTGCATGTTCTCTTATGCCATAATGTATGTATCTTCCTTCAGGATTTTCAGGAGAAAATATACCTAATTCAGGAGTAAGTGTATTATTAGATCCAGTTAGGTCTGCAGATCCTCCAATAGTATAAGGAATATTTTTGTTAACTACTGTTAAAGATAATTCAGATGATTTTCTTGTAGCAATTGTTGGTTGGTCGTTAATTATCGTTTTTTTGAATTTATTAAATTTATTTTTAAGTTTAGTTGGAATCTCGCCTGAAATAGATTGTAGAAAAAATTCCTTCTTTTTTTCTGATAAGTTATTTAAATTATCGGTCCATTGCTTTCTAATGCTCGAATTTTTGCTACCTGACTTATGCCAAGCCTCCATGATATATTGGGGTATATCAAATGGCTTATGCTCCCAACCAAATAACTCTCTTACAATTTTAATTTCTTCATCTCCTAACGGTGAGCCGTGGACACCAGCTGTTCCAGCCTTGTTAGGCGAACCAAATCCTATAACTGTCTTACAACTTATAAAAGAAGGCAAGTTACTTTTTTGAGCTTTTGAAATGGTATAATCAATTTCTTCAGGATCATGTCCATTACATTCAAAAGTAGACCAATTTGAAGATTTAAATCGATCAATTTGATTTGTAACACATGATTTACTTATATCTCCATCAATTGTTATTCCATTATTATCCCATAATACTATCAAATTAGATAATTCGTGTTTTCCAGCTAGTGTAATAGCTTCTTGGCTTATACCTTCCATCAAGCAACCATCACCAGCCAATATGTAAGTTTTGTGATTAATCAGGTTTTCACCCCATTTATTCCTTAAAATTAGTTCTGCAATAGCCATTCCTACGCCAGTAGCTAAACCTTGGCCAAGAGGTCCAGTAGTAGTTTCTACTCCTTGAATGTGCCCAAATTCTGGATGTCCAGCTGTTTTTGATGCTATTTGGCGGAAATTTTTTATGTCATTTATATTTATATCTTCATAACCAGTTAAATATAAAATTGAATATAGAAGCATTGATCCATGACCCGCTGATAAAATAAATCGGTCTCTATCAGGCCAATTAGGGCATTTAGGATCAAATTTTAAATGGTTACTAAATAAAACAGTACAAACATCAGCCATTCCCATAGGCATGCCAGGGTGACCTGATTTTGCTTTTTGTACAGCATCAATTGACAACATTCTAATGGCAGTAGCTTTATCCCAATGCGTTTCAAAATTTTTCTTTAAATTATCTATATCCATTTATTTTCCAGTGCTTCAAATTGTGGACATTAACATCAATATAATTCAATATATCTTATGAATTTTATTGACAATAGTTTTTACAAGACTCCATTAAATAAATTTAATAAACAATATTTTTAAGTTCAATTATTAAAAAAATACATTTTTGGTTGTTTTTCTTTTAAAACTATAAATATAATTGAACATACTAAATAAATATAAGGACAAAATGATGAGTGAGATTAAAGAGTTAGAAAAACAAATCTATGCTACTATCTCTCAAATTGAAAAAAGTTTGTCCGAAATTAACTTAAAAAAAGAGAATGTAATCAAAGTTAATAATCCAGAAAAAGAAGATATGAAAAAATTAGAAAAAGAAAATCTTTTTTTAAAAGAAAAGCTTAATCAACTCAAAAGCGAACATCAAAAAGATCTTAATAGCCTTAACAATATAATTGAGAAGCTAAATTCTGTTTTAGGAGAAGAAAATGTCTGAAGTAGAAATTTCTGTAGGTGGGAGAAGATACACAATAGCTTGTAACCCAGGAGAAGAAAAAGATGTATTGCTAGCATCTGAGAAATTAGATAAAGAAGCTGAATCTATAGTTAAAAATATTGGAAAAGTTGCTGATGTCAAACTTTTATTGATGGCAGGCTTGATGATATCTGGACGTCTAAAAACAGTTGAGAAAGAGGTATCTATCAAATCAGAAGAAATATTAGAACTTCAAAATAGCTTGTTAACACTTAAAGAAGAAAACCAAAAATTAACAAGTTTAGAAAATGATTCTCAACATTATGATAGTGTAGAAGATAAAAATTTAAATATGGATGAAGATTCTTTTGAGAAAATTCTTGGGTCTATAAATAGTAGGCTAAGTTCTCTTATTCAATACAAATCTAAAAAAAAAGTAGATGATAACGAACCTGTAAGTATTGATCCAGCAGAAGAAATTAATTCTGATCAACAAGAACTTTTTTAAAATATATTAATTAATCTTTGTTAGCTTCTCTAATTTTAGTTGCTGAGTCTGAATTGAATTTGATTTTTTTTTCAGTAAAAAGGTCATCTAATTCTCCTGACATTGCCATTTCAGTGATGATGTCACATCCACCTATAAATTCCCCTTTTATGTAAAGTTGTGGTATAGTAGGCCAATTGGAAAATTTTTTAATTCCTTCTCTTAAATTATCATCAGCTAATACATTTACATCTTTATATTTTACTTCAAGATAATTTAACACACCTGCAACTCTACTTGAAAAACCACACTGAGGTGTTGAGGATGTTCCTTTCATAAATAGAACAACGTCATTTTCAGAAATTTCATTTTTTATATTATCTATAGCTTTATCCATTTTAATCCTCCGGTACTTTAGTAGTAAGTGCTAGTGCGTGAAGTGCCCCATTTGGCCCATCCATTTTTCCTTTGAGTGCTGCATAAACCAATTGATGTTGTTTAATTCTAGTTAATCCTTGAAACTCCTGCGCAGTCACTACTGCTGAATAATGATTCCTATCTCCTGCCAAATCGTCTACTTGTATGGTTGCAGTAGGAAATGCTTCTCTAAGCAGTTTTTCTATTTCAAAACCATCTATTGCCATTTAAAATCCTAGTTATATAACTATTTTCGATATTCTAGTTTCTTTCAAGACTATAATATATCCATTTAGATAAATATAGTTTAATTTATTAGTTCATCTAGACCATTATCAAAAATAATTTTTAATTCATCAATTTGTGCAGTTTCTTTGCCAATCTTGAATAGGCCGTCATTAAAATAACCTAATTTTTTAAAAGGTACATTATTTACTTTGGCTTCTTTTATAATGGTCATTTCATTTTGTTTTTTGCATATTATCAAATACAGTCCTTGATTTTCCCCAAAAAGCCATCTTAGGTCTTCTGAATTAAAAATAAAACCTATACCATTTAAAATACAAATTTCAGCTGTAGCAAGTAATAGCCCACCATCAGATATATCATGACCACCAACTATTAAATTTTTTTGATTAATGGTTTGAATAAAATCAGCAAGCTTTTTTTCGTGTTGAAAATTAATTTTAGGAAGTGGTCCCGCTTTTTCTCCAGATATTTGGAGTATTTCTCGGAAAAAGGCAGATTGACCTAAATGGTTAGGAATTCCCCCAATCAAAATCAAACAATCATTCATATGGGCTTTTATTTTTATAACATCGTTAATATTCTCTACTAAACCTACTCCCCCAATTGTTGGAGTTGGTAGAATTGGATTACCATTAGTTTCATTGTAAAGGCTTACATTCCCAGATACTACAGGCATATTTAGTTTTTTTGATGCTTCAGAAATACCTTTTATACAGCCAACGATTTGTCCCATTATCTCTGATTTTTCAGGATTACCAAAATTTAGATTATTAGTAATTGCTAATGGCTTTGCTCCTGATATCACCAGATTACGAAAGGTTTCTGTTACTGCGTGACTTCCACCTAAAATGGGATCTTGTTCACAATATTTTGGATTACAGTCTAAACTGCAAGCTATTGCTTTTTGTGTATCATTAATTCTTACTATTCCTGAATTAGAGCCTGGGGATAATATAGTATTTGCTAAAACCATGTGATCAAATTGTTCCCAAACTATTTTTCTTGAGCAATGATTTGGACTGGATAATAAAGTTTTAAGAGCTTTCATTGGCTTAACTTTTAAATAATTAGAATTTGGCATTATATTTTTTTTAATATTAATTTTCCATTTTCTATCATATTCTGGCGCATTATTAGATAAAGCTTGTAATGGTAAATCTGCTTCTATTTTTGAATTGTGATAAACTTTAAATCTATCTTCTGGTATAGTTTTTCCAATAATTGAAAAATCCAAGTCCCATTTTTTAAAAATTTCTTTGGCTCTTTTTTCTTTTCCAGGAGCAAGTGTCATTAGCATCCTTTCCTGACTTTCTGATAACATCATCTCATATGCATGCATATCAGATTCTCTCGTTGGGACATTATCCAGATTTAATTTCACACCTAACTTCCCTTTTCCTGCCATTTCTACTGCAGAACAGGTAAGTCCAGCTGCTCCCATGTCTTGTATAGAAATAACTGCACCAGCTTTCATAAGCTCTAAACAGGCCTCCAACAAACACTTTTCCATAAAAGGATCGCCAATTTGAACTGTTGGTCTTTCCTTTTCTTTTTCACTACTAAATTCGTTTGAAGCCATGGTGGCACCGCCTATACCGTCCCTACCAGTTTTAGCCCCTAAATATACTAGTGGTAAGTTACTTTCAGTTGCTCCAGAATAAAAAATACTATCTTTTTTTAAAATCCCAGCAGCAAAGACATTAACTAGGCAATTACCCTCATATGATGTATCAAATCTCAACTCTCCTCCTAGATTAGGAACCCCAAAACTATTTCCATAACTTCCTATACCTTCTACAACACCAGACAAAAGGCCTTTCACTTTACTTTTATTTGTTCCAAAGCTTAATGCATTCATAGTAACAATTGGTCTAGCCCCCATTGTAAATATATCCCTTAAAATTCCGCCGACACCAGTAGCAGAACCTTGAAATGGATCTATAAATGAGGGGTGGTTATGACTTTCAATTTTGAAAACTAAAGCATACCCATCATCAATATCAATTATACCAGCATTTTCACCTGGTCCACATATTACTCTAGGACCTGAAATAGGAAGAGTTTTTAACCATTTTTTTGTGGATTTGTAAGAACAGTGTTCATTCCACATTGCTGAAAAAATACCAAGCTCTGTAATATTTGGTTCTCTATCTATAAGTTTTATTATAATTTCATATTCTTGAGGAGTAATACCATGGTTTCTGATCAAATTTTCAGTAATTTTTATGTCTGATAGATCCAATATATTTACTCTAAAAACATTTAAGATAGATTTTTTTTATTTAAAACTTTTGATCTTGCTTTTGCGCTATTAACATCACTTATGCCTAAAAGATGTGTTAAAACTCTCATTAATTTATTTTCTTCTGGAGTTCTGTTATTATCGTCTAAAACTATACTCCATAACTGCTCGACTAATTGATGTCTTTCTTCATATGGTATGTCTTGTTTAATAATTCTGGTCAATTGAACGTTATCATTTATTTCCATTTCTAATTCTTGACCTTTCAACCTTAAAAGTCTGGCATCTTCTAGGCTTATATTTAACTTATTAGTTAGTAAATGATCTATGAGTTTTTTTTCAGATTCAGTATATTCATTATCTGTTTTTGCAGCCCTTACTAAAATTGCAGCAATTGCACTATTTGAGGTTATACCTTCCTCATATTTTTCTGGAGAAAATATATCTTTTATCTTATTCCACATAATTTACCTCTTTAGACTAACCTAGACTGTTTTAGAGCTGCTTTTATAAAATCTGAGAATAAGGGATGTGGAGAAAATGGTTTAGATTTTAACTCAGGATGGAATTGCACCCCAATAAACCAGGGATGATCAGGGATTTCGATAATCTCAGGTAATGATCCATCAGGGGACAAACCAGAAAAAATAAAACCTTTTTTTTCTAAAATTTCTTTATAACTTATGTCTACTTCAAATCGGTGCCTATGTCTTTCCGAAATAGTTTTTGCATTATAAATTTCACTTACTTTCGATCTTGGAATTAATACTGCATCATAAGATCCAAGACGCATAGTTCCTCCTTTATAATCAGTAAATTTTCTGGTAATAATTTTTCCCTGATCTAGCCATTTCTCTAAATGAAAAATTATAGGTACTATTTCTTTTTTATCTTTAGAATATGGATAATGAAACTCTTCAGAACTAGCATTTTTAATTTTGGCTAAATTACGTGCTGCTTCAACAACCGCCATCTGCATTCCAAGGCAAATACCAAAAAAAGGCACTTTTTTTTCTCTAGCAAACTTTGCTGCCATTATTTTTCCTTCTGCACCACGTTCCCCAAATCCACCAGGAACTAATATAGCGCTAAAATTTTGTAAATATGATGCCGTGTTCTCCTTTTCAAAAATTTCTGAATCTATCCATTCAGCTATTACTTTTGTATTGTTTGCAAACCCGCCATGAGTAAGTGCTTCTGCAATTGATTTATATGCATCCCCTAGTTTTGTATATTTGCCGACAATTGCAATTCTTACTTCTCCTTCAGGAAAATTAATATTTTTAGAAACCCCTTTCCAAATAGACAAATCTAGTTTTTTTTCAGTATCCAGTTGAAAGGCATTTAAAACAGCAATATCTAAACACTCTCTGTGAAAAGCCAAAGGAGCGTCATAAATTGAATTTAAATCATAAGCTGAAATGATAGCCTCTGGCTTGACATTACAGAATAGAGCTAATTTTTTCTTTTCTTCATTCGGTATTCTATCTTTAGCCCTACAAACAAGAATATCAGGTGACAAACCAATGGACCTTAGTTCTTTCACTGAATGTTGTGTAGGTTTAGTTTTTAATTCACCAGAAGTTTGAATATATGGTACTAAAGTTAAATGCATAAAAATACAAGATCCAACTCCTTTTTCTTGTGAAAATTGTCTTATAGCCTCAAAAAAAGGTAAACCTTCAATATCTCCAACAGTACCTCCAATTTCACATAACATGAAATCTACTTCTTTTTCTCCAATTTCAATAAATTTCTTTATCTCATCTGTGACATGGGGAATAACTTGTATTGTTTTACCTAAGTAATCCCCTTTTCTTTCTTTATCTAAAACATTTGAGTATATCTTACCAGAAGAAATAGAGTCAGTCTTTTTTGCTGCTACTCCTGTAAAACGTTCATAGTGTCCAAGGTCCAAATCAGTTTCTGCACCATCATCTGTTACAAAAACTTCTCCATGCTCAAAGGGAGACATCGTACCAGGATCAACATTTAAGTATGGATCTAATTTTCTTAATCTAACTTTATATCCACGTGCCTGAAGAAGTGCACCTAAGGCAGCAGTAGTTAAACCTTTTCCTAAAGAAGAAACCACCCCACCAGTTATAAAAATAAATCTGGTCATTTATCTATAATGATCAGATAAATAAATAATGTTTTTTGATTCATAATCACGAATATTTATTATAAATAAATAATTTTATTTTGGCTAATAGAAATAGAAAAATTTAATCAATTAATATTCTTTTGGAGGATTTGAAGGCTCTTCATTTTTAGGGAGAGCTTTGAGTTCGTTTAAGCCAGGTGCTCCTGAAGGTTCATCTACCTCTACTTCATCTATATTATTGTTATCCAATATAGACTGGTTGCCAGCTTTATTTGCAGCAATTATGGTTAAGGTTAAAGAAGTTATCAAAAACATAATTGCAATAATCCAAGTTAATTTATTCAGGGCAGTGGTTGCTGACCTATTCGCCATAAAATTGTTGTCACCACCAACTCCAAGTCCTCCCCCTTCAGATCGCTGAAGTAAAACAGCCCCTATCAGAATAAGTGCTATTATTAGATGAATTATAAGTAATACGTTTTCCAATTAAAAAAATCTCCAATGCTACTGAATAAAACAATATTAAAAAATATGAAAGATTTAATTTTTATCCTTATCTACCATTTTACCACTAGCAATCCAAGGCATCATAGCTCTCAATTTTTTACCAACTTTTTCAATTTCATGAGAATCATTAATTCTTCTTGTAGCTTTAAAAAATGGTTGGCCAACTAAATTTTCTTGCATAAATTTGCTCACAAAGTTTCCATTTTGGATATCATTTAGAATTGCTTTCATTCTGTCTTTAGTTTCTTTATATGGTAAAACTCTCGGTCCAGATACATATTCTCCATATTCTGCAGTGTTAGAAATCGAATAATTCATGTTGGCAATTCCTCCTTCATAAATAAGATCAACAATTAATTTTACTTCATGAAGACACTCAAAATACGCCATTTCTGGCTCATAGCCAGCTTCTACTAAAGTTTCAAATCCCATTCGTATTAACTCTACCAATCCACCACAAAGCACAGCCTGTTCTCCAAAAAGATCTGTCTCGCATTCTTGTTTAAAATTAGTTTCAATAATGCCTGATCTTCCTCCACCTATAGCAGAGCAGTATGATAAGCCTATTTCTAATGCTTTACCTGATGCATTTTGATGTACGGCTACTAAACAAGGTACACCTCCACCTTTGACAAACTCTCCTCTTACAGTATGACCTGGACCTTTAGGAGCCATCATAATCACATCTACATCTTGCTTTGGTTCAATTAAACCAAAGTGTACATTTAAACCATGAGCGAAGGCAATTGCTGCACCACTTTTTAAATTATTGTGAATTAAATTTTTGTAAGTTTCTGCTTGCAACTCATCAGGCATAGTAAACATCATTAAATCACACCACTTAGCTGCTTCCTCAATTCCTAAAACTTTTAATCCCTCTGCCTCAGCCTTTTTTGCTGAAGGAGAATTTTTTCTAAGAGCAACAGCTACATTTTTTGCACCACTATCTCTCAAATTTAATGCATGCGCATGACCTTGACTACCATAGCCAAGAATGGCTAT
>CACFXF010000013.1 GCA_902570265.1 uncultured Alphaproteobacteria bacterium | reverse complement strand
ATATGGGACTTTAAAAATTTGAGCTTCTCCATAAGGCGCCAAAAGTGGTGCAAAAGTAGCTACAAAAAAATAAAAAGTAACTATAATCATTCCTATCCAAGCAGTGACTGGAGCTTTTTTTAAATTGATAATAGCTTTCTCATAAAATGAGCGCCTTACGTAAAGATTTGAAACTTCAGCTTTAGCTGAATATTGTATATTTGCTTTTGTCATTTCGGATATAGTAATCTAGGATTTGTGATAATAGAAATTACATCAGCTATAAGATTTAAAAGAATGTAAGTAACCGCAAAAACCAAAGCACATCCTTGAACTACTGGTATATCTCTTTTAATGACAGAATCTACCATTAACTGTCCAATCCCAGGATAAACAAATACAACTTCTACTACAACAACTCCAACAATTAAATATGCTAGATTAAAAGCTATTATATTAGCTATAGGTGCCCAAGCATTTGGAAGAGCATGTTTAATAATGACCTGAGTTTTTGAAATACCTTTTAAACGAGCCATTTCTATATAGGGACTTGAAAGAAGATTAATAATTGAAGCTCTTGTCATACGCATCATATGGGCGACTGTTACTAAGGTCAGAGTTAATGCTGGTAAAACTGAAAGATAGATTCTTTCAAAAAAAGGTGTAGAAGAAGTTACATTGGAGAGTGATGGAAAAAATTGGTTAATAGACGCAAGATAAATTATCAGTATATAAGCTACAAAAAACTCAGGCATGGATATTGTTGTTAATGCCGACGCATTGACTGTCCTATCGTATATAGAATTCCTGTACAGTGCAGCTGTAATTCCTAAGAGTAGAGATAAGGGAATAGCAATAATTGCGGTCATTGCAGCAAGAAAAAAAGTATTAAACAAGCGTGGCTTTAAAAGGCTTGAAACTGATCTTGCAGTATTTTGCTGTGGTTGATTAGCATATGTTGCATTCCGCCCAGAAAAAGTACTTCCCAAATCTCCTTGTATTGCTGATGTTAACCAATTTACATATCTCACATGATACGGTTTATCCAATCCTAATTCTTTTCGAAAAATTTTAACACTTTCTTCGGTTCTAGTTTGGCCTAAAACTGATTCTACAAAATCACCAGGTAATAGATTTACTGAGCTAAAAATTATTAAAGTCACAAAAAAAAGGGATATTATTCCTAGTCCAATTCTTTTTAATAATGTTGATATTATTGGATGCAATTTATTAATAAACCTATCTTATAAATAAAATATTACTTATATCAATTTAATTTAAAAGAGTAAAATTACTTTATCTGCTCTACAACACCACCAGATTTAACCCATGCCGAAAAACCACCAGTTAAATTGCTAACTTTTTTAACACCCATTTTCAAGGCTGTTTGTGTTCCTAATGTAGATCTAAAACCACTAGCACAGTAAAAAATAAAATTCTTTTCTTGAGCAAATATTTCTTTATGATATAGACTTTTAACATCTATAAAAAATTCCAACATACCTCTTGGACAAGATATGGCTCCAGGTATTTTTCCAGACTTTAACAATTCAGTTTTATCCCTTAAATCAATAAATAAAAAATCATTATTGTCTACTAAATCCATGGCCTCATTTGGGTTGATCGACTGGATGGAAGAATTCGCTTCTTTTAGGAGGTCTTTTAAAGTTTTATGTCCCATTGATCACTTATTTTCTTCTGATATAGCTAGTGTTCTATACATTTCTCGAAGCACTGGCTTTTCAATCAATTTTCCATCAACCATTACAAGACCTGTATTAGCCTCTTCGAAAATTTTAGTAATCTTTTTTGCTTTGTCTATTTTTTCATCTGAAGGAGTAAAAACTTTATTTAAATCGTTTACTTGTTTTGGGTGTATTGATCCCTTACCTGAAAATCCTAAGTCTCTTGCTAGTATCGCTTGTTCTATATTTCCTTTGGGATCTTCTAAATCCATAAAGGGTCCGTCTATTGCGTCTAACCCAGCACCAGCAGCAGCATGTACAACTCTTGATCTAGCATAAAGAAGTTGATCCCATGATAATTCACATCTTAATTCAGCAGACATATCTATAAGACCAAAAAAAAGTGTAGATACTCTTTCACTGCTCTTTGCAATGTCATAGGCTCTTTCAAGACCTGAGTTTGTTTCAATAATTGGATGAAGTTCACAATTATGGCCTCTTTCGTTTAAAAGATCATCTATTATTTTTACTTCTTCTGCATCATTAACCTTTGGTAGCATTATTGCCGGTGGTGGAAAATCAGTAGAAAGTATTGCTCTAATGTCGTCTAATCCAAAAAGTGATCTTATAGAATTAATTCTTAAAATTACTTCAACATTTTTTGGAATAGTTTGGTTTTGAAAAATACTTAATGCTTTTCCTCTAGCTTCATTTTTATCCTTAGGGGCGATTCCATCTTCAAGCTCAATACATACCATATCAACACCAGATTTAACCGCTTTAGGAAACATTTCAGGCTTAAGTCCTGGTGTAAATATGAAACTTCTTCTAGGTCTTAATTTTTTATTTAAATTCATTGGAGTATTCTCATTTTATATTTAAAATAATTTTAATTTTAATTTCTAATTAACATAATATAATAACAATATTAAACCTTCGAATAGAATAAACTACAATTATAATTAAAAATAATATTTATTTTTATTTCAATTGCTTAGGTTTTTTATAGGAACTTTAATATAACTTGTTCCGTTGTCTTCCTCAGGAGGAAGATTTCCGGCCCTCATATTTACCTGAATAGAAGGTATCATTAATTCTGGAGCGGGCAATGTTTTATCTCTTTCAGTTCTAAGTTTTACAAAATTTTGTTCTGAGACGTTATTTCTTATATGTATATTATTCTTCTTTTGATCAAGGACTGTTGTTTCCCACGCAGGATCCCTTTGATTTGGCATGTAATCATGACAGACAAATAGTCGGGTCTTATCTGGCAAGGTTAATATTCTGTGTATTGATTTATAAAGTTGCTCAGCACTACCACCTGGAAAATCCGCTCTGGCAGTTCCTCCATCAGGCATGAACAAAGTATCTCCAACAAAAACTGCATCACCTATAAGATGTGCCATACAAGCAGGAGTATGACCAGGTGTTGCTATTGTTTTTGATGGTATATTTCCTAATTTATATTCATCATTATCAGAAAGTAATTTATCAAATTGGCTACCATCTAACTCAAATTCAGTACCTGCATTGTAAATTTTTCCAAATAATTTTTGTACCTTTATAATTTCTTTTGAGATGCATAATTTTCCGCCAAGCTTTTTTTGAATATAAGGCGCAGCAGAAAGATGATCAGCATGAACGTGAGTTTCTATTAACCACTCAACATCAAGTTTATTTTCATTTACAAAATTAATAACTGAGTCTGCATGCTCAAAATAAATAGTGCCTGTCGAATAATCAAAATCCAGTACAGTATCCAATATAGCGCATAGATTTGTTGTGCTATCGATAACTACATAGCTAACAGTACCAGATTGTTTATGAAAAAAACCTTTTACTATGGGAATTAAATTAGTTTTTAAACTATTCATTAGAGTGTCCTTGATTTAATAATAGTCTTAAGTAAATTTTTATTTAAACATAGAATTATCTTAATTAAAATCTACTATTAATTATATTGAAACGTTGGGTCAATTTACACTTGCTATTTTCAAACTGCTCTTTTAATAAAACCAAAAGGATTACAGTAATGTTTGATAGATCAATTAAAATTGCACCTTCTATACTTTCTGCAGATTTTGCAAATTTTGGTAAAGAGTGCGAAGCTATTGAAAAACAAGGATGTGACTGGGTGCATGTAGATGTTATGGATGGTCATTTTGTTCCTAACATCACTTTTGGTCCTGCTATGTGTAAAGCGATACGTCCACATATAAAAACTGTGATGGATGTTCATCTAATGATTTCTCCAGTTGATAGCTATGTAGAAGATTTTGTTAATTCAGGAGCTGATATAATTACAGCACATGTAGAAGCAACTCCTCATATTCATAGGACAATCCAGTTAATTAAAAGTTTTGGGATTAAAGCAGGTGTTGCACTTAATCCATCCACTCCTTTAGAAAGTATTGAGTACCTCTTAGATATTATTGATTTAGTTTGTATAATGACAGTCAATCCAGGTTTTGGGGGACAAAAATTTATAGAAAGCCAGGTAGAAAAAGTTTCAAAGTTGAGATCAATGATTGGAGAATTACCGATACATATTGAAATAGATGGGGGTATTACACCAGCTACTGCTCCTCTTGTTGCAAAAGCTGGGGCGGATGTTTTGGTTGCAGGGTCTGGAGTATTTTCTGGTGGCTCTGTTAGTAATCCAGCTAATTATGGTGTAAACATAAATTCTATTCGATTGGCTGCAGAACAATCTTTGAAGTAATAATAGAAAGGAATAAAAATGGCCGCGATACCTCCAGTTTGTGACTTTGATTGGCTAGCACCTGACTTCAATTTAATGGGAGTTGACCAAAAAAAATATAATTTAGATTCTGTAAAAGGAAAAAATGGAACCTTAATTATGTTTATATGTAATCATTGTCCATATGTTCTCGCAGTATTAGATCGAATTATTCGTGATAGTAAAGATTTAATAGATCAAGGAATTGGCGTTGCCGCTATTTCATCAAATGATGTAGAAACTTATCCTGAAGATAGTTTTGAGAATATGATTAAATTATCAAGTGATAATAGTTTTCCGTTTCCTTACCTTTTTGATGGAGATCAATCTGTAGCAAGAAGATATGATGCGATCTGTACACCTGATTTTTTTGGATTTAACTCTAGTATGGGTTTACAATACAGAGGAAGATTGGATGCATCAAGAAAAGAAGCTGGACCTAAAGATCTTCGAAGAGATCTTTTTGAAGCAATGTCTTTAGTTGCTGAAACAGGCAAAGGACCAGAAGATCAAATATCTTCAATGGGATGTTCTATAAAGTGGAAAAATTAATTTAAAAAGATTTTTATTTAATCAAATAAAAAACTATTGACCTGATGATTAATTTGTAGCTAACTTGACGCATGGTTTGCCTCTTTATTTTTAAAGAAGCAATTAAAAGGGAATACGGTTAAATACCGTAGCTGCCCCCGCAACTGTAAGTGGGTAGAGATAGTCCAAAGTGCCACTGAATTTTTGGGAAGGCGGATTAAACTCATCGATCCACGAGTCAGGAGACCTGCCATAACCTTCACCTACCTTAGGTACGGGGCGTACTTAATGGGCGGTTTTCCGTAAAGGTGGAATTCAACCTTTGCGGTAAGTCATTCTTCCGCATTAATTTAAGTGACTTTAAAGTCATAAACAACGTGGAGGTAATGTGTCCATTTTAAAAAAATTTTCTTTTATATTATTTATATTTTCATTTGCTACGAAAATTTTATCTCAAGATTTTGTTTTGGATCAAATTACTGTATCAGCAAATAAAATTAATACACCAATCAATCAAACTGGTACTAATATTTCAATTATTAATAAAGATACGATTGGTGAGAGTACTGGCAACTTCTTTTCTGAAATTATTGATAATGCAACTGGTGTAACAGTTTACCAATCTGGACCTGTTGGAACAATTACTAATATTTACACAAGAGGATTTGGAAATAAATATTCAAAAATATATTATAATGGAATAGAAATGTCAGATATAACTGCACCTCAAGTGACACCTGAAGTTAGAGGCATTACGAGTAATAATCTAAATAAAATTGAAATACTTCAAGGCAGTCAATCAGCTCTTTATGGATCTGAAGCTATAGGAGGGACATATTTTCTTGAAAGCGAAAAAATTGGACAAAGTGGTAATGAAACAAATGTTGGACTCGAGTATGGTAGTTACAATACTAGAAAGTTTAATTTTTCTACAGGAAGGAAATATGAAAATGGTTTCATTTCATTGAGCTATTCAAATTATCAAACTGATGGATTTACAGCATTAGAAAAAGATATTGCTAATCCAGAAGATGATGGATTTTCAAGTTCTGAAATTTTAATTAATTCAGAAACAGATCTTAAAAATGGAACAAAATTAAAATTTAATATTTTAAATATTTTAAATAAAGGAGATTACGATAATTCATTTGGAGGGACTCCAATTGAAAGAGATGTTACAGGATATTATTATGACCAAAATTTAAGAGGATTTAACTCTTCAATAGAAACAAGCAGTAATTCTGTTTTACATAAACTTTCATTAAATTCATTAGCTTCTAATAGAACTGAATACACTCCTTTTGGAAACTATGACTATTATGGAACACGAACAAATTTAGACTATCAAGCTCAGCTAGATCCTAGTTTTGGAAATGTTGTTCTTGGAGTTGGTGCAGTAAGTGATATTGCTGATATTGACGATAAAAAGAAAGAAGTCACTACAATTTCCACATTCTCTTCGATCCTAACAAAACCAACTGATAACTCTACTTTTGATATTACTGTTCGTTTAGATAGTCATTCTAAATTTGGAAATAAAACAACTGGCAGAATTGCAGCTACATATAAGCCTACTGAAGATTTAACTTTTAAAGTTGGTGGTGGTACTGGTTTTAGAGCGCCATCACTTTATGAATTATTCACTCAATGGGGTGGTAATGCAAAATTAAAACCAGAGAATAGTACAAATATCGATGCTGGTTTAAACTATGTATTAGTAAATTCAGGATTAGAATTACAGGCAAGTGTGTTTAATACTGAAGTGAAGGACGAAATAATATATTCTTTTTCTGAGGGATATAGTCAAAGTGTGAATTCTACTAAAAGGAAAGGTTTGTCAGTAGGTTTAGATTATAAAATATCTGATTTGTCTAAAATAAATTTAAGGTATTCCACCACAACAGATGAAAAAGGAAATAACGTATCCAGAATTCCCAAAAATTCCATTTCATTAAATGGTCAAACTATTTTGTTTGGAAAATTAACTATATCAGGAAACTTGAAAGTTGTTCGTGACTTGGAAGAATCTGGGGAGAAGATGGAAGATTATAATTTATTAAATTCTAAACTTAATTATCAATTAACAGATAAAACTCAATTAACCTTGAGTGCTGAAAATCTCTTGGATGAAAATTATGAGACTGCTAAAGGATATAGTACATCTCAACGTGCTTTTTACTTGGGTTATAATGCAAAATTTTAATATATTATCGGTAATTAATAAAAATGAAAATTAGTTTAGCTATTTCGTTATTGGTTCATTTAGTTATATTTGCATTTTTAAATATTTATAAATATGAAAAATCCAGTGATGAATTAATTTCTAGTGTTTCTGTAATTAGCCAAAACTACTATGATGCTTTAATCTCTAAGAGACCAGACATAAATCTTAATTTAATCCAAAAACAACCAGATATTATAAAATTAGAAGAAGAATTAGATTTTGATATAGTTAATCCAAATGAAAAATTTATAAATTTTGAAAAAAAAGTTCTGGCTAAACTGGAAGATTATGAACTTAATTTATTCAAACAAAATTTAAAATTACCAGTAAATCAAATTCCTAATATACAAAATGAAAATTTATATGAATTTAAATCTTCACATTCGATACAAGTTTCTGAAAATCATAAACTTACTATTGATAAGATGATTTTTGAAAGGGAAAAAGGACTAAGATTTAAAGTTCCTATTTTACAAAACCTAGATAATTCACCTGAAAATAGAATTATGACAGTCTTTTCAAATAATCAAATCAAATATAGAGATGTGAAAAATTCAAACGCAGATATATTATTTCCAGCAAATAAGTATTTGAAAAAATCAGAAAAAATATCAGAAAATAAAATTAAGTTATCTGAAAATTCTTATTTTAATAAATCAACCAATAGTCCAAATTTGGATGATTTTTCAAATCAACTTGCACGGTTGGACTCTCATAATATTAAAAAAGAATTGGTGTTTAGAAAATACGATCAAACAGATCAAAATTATAAGCAAACAAATATAAATGATAAATCAAATACAATACAACAAAACAACAATCAGGTAGCAAAATCTCTAAAAGAATGGGGTAATTTGATTTTGTTAGTTATAAACTCTAAAATCAAATATCCACAAATTGCCTTAAATAAAAAAATAGGTGGACAAGTTTTAGTGAGATTGAAAATCTCAACTAAAGGTAATTTAAAAACAATAAAAATTCTGGAATCTTCAGGTTTTTCTATTCTTGATAACGAAGTGCTAAGAGCTATAAAGACAACAAATTATTTTCCATCAGCACCCAAACCTCTTGATAGTAAGAATTACACTTTTAAGTTACCTGTTAAATTTGAAATATAGATTGTAATTTAATTTGCTAATTCAAACTAATATACAAAATTTTTTATTATTCTGAGAATTTACGTTCCACAGAAAGTTTGGGTAACTTCTTCATTTGGTGATGGAACAAAGGTTAAAGGATCATCAAAACTTCTTATTTTTTTTGGTTTATTCAATTCATTTAAATAATTAGTAAGTACTTTCCTATCATTTGTTTTTATCACTTTATTTAATATTTTTTCTATTAAATGATTACGAGGAATTATGGAGGGATTATTTTTTAAAAGAATCTTGATACTGTCTTTTTTGTTTTTATTTTCAGAACTTAATCTATCTATCCATTTATGGTACCAATCAGATGATTTTATTTTACTTAAGATTTGAAAGTTTTTTGAAGATGTCTCTGTTTTATTGTCATCATTTTCAATTAAAATAGATAGAGAATAAAAAGAATTATTAAAATCTAGTTTTTGGTTTTGAAGTAGATTTAAGAATTCTTCAATGAGAATTTTATCTGTTTTTTTATGATTTTCTATTCCTAATTTTCGACACATGTTCGAAATCCAATTACTTTCATATAATGTAGCAAATTCACCTAAGATTTCCTCGGCTTTCTTTATAGATTTATCTATGTTTTTATCTAATAATGGTAGTAAGGTTTCAGCAAATCTTGTTAGGTTCCATAACATTATATTTGGCTGATTTTTATAAGAATATCTACCTTGATAATCTATTGAACTAAATACTTTATTATAGTCAAAAGCGTCCATAAATGCGCATGGTCCATAGTCTATTGTTTCACCTGATAAGCAAGTATTATCAGTATTCATAACACCATGAATAAATCCTACACTCATCCATTTACTTATTAAGTCAGCTTGGGATTTAATAATTTCCATTAAAAAACTTTCATAAATATTTTTTGAAGATAGTGAAGATTGAAAATTTCTTTTGATAATATAATCTGATAGGATTTTTATTTCTTTTGTCATTTGTCTTGCTGCAAAATATTGAAATGTACCAACTCTAATATGGCTACTGGCTGTTCTTACTAAAATTGCGCCAGGTAATATTCTTTCTCTAATTACTTTTTCCCCAGTTGTAATTGCTGCAAGACTTCGTGTAGTAGGTATATTAATTGAATTCATATATTCTGAGATTATGTATTCTCTCAGTACTGGCCCAAGAGTGGCTCTCCCATCACCTGATCTAGAAAAAGGTGTTTTTCCAGATCCTTTAAGATGGATATCTTTCAAATTACCTTTCTTATCTTTAACCTCTCCCAAAAGAATTGCTCTTCCATCTCCAAGTTGAGGCACAAATGATCCAAATTGATGTCCAGCATATGCTAGTGCAATTGGTTTAGAGTCTTTAATTAAATTTTGTCCAGAAAGAAATTGAATGCCATCTCTTTTTATTAACCAGGAATAATCTAAGTTTAGTTTCTCTGAAAGCTTTTGGTTAACTAAAAAAAGACCCACATCGGGCATTTTCTCTGGTTTCACCCTCTTAAAGAATGTTTCTGGTAATGAATTATAGGAGTTTTCAAATCTTACTTTTGAATGATTTTCCATTTCAAACTAAGTAACGGTTTATTTATCATCTCAATATTTATCTAGTGTATTTCTAAATTTATCAACTATTTCGTCTATATGTTTTTTTTCAGAAATAAACATAGGTGCTACAATTCCAGAATCCCCTGTAAACTTAACATGTAAACCGTTCCAGAAAAGATCTTTCTGCAACTTTCCCCCACATTTTCCTGGATTTTCATCCATATGCATTTCCACTCCTGCCATTAAACCAATTCCTCTTACATCTTTTACAAGTTTGTGGTCACTAAGTGAGAAAATACAATCTAAAAAATATGGAGACAAATCATTTGCTTTTTCAAAAAGTCCCTCTTCTTCATAAATTTTAAGTGAAGCTAAACCCGCAGCACATGCAGCAGGATGACCAGAATAAGTATAACCATGAAAAAACTCAATTGCATTTTCATTTGCGTTATCAGTTACAGCTTCATATATCTCATCTCTTACACATACTGCACCCATAGGCATTGAACCATTTGTTAGTGCTTTTGCCATAGTCATAATATCAGGCTTTACATTGAATTTGTCTGATGCAAAATTAGTTCCCATACGCCCAAAACCAGTTATAACCTCATCAAAAATCAAAAGAATATCATTATCATCGCAAATTTCTCGAAGTCTTTCTAAATAACCTATTGGAGGAACTAATGTTCCTGTAGAACCTGCTACAGGTTCTACTATACATGCTGCTATTGTCTGACCCCCATAGGTTTGTACGAACCTATGCAAATCATTTGCTAGTTCCCTACCATTTTTAGGTTGACCTTTAACGCAGAGCTCTTCTCCAGTCCATGTATGTCTCATCATGACAACACCAGGCATTACTATAGGAAAGGTTTTTCTGTTGTTTACCATTCCCGAAAGAGAAACTCCCCCCATATTTACTCCATGATATGCTCTCTCTCTACTTACAAATCTATGTCTATTTTCTCCAATTGCAGAATGATAGGCCATTGTTATTTTTAATGCAGTATCAACTGCTTCAGATCCAGAATTTACAAAAAATACATGGTTAAGACCTTCAGGTGTAAGTTCAGACACTCTATCTGCTAATTTAAAACTTTCTTGATGACTAGTCCCGAAAGGAGAAGTATATGTATTAATTTTCATCTGTTCGTGGACTGCCTCAATTATTTTTGGGTGACAATGTCCTGCTGGGCAGCAAAAAAGGCCTGATGATCCGTCAATTACTTTAGATCCCATGTGATTATCCATGTAGACACCAGAAGCTTGGCTTATTAATCGTGGATTTGCTTTAAAACCCCTATTATCCGTAAAGGGCATCCAATGATTTTCTAGTGAATTTCTGTTTACATTATATGCCATTATTTTCCCCCAAAATATATTTAATTAAATAATTGCAGATGTTGGGTATATTATAATTTACTAAATTTATATTTACTAGTAGATTTCTCATTTTAAATTTATTTTTTGAGTATATTATGTTATTTGATAAGCTAAACAAATAAGTCCAGCAGTAATTTCTATAACTTAATATGAATTATATCCAAAGAATTCGGTCTCGAGCATCGAAAGTTCCTAAAAGAATAATTTTAAGTGAAGGAACCGACGATAGAGTAATATTAGCTGCAATTGAAGCTATTAAGGAAGGATTCGGAGAAATGACTTTGCTAGGACCAAAGGATATTATTAATCAAAAGTTGTTAAATTTCACCTCTGCACTAGAAAAAACTGAACAAAATGAAATTTCTTCAAAAATTAATATCTTAGATCCTGTAAATTCTGATTTAATAGAAGAATTTGCAAAAGTTTATTTAAAGTGTAGGGAAAAAAAAATAATAAAAATAGATGATGCTCTAGAAATTGTAAAAAATCCTTTGGTGTTTGCTGCTCTTTCAGTTCACCTTAATTATTCAGATGGCACTGTAGGAGGAGCAATATCTACGACTTCTGATACAGTTAGGACAGCCTTAAGTATAATTGGTTTAAAAGAGGATAAAAGGAAGCTCTCAAGTTTTTTTCTTATAGATTGTGATGAATGTCATCATAAAAGAAAGGAAACATTTATTTTTGCAGACTGTGGAGTGGTAATTAATCCATCTGTAGAAGATCTAGCTAACTCAGCTATAGTGTGTAATGACTGGTTTAGTGAGCTAGTAGGTGATAAACCAGTAGTAGGAATGCTATCATTTTCAACTTTGGGTAGTGCTAGACATCCTCTAGCTAATAAGGTTATAAGGGCCAAAGAACTTGTACTTTCAACTAGGCCTGACATTGATATTGAAGGGGAATTACAATTCGATAGTGCTTTTGATCCCCTTGTTGCTGATATAAAATCAAACAATTCAAAAATTTCTGGAAGTTGTAATGTATTTATTTTTCCAAATTTAGATACTGCTAATATAGCATATAAAATAGCAGAAAGAATGGCTGGTGCGGTTGCAATTGGTCCAATATTAGATGGATTAAAAAAACCGGCGAACGATGTATCCCGTGGTTGTAACTATAAGGATATAGTAAATGTTATAGCCATTACTAATATTCAAGCTCAATTAGGTATGTCTTGAATAGCAACTTATTTCTATTTATGTTAATATCTATAAATCTGGAGAAATGAATGAAAGATATTGTAAATACTTTAGAAGAAAAAGATCTGCCTGAATTAAATAAATTTGATTGGCAAGATCCACTTCACCTAGACAAAAAATTATCTGACAGTGAAAGGTTATTGGTAAAGTCAGTAAGGGAATTTGCTAATAAATACCTCTTTCCAAAAGTTGAAAAAGCTTTTCAAACTGAGCATGTTAATCGTGATGTAATTAAGTCAATGGGTGACATGGGATTACTAGGCTCCACAATTCCAGAAGAATATGGTGGAATTGGTGCTAACTATGTTTCTTATGGCTTAATAGCTAGAGAAATAGAAAGGGTTGATTCTGGTTATCGATCTATGATGTCTGTTCAGTCAAGTTTGGTTATGTACCCTATTTTTGCCTATGGTTCTGAAGCACAAAAAGAAAAGTACTTAAAAAAGTTGGCCTCTGGTGAATTAATAGGATGTTTTGGACTAACTGAATCTAATGCAGGTTCTGATCCTAGTAGCATGTCAACAAAGGCTGATAAAGTTTCTGGCGGCTATAAAATTTCTGGAGAAAAGTCTTGGATTTCTAATAGTCCCATAGCTGATGTTTTCGTTATTTGGGCAAAATCCTCTGCCCATAAAGGAAAAATTAAAGGATTTATTCTTGAAAAAAACACACCAGGTTTATCAGCACCTACTATCGATGGAAAATTAAGTTTAAAGGTTTCTATTACTGGAAAAATTGTAATGGATGAAGTATTTGTAAAAGAGGATTCAATTTTACCAAATGTTGAGGGTTTAAAAGGTCCTTTTGGTTGTCTAAATAGGGCGAGATATGGTATTTCATGGGGAGTGTTGGGTGCTGCAGAGTTTTGCTGGCACATGGCAAGACAATATGGTTTAGATCGCTTTCAATTCAAAAGACCACTTGCACAAAACCAACTATTTCAAAAAAAATTAGTCGATATGCAAACAGAAATCACTCTTGGTTTGCATTCAGTTTATACATTAGGTCAATTAATGGACGATGGTAATGCAAGTCCTGAATCAATTAGTTTATTAAAAAGAAATAACTGTGGAAAAGCTTTAGATATAGCAAGACTATCAAGGGATATGTTAGGTGGAAATGGTATAGATATTTCGTATGGCGTAATGCGACATCTTATAAATTTGGAAACAGTTAACACTTATGAAGGAACACATGATATTCATGCCCTTATTTTAGGAAGAGCTCAAACAGGTCTTCAGGCTTTCTTTTAAATTTTATTTTTAGGCTAATTACATTTTTTGTTTTGAAATAATAAAACTTTGTAGTTAAAATATACAACTGAAGTTATTTTATACTCTGTAAATGGGGGGCATTATGTCAGAGTTACCAAAGTATTCAAAAGTTGCTATTATTGGTGGGGGTGTAGTAGGTGTTTCTTGTCTCTACCATTTAGCTAAATGTGGAATTTCAGATCTTTTACTTATTGAAAAAAATGAGCTAACTGCTGGTAGTACATGGCATGCAGCAGGTAATGTACCTACCTTTTCTTCTTCATGGGCTATTATGAATATGCAAAGATATTCAACTGAATTATATCGAGGACTCTCAAAAGCAGTTGATTACCCTATGAACTATCATGTTACAGGTTCAGTTCGGCTAGCGCACTCTAAAGAAAGGATGATGGAATTTCAAAGGGCAAAGGGAATGGGTGTTTATCAGGGAATGGATATTGACGTTATTGGATTATCTGAATTAGAATCTAAATATCCATTTATTGAAACACATGATTTAGAAGGTGCACTATATGATCCGAACGATGGTGATATTGATCCGGCCCAACTAACTCAAGCACTTGCCAAAGGCGCACGTGATTTGGGAGCAAAAATAGTACGTTTTTGTTCTGCTACTGGAATTTCAAAGAACAAAAAAAACTGGTTAATTGAAACAGTTAAAGGCAGTGTTGAGTGTGAAATAATAGTTAATGCAGCAGGTTATTATGCCAAAAGAGTAAGTGATTGGTTTACTCCTTTTGGAGGAAGGTCAATTCCAATGGCTGTAATGAGCCATCAATATTTATTGACTGAACAAATACCAGAGTTAATGGAAAGATCGGAAAAAGTAGATTCTAAACTTCCTTTGCTTAGAGATGTAGATAGCAGTTATTACTTGAGACAGGAAAAAAATGGACTTAATTTAGGTCCATATGAAAGAAATTGTAAGGTACATTGGCAAAATAAAGATGATCCTTTACCAGACGATTTTAGCTTCCAGTTATATCCTGATGATCTGGAGCGCTTAGAGTGGTATGTAGAAGATGCTATGAAGCGTGTTCCTATTTTGGGAAAGGCGGGAATTTCAAAAGTTATAAATGGACCAATACCTTATACTCCAGATGGTAATCCATTAATAGGTCCTTCTCCAGGTCTCAGAAATGTTTACGAAGCTTGTGTTTTTACTTTCGGGATTGCCCAGGGTGGAGGTGCTGGTAAGGTTTTATCAGAATGGATTACAGAAGGATATACTGAATGGGATATGTGGTCTTGTGACCCTAGAAGGTTCACGGATTATACCGATAGTGATTATTGCGCAGAAAAAGCCATTGAGGTTTATGGACATGAGTATGCAATGCATTTTCCTTTTCATTCTTGGGCAGCTGGTAGAAATAAAAAATTGTCCTCAAATCATCAAAAAATTTTAAAAAATGGTGGCCAAATGGGCGCTTATAATGGTTGGGAGCGTGCAAACTGGTTTGCAAAAAATGGTGATGATACTTCTGAAAAATCTACCCAAACTTGGAATAGAGAAGGCCCTTGGTTTACAAGAGTTAAAGAGGAATGTTTAGCTGTCAATAGGAGTGTAGGAGTATTAGATTTACCAGGTTTCTCAAGATTTAGGGTTGAGGGATTTGATGCTTCAGAATTCTTGTTAAGTAAAATTTCTGGTAGCTTACCATCTATAGGCAGAATGAACTTGGCATATTTTCCTGATGAGCGTGGCCGTGTTTTAACAGAAATGTCAATTATGCGTCATGATGTAAACAAATTTACTTTAATAACAGCCGGAGCTGCTCAATGGCATGATTGCGAAATTTTACAATCTGGCCTCAAGAAAACTCAAAATGTTGAAGTTTCAGATATAACTAATGATTGGTCATGTTTGATTTTAACAGGTCCTAAATCAAGAGATCTGATGAGTAGGATTTCAAATGCTGATTTAACTTTGCCATGGTTGTCTTTGCAAAATACATCGATAGGAAATAAGCACATTTTATTAGCAAGAGTAAGCTACGCAGGCGAATTGGGCTGGGAAATTCATGCTAAGATAGAAGATATTTCTTTAATCTATGATAAAGTTTTAGGGGCAGGAGCAACACCTTTTGGAATGTATGCCCTTGATAGTCTAAGAGTTGAAAAAGGGTATAGAGCTTGGAAGGGGGATCTTTCAACGGATTACAGTCTTTTAGAAAGTGGATTAGAAAGATTTATTAAATTTGACAAAAAAGAAATCTTCCCAGGTAAGCAGTCTTTATTAAAAGAAAAACAGCGCGGTTCAGTGAAAAAATTTGTTACTATGATAATTAAAGAAAATGAATGTGACGCTCCTTATATGTCAACTATTTGGCATGAAGGAAAAATTATTGGTGAGGTCACTAGTGGAGCTTATGGGCATCGCGTAAATGCTTCAATAGCATTAGGTATGGTAAGTACTGATTTGGCTATATCTGGCAAAAACGTTACTGTCGATATATTTGGAAATGAATATCCTGCTACTATTCAAAACCCAGGCCCTTTATGGGATCCACAAAATGAAGCCTTGAAAATATGAACATACCAAAAAAATCAAGAGCAATTATAATAGGTGGTGGAGTTTCTGGTTGCTCTGTAGCATATCATTTAGCCAAATTAGGTTGGAAAGATATCATTCTTCTGGAAAGAAAAAAACTGACATCTGGAACTACTTGGCATGCTGCAGGTCTTATTGGGCAATTGAGAAATTCGCAAAATATGACAAGATTAGCTAAATATTCTGCTGATCTATATGTTAATCTTGCTAATGAAACAGGTATTGAAACTGGAATGAGGCAAACTGGATCAATCACGGTAGCACTTACTGAAAGTAGGAGTGAGGAATTAAAAAGACAAGCAGCACTAGCTAGGGCATTTAATGTAGAAGTTCATGAAATAAGTCCCCATGAGATTAAAGAAAAATATCCCATATTAAATACGGAGGATGTTATTTCAGGTGTTTTTTTGCCGAAGGACGGTCAAGCAGATCCTGCTAATATCGCCCTTGCTTTAGCAAAGGGTGCGAGGAACATGGGTGTACAAATTTTTGAAAATATTAAAGTTGAAGATGTAATCATTAATGATGACCATGCTAAAGGAGTTCAATACTCTTTGGAAAATGGAGAAACTGAAACTATTTTTTCAGATGTTGTGGTTAACTGTGGAGGAATGTGGGCTAGGGAATTAGGATTAAAAAGTGGTGTAAACATTCCATTACATGCTTGTGAACATTTTTATATTGTTACAGAACCAATTGATAACCTTAAGCAGCTACCGGTGCTAAGAGTACCTGATGAATGTGCATATTATAAAGAAGATGCTGGAAAGATGATGTTGGGTGCATTTGAAAATAAAGCAAAAGCTTGGGGAATGGAAGGAATACCAGATGACTTTTGTTTTGATCAACTTCCTGAAGATATAGATCACTTTGAACCTATACTGTCTCTCGGCTTAAAGAGAATGCCAATATTAAATAATGTAGGTATAAGAACTTTTTTTAATGGTCCAGAAAGTTTTACCCCAGATAATAGATATTATTTGGGAGAAGCAAATACTTGCAAAGGTTATTGGGTTGCAGCAGGTTATAATTCTATTGGAATAATTTCTTCTGGGGGAGCAGGAATGGCTTTAGCTCAATGGATTAATGATGGTTCTCCTCCCTTTGATCTTTGGGAAGTAGATATAAGAAGAGCAGAACCTTTTCAAATTAATCGTAATTACTTAAGAGAAAGAGTAACAGAAAGTTTGGGCTTATTATATGCAGATCATTATCCTTATCTTCAGCCTAAAACCAGTCGAAACATAAGACGCTCTCCTTTTCATAATTATTTAAAAGATTTAGGTGCAGTATTTGGTGAGGTAGCAGGTTATGAAAGAGCTAATTGGTTTTCTTATTGCAATCAAAAGCCAGAATACGAATATTCATGGGGGAAACAAAATTGGTTTGAGAATCAAAAACAAGAACATCAAGCAGTGAGACAAAATATTGGTATTTTTGATATGTCGTCTTTTGGGAAAATAAGAGTAGAAGGAGAAGGTGCGTTAGATTTTTTGCAAACAATTTGTACTGCACAAATAAATATTCCAACAGGTAGAATTGTTTATACACAAATGCTAAACAACAAAGGTGGGATTGAAAGCGACCTTACAGTATCACGCTTGGGCGAAAAATCTTTTTTACTAGTTGTCCCTTGTGCTACTTTGCAAAGAGATTTGTCTTATTTAAATAGGGAAAACAATTCCGATAAAGTTATCATTATTGATACAAGCTCTGCTGAAGGTGTGCTTTCTATAATGGGGCCTAACTCAAGGAAATTACTAGAAGCTGTTTCTCCTAATAACTTTAGTAATTTGTCTCACCCATTTGGAACTTGGAAAAATATTGAGATTGGATCAGGTTTAGCCAGGGCACATCGGGTAAGTTATGTAGGTGAACTTGGTTGGGAAATTTATATTAGTTCTGACCAGTGTGCTCATGTTTTTGAAGAAATATGGAAACTTCAAAAAGAGTTCAATTTTAATATGTGCGGAATTCATGCTTTAGATAGCTGTAGAATTGAAAAAGCTTATCGACATTTTGGCCATGACATAACAGATGAAGATCATGTAGTTGATGCTGGCCTTTGTTTTACGGCAGACTTGTCAAAAACTTATTTTAAAGGAAAAGAAGCAATTCTTAAAAAAAGAAAAATTGGTTCAAGTAAGAAAATGTTACAATTTAAATTAAATGATCCTACCAAAATGATTTATCATAATGAACCAATTATACGAGAGAATAAAATTGTTGGATATTTAACCTCAGGTAATTATGGTCACACTTTAGGTGGTTGTGTTGGTTTGGGATATGTAGATTGCAAAGATTTACCAGATGAAGAAATTCTATCTTTTGAATATAAAGTCGATGTTGCTGGAGAAATTGTTCCTGCCAAAACGAGTTTGAGATCTATGTATGACCCTAAATCTGAAAGAGTTAGAATGTGATATGAATACTGATTTACCGAACAAAGGAGCTAAAAAAAGATCTGGAGGAAGAAGTGCCAGACAAGCTTTAAGATCAGCACCTCTTGCTAAAGAATTACGTCCTGTAAATCCAGGCTTAATAGGTGGTACATATAATCCACTAACACAAGAAGAGATTTTAAGAATTCACAATTCAGTTCTTCAAGTTCTAGAGGAAATAGGTCTTGCGGATGCTCCTGAAAGTGGTGTTAAAGCGATGACTTCTGTGGGTGCAGTTTTAGGAGAAGATGGGAGGTTGAGATTTCCAAGATCCTTAGTTGAAGATACCTTATCTTTTGCAGCAAGAGATTTTGTACTACATAGCCGCACCAACAGTAATAACTTGTTATTAAAAAAAAATAGAGTTCATTATGGTACTGCTGGTGCCGCAGTACATGTTGTTGATTTAGAAACTAATGAATATAGAGATAGTACAGTAAAAGATTTATTTTCAGCAGCAAAATTGTCTGATCATCTAGACAATATTCATTTTCTGCAAAGACCAATGGTTTGTAGGGATATTCCTGATAATTTTGAAATGGATTTGAATACTGTTTTTGCATGTTGTGCTGGAACAAGTAAGCATGTAGGAGTATCATTCACAGAGGCTTCTTATGTTAAACCAATAATGGAAATGGTACATATATTAGCTGGTGGTAAGAATTCATGGCTTGAAAAACCTTTTATATCAAATTCAAATTGTTTTGTAGTACCACCATTAAAATTTGCAACGGAAAGCTGTTTAGTCATGGAAGAGTGCATAAAATCTGGAATGCCAATTCTTCTTTTATCTGCAGGCCAAGCTGGAGCAACTGCTCCTGCTCCTATTGGGGGTGCAATTGTGCAGGCAGTAGCTGAATGTTTAGCTGGATTAATATACGTAAATTCAGTAGAAAAGGGCTATCCAGCTATTTTTGGAACCTGGCCTTTTGTTTCAGATTTGAGAACTGGAGCGATGTCTGGAGGATCAGGTGAGCAAGCACTTCTTACTGCGGGGTGTGCACAAATGCATAGATTTTATAACCTTCCAGGTGGAGCGGCTGCAGGAATAGCTGACTCAAAATTACCTAATATGCAGGCAGGTTGGGAACAGGCAACATCAAACGTTATGGCTGGATTAGCTGGCCTCAATTTAGTTTATGAGTCTGTAGGAATGCATGCATCACTTCTTGGATTTTGCTTAGAGAGTATGGTTCTTGGAGACGATTTACTTGGACAAGCATTAAGATGTGTAAAAGGGATTGAAATTACAGATTCTAGTTTAAGCTTTCAAACCATGAAAGAGATTTGTTTAAATGGGCCAGGTCATTACCTAGGTCACAATCAGACCTTAAGTTTGATGCAAACAGAATATATTTACCCAAATTTAGGAGATAGAACTAGTCCAAAAGAATGGGCAGAAAATGGAAAACCAGACCTTTTGTTAAAAGCAAAAGAGAGAACTAAAGATTTACTTTCTACTCCAATTAAAGATGAATTACATCCTTCATTAAGAAAAGAAATAAATCAAAAGTTTCCTATACATTTAAAAATTTAGAGTTTTTCTAACCTTTTATTCTATAACCCGTTTTAAAAATTAAACCGATTATTGCTAAGCATATAAATAGAAAAATTATAATTAAACTTAGTGAAGTAAAGAGGTCTATGTCTGATGTCCCAAAAAAACTCCATCTAAAACCATTTATTATATAAAAGATTGGATTTAATTTTGTTACAAGCTGCCATAATTCTGGTAGCATTGATATGGAATAGAAACTTCCTCCAAGAAAAACCAAGGGTGTTATAATTATCAAAGGAATTAATTGGAGCTTTTCAAAATTTGTAGCCCATATTCCAATAATGAATCCAAAAAGTGAAAAAGTAATACTTGTTATTACCAATAACAAAAGCATTAATAAGGGATGTTTAATATAAAAATCTACAAATATTGTTGATGTTAATAAAATTAATATGCTAATTAGTATCGATTTACTAGCAGCTGCTCCTGCATACCCAATAACTATTTCATACGCTGAAATAGGGGCTGACATCAATTCAAAAATAGAGCCATTATATTTTGGTAAATATATACCAAATGCTGCAAAATTAACACTTGTAGTCATTACAGATAGCATCACTAGACCAGGGATAATAAAAGCCCCATAGGACACAGTATCTATCATTGATATTTTACTTCCTATTGCAGCACCAAATACAACAAAATACAGTGAAGTAGAAAGAACAGGTGCTAAAATACTTTGCATTATTGTTCTTAATGCCCTTGCCATTTCAAATTTATAGATTGCTTTAATTGAATTAAAATTCACTTTTCATCTTCTCATTAATAATATCTAAAAAAATATCTTCTAAGGAACTTTCTTCAGTTTTTATATCAATAATAGGTATTTCTAGTTCTGAAATAACTTTCATTATATTTGTGATATTAATGTCTTTTTGGTTTTTTAATTTCTTAATAATTAAGCAAAGATTATCATCAGTAATGAAGCTATCAAAAGCTTTTATTTGTTTTGGAATTTTATCTATCTTTTTCCCAAATTCTATAATGATAGTTTTCTCTCCAAATTTATTAATTAAATTTTCTTTGTTTTCAACTAAAATTAATTCCCCTTTATTTAGTATACCTATTCTATCGGCAATGGTCTCTGCTTCCTTAATATAATGTGTGGTTAATATAACTGTAACACCACTTCTTTTTAACTTAAGTATCATCTCCCACATTTCTTTCCTAAGCTGAATATCTACTCCCGAAGTAGGCTCATCTAAAAAAAGAATTTTTGGATTATGGGAAAGTGCTTTAGCTATAAGTACTCTTCTTTTCATCCCTCCAGATAAGGTAATTATTGGAGAATTTTTTTTATTCCAAAGCTTCAGAGATTGAAGTACCTTTTTTACATGGTTTTCGTCTGGTTTTTTTCCAAATAGGCCTCTCGAAAAATTAACAGTATTTAAAACGCTTTCATAATTTTCTAGAGGAAATTCTTGTGGAACTAGTCCAATCAATGATCTTGTTTTTTTATAGTCTTTTATAGTATCAAAATTTGAAACTTTTATTTCTCCACTTGTTTGTTTTATTAATCCACATATTGATGATATAAGGGTAGTTTTTCCAGCTCCATTAGGTCCAAGTAGAGCAAAAACTTCTCCTTGTTTTATATCTAAAGAGATATTAAAGAGAGCATAAAAATTATCAGAGTAAATTTTATTTAAATTTTTTACTGAAATCATTAATCAAACTTTTAATCAAATTGGAAATGGAAACTCTCTATGTACTTTATCCAAATCATTCAACACTTCAGTTGATAACTTTGTATCTAAACCATTTATAATAGTCTTCAATTGTTTTTTGGTAGTTGCACCAAAAATAATTGATCCCATAAAAGGTTTTTGATCGCAATATGCAAGAGCTAAATGCACAGGGTTTATTTCATATTTTTTGGCTATGCTTAAATAGTTTTGTACTGCTAATAAAGATCTTTGATTAAATCTTCCCATTAATCCTGGAGAAGCTTGAAGTCGTGAGTTATCTGGTACTTTTCCATCTTGATATTTACCAGTTAATAAACCTGCAGCTAATGGAGAATAAGCTAGTAAGCTTACATTTTCGTTATGACTTACTTCAGCCAAATCAGTATCATAGAATCTACAAAGAAGACTATATTCATTTTGAATAGATACCACACGTTCAAAATTATTCTCATTTGCAATCTTAAGAAACTGCATTGTACCCCAAGCCGTTTCATTTGATAAACCAATGGTTCTTATTTTTCCTTCTGTAACTTTCTTTGAAAGAAAATCTAATATATCAAATATATCTTGTTTAATTTTTTCTGTATCTTGGTGAATAGGGTTATAATTCCAATTTTGTCGAAAGTGATAAGATCCCCTATTAGGCCAGTGCAGTTGGTAGAGGTCGATATAATCAGTTTTAAGTTTTTTTAAACTATTAGTTAATGCCTCCTCCATTGTGCTTTTATTGATAGCTTGTTCATTTCTTACAGTTTTGTTTCCTATTCCAACAACTTTAGTAGCAATAATTATATCGTCTCTTTTTTTTCGTTTTTTTATCCAATTACCTATTATTTTTTCTGTATTACCAGCAGTTTCTTTTCTTAATGGGTTTGTAGGGTACATTTCAGCTGTGTCTACAAAATTTATTCCACTTTCAATTGAAAAGTCTAATTGCCAATGTCCGTCATCTTCTGATGTCGCTTCCCCCCAGGTCATTGAACCCAAACAATAACTAGATACTTCTAAATCACTTTGACCAAGTTTATTAAATTTCAAGTTATTCCTCCCAAATTTTATTCAATAAAATTTTCTTTTTGATTTGTTTATTACTTTCACCCAACTCAGGTGCTAGTTTCTTATGATTTAATTTAAAGTTATTAAACGATATAGGTGTTCTTAAGAATTTTTCTCCATTAATTGATTTAATCATTTTTCTTGATTTTGTTTGTCTATGGTTTAACGCTTCACTTACGGAATTCACAGTTCCAACGGGTACATTCGCATTTTGTAAAGTGCTAATAATCTTTTCTTTGGTATATTTTTTTAATTTATTTGATAATTTATTGATTAATTGATCTCTATGTTTAATTCGCTTTTTATTAGTTGAAAATTTTTCAGAAATAGCAAAATCCCAATTAAAAGCTTTGCAAAGTGATTTAAATTGCTGATCGTTCCCACAGGCAATGACTATATCACCATTTTTAACTTCAAATAATTGATAAGGAACTATTGAAGGGTGCATATTACCCATTCTTTTTGGTTCTTTTTTACTAAGCAAGTAAGAAGAGGCTTGGTTGGCTAAGACAGCTAGTTGAGTATCGTATAAGGACATATCTATGTAACTACCTGATTCATTTCTTGCTTTAGAAAGTAGTGCTGATTGAATAGCCACTACACTATAAAGTGAGGTAAAAATGTCTGCGTAAGCAACACCTGGTTTGATAGGTGGCCCATTCTCTTCACCTGTTATATTCATTATCCCAGCCATAGCCTGAATTATGAAATCATATCCTGGTAATGATGATAAAGGTCCATTTTGGCCAAATCCTGTAATTGAACAATATATTATAGAATTATTAAATTTTTTTATACTTTTATAATCTAATTTATATTTTTTTAAGTCATCAACTTTATAATTTTCTATAATTACGTCAGCTTTTTTTGCTAAAAATTGAACCATTTTTAGCTCACTTTTATTTTTAAAATTAGCTACAAAAGATGATTTTCCTCTATTAGTACATTTAAAATATGAGCTATTATTATTGACACTATCCTCTCCCCAATTTCTAGTTTCATCCCCTGTTGGGGATTCTACTTTTATAACTTCTGCACCAAGATCTGCTAATATTTGACCAGCCCAAGGCCCCGCTAATACTCTTGCTAGTTCTAAAACTTTTAAACCTTCTAAAGGAGATTTTGTTATTTTCATTTGAAATTTTTACAAAATAAATAGTTGCTAATTTATGTTTGATTATTAAATAAACCTTAGTAAACATCTTTATTTACTACAATTTATGGCTTAATCATGTTGTAACAAAAAGCTATAGTGATTTCTTTAAGATCAATCAAGGAGTTAAAATGAGAATCTGGTCCTGGTTAAGAAAAAAATTTAAAAAGTCTGGTTTAGTAGCTATTATTCGTCTGGAGGGGGTTATTTCAACTGGTGGCAGATTTGGTGGCGGAATTAATGATCAATCATTAGCGCCTATAATAGAAAAAGCTTTTGAGTTAGGTAGACTTAAAGCTATTGCATTAATTATTAATTCTCCGGGCGGATCACCTTCTCAGTCTTCACTTATTGCTGCAAGAATTATAAGATTATCCAAAAAAAAAGATATACCTGTTATAGCCTTCTGTGAGGATGTAGCGGCTTCAGGGGGATATTGGTTGGCTTGTTCAGCTAATGAAATTTATGCAGATGAAAATTCTATAGTTGGGTCTATTGGTGTAATATCTGCAGGCTTTGGTTTCCATGAATTTATAACACGACAAGGAGTAGAAAGGAGGGTTTATACTTCTGGAGAAGAAAAAAGTATGCTTGATCCATTTAAACCAGAGAAAAAGGATGAAATAGTTAGACTTAAAGCAATACAAAAAGGGATACATGAAAACTTTAAGAATTTTGTAACTGAAAGAAGGTCAGAGAAAATCATTGGAAAAAAAATATTTACTGGAGAGGTTTGGGAAGCTGCTCGTGCTAAAGAGTTAGGCTTAATAGATGGAATCGGGCATTTAGAAACTATAATCGCAGAGAAATTTGGAGAGGATGTAAAATTCAAAAAATTGGAAAGAAAAAGAGGTTTTTTTTCAAAGTTTGGTAAAGCTTCTGTAGATAGTATTTTTGAGTCAATAGAGGAAAAAATAATATTTTCTAAGTTCAAACTTTAAAAAGATTTAATCAAACGTTTTTTTATTAGAGGAAAAAAATTGTCTAAGTTAGCATTGATTACTGGTGGTGCAAAACGAATAGGGAAGGGAATTGCCCTTTCCCTTGCAGAAAACGGTTTTGATGTTGTAATTCATTATTCTGAATCTAGAAAGGAAGCTGAAGAATTAGTAGCAAAATTAAAAAGTTTTGGGATAGCTGCTTTTTGTATTAAAGCAAATTTGTTAAAGGATTATGAAATAACCAGTTTAATTGAAGAAACTACTCAAACTATTGGTAAGCCTATTAATCTATTAGTTAACAATGCCTCAATATTCGAAAATGATAGTCTTCTAAGTTTGACTTTAGAGAGTTGGGATAGACACTTTTTCACAAATCTTAAAGCTCCAGTTTTTTTATCTAAGGAGTTTTCTAAACAAGTTCCAGATCATTTTAAAGATGAAAATAATGAAATTATTGCGAGCTCTAATATAATCAACATTATCGACCAAAAAGTTTTAAATTTGAATCCAAGATTTTTTAGCTACACACTAGCAAAATCAAGTTTATTAAACTTTACAAAAATAGCAGCTCAAGAGTTAGGTCCTAAGATTCGTGTTAATGCAATTGGACCAGGACCAATTTTAAAAGCCAGTCATCAGAGTGAGGAACAATTTCAAAATCAAAGAAAAAGTACATTACTTAAGAGAGGTTCAGATGTTCAGGAAATATCAAGAGCTATACTTTATATTATTTCATCTCCTGGTCTAACTGGTCAATTAATTACTTTAGATGGTGGAGAACATTTAAAGTGGTGATTTATCAAATAATTTTTTTAGTGCAAAAAAAATCATTTAAAATCAATAGTTTAATTTATTTGCACAATTTTTAGGCAACCTTATAAACCATTAGTAAATTAAAGGGTTTTAGAACATTTAATAATAATTACCCCCAGTGTTTTCCACAGAATTCGTGGAAACTTTTTTAGAAGCCAATTCTATGCTAAAATTTTCAAGTTTATATTTAAATAATATTATAATTAATAAAATAATAAAAGTTATAGGTATATTAAATGGCTAATAATCTTACTGGTATAGATCTAATTAAGCATTACCAAAAAGATTTGAGTAATAGCTCAGGCGTTTACAGAATGTTGGATTTCAATCATAATACCTTATACGTAGGAAAAGCAAAAAATTTAAAAAAAAGAGTTTCTAATTATACAAAATATAGTGGCCACCCATTAAGAATTCAGCAAATGATTTTTGCAACATCCTATATGCTCTTTCTTACTACTAAAAATGAAACAGAAGCTCTTTTATTAGAACAAAATTTAATCAAACAACTAAAGCCTAAGTATAATGTTTTATTAAGGGATGATAAATCTTTTCCTTACATTTTTATTTCTTCCGAACACGACTTTCCGAGAATTGAAAAACATAGAGGACAAAAAAAGAGGAATGGTAAATATTATGGTCCGTTTGCAAGTGCAGGCGCAGTTAATAGGACGCTTAATACATTACAAAAGGTATTTTTGTTAAGATCATGTACCGATAAAGAGGTAGAGGCTGGAAATCGACCTTGTCTTAATTACCATTTGAAGAGATGTGCTGGACCCTGTGGAGGTAAAATTAGTAAATTAGATTATGCAAAATTAGTAGTTTCAGCAGATGAATTCTTAAGAGGAAAATCAGAGGAGGTTCAAAAAAAACTTTCTGAAGAAATGATTTCAGCCTCAAAAGTAATGAATTTCGAACTTGCAGCTTCTTACCGTGATAGGATTAAAGCAATAACAAAAATTCATTCGATTCAAGGTATTAACCCTGAAAAAATAAAAGAGGCTGATATTTTTGCTCTATATATAGATTCTGGTCAAGCTTGTGTTCAGGTTTATTTCATCAGATATAATCAAAATTGGGGGAATAGAGATTATTATCCAAAAGTTTCTCCCGATATGACTGAATCAGAAATTATGGAAGCTTTTCTAGGTCAATTTTATTTAAATAGAATACCGGCAAAATTGATATTAGTATCAAATGAAATAAATAGTCAAACTCTTATGGAAAAGCTATTTACCCAAAAACTTGGCAAAAGTGTTAAGATTGTTAACCCTGTAAAAGGAGAAAAAAAAGAATTAGTTTTTGATGGACTAAGGAATGCTAAAGAAAGCCTAATTAGAAAAATGGCTGAAAATACTACTCATAGGAAATTACTATTACAGTTAGCGGAACTTTTGGGTCTTAAAAATTCACCTGAAAGAATTGAAGTTTATGATAATTCACATATTCAAGGTGCTTATGCTGTTGGTGCAATGGTAGTATCTGGACCAGATGGTCTTATGAAATCGGAATATCGCAAATTTAATATTATAATGGAAGAACTTGAAAATAGGGATGATACTTCTATGATGAAGTATGTATTTACTAAAAGATTTAGGAAAAAAACTCCATTACAAGACTTAAAAATACCTGATGTAATAGTTTTAGATGGAGGAAAAGGACAATTATCAGTTATACAGAATTTGCTTATAGAAATTGGCTATGGTGAAATACCTATAATCGCAATCGCAAAGGGCCCAAAAAGAAATTCTGGACAAGAAAGATTTTATCATGAAAATAATATTCAATTGGAAATTCCCAGTGATCATGCTCTAAGATATTTTCTACAAAGATTGAGAGATGAAGTTCATAGATTTGTAATTGGGGCCCATAGACAAAAAAGAAGTAAATCTATTATAAGTACAAGATTAGATGAAATAAGTGGGTTAGGTGGAGTTAGAAGAAAAAATTTGCTTATGAAGTTTGGTTCAACCAAAGAAGTATCCAAAGCCTCAATAGATGAATTACAACAGGTTCAAGGAATATCTAGTAATTTAGCTAAGCAAATTTATAATTTTTTTAATAATTATGATTAGACGAATTTTAGTGAAGAATGATTAATATTCCAAATTTTCTTACATCTTTTAGAGTAATTGGTGCTACATTAATACCTTTGATTATTTTAATTGATTCTAAAGAAATTGGTTGTTTCTTTGTTCTAATCATTTTTATTTTTTGTTCAATTACAGATTTTTTGGATGGCTTTATTGCAAGAAAATATAATCAAACATCTAAACTAGGTAAAATGTTAGATCCTATAGCTGATAAATTGCTGGTTATTTTGATTTTGTGTTTTTTTACATTAGTATTTAGTAATAAATATGGGTTTCTCATAGGCATTCCAAGTATTTTAATAATTACAAGAGAAATTCTTGTCTCAGGTATTAGGGAGTTTTTTGGCTCCAAAAATAATATTTTTGATGTATTAGTTTTGTCAAAATATAAAACGGCTTTCCAAATGCTAGCAATAATCGTTTTGCTTTTATCTATACAAGATATTATGTACAAAGATTATTTTTATTATTTAGGAATCTTTTTGTTATGGATATCAGCTTTAATTTCGATATATACTGCAATTGTTTATTTTAAAAAATCACTTATTATTTTGAGAGATTGAGAAATGAAAATTTTATATTTTTCTTGGCTTAGGGAAAAAATAGGCGTTCCATTTGAAGAAGTAGAAGTTAGATCAGAAACTGTAAGCGATTTAATAAAAGAGCTCATAAATCATGATCACAAGTACCAATTAGCTTTCGAAGATATTAAATCAATAAGAGTAGCTGTTGACCAGAAAATAATACAAGATTTAAATGTTTCCATAAAAAATGCAAGAGAAGTGGCTTTTTTTCCTCCAATGACTGGTGGATAAAATGCATCAAACCATAGAAAAATGCTATATCTCAGTTAACGTTCAAAAGGCTGATTTTGATATTAATTCAGAAATTAAAATAATCAAATCCAAAAAAATTATTGGTGGAATAGCTAATTTTACTGGAGTAGTGAGAAACTCAGGTAGAAAAAAAGAAGAATTAATGTCACTAGAGCTTGAGCATTATCCAGGAATGACTGAAAAGGCAATTATGCTCATTTGTGAAGATGCTCAGAAACGATGGAATTTAAATTCTATTAGAGTCATTCATAGAGTGGGAAGGCTATTTGCAGGAGATAATATAGTATTAGTTGTTACTGCCTCAGCTCATAGAAAAGAAGCATTTAAATCAGCTGAATTCATAATGGATTTTCTTAAAAGTAGGGCTCCAATCTGGAAAAAAGAGCATTATAGAACACACAGTTCATGGGTTCAAAGTAAAGAAGAAGATGAATTAATATTAAATGATTGGTAAAAAAATTCAATCTAAATTGAAATTCCAGTTAGGGTAAAGACTATAATCAAACCAGTATTTCGATTAGACTTAAAGGTTTTAAGTGCAGAACTGGTACTATCAATGTTTAAGTTTTTTACTTGAAGAGTTAAATGGATAAATAAAAAGCTTGTTCCAATGAAGAGAGTAGTTAATCTAAGAAAATTATAATCGATCATTATGGGCACTGTGCTTAAAATAAAAAGACTTAAAAATAATATTATGAAAAGATACAACCAGTACTTTAATTTATTACCAAATAATCTAGCGGTTGATTTTACGCCAATTATACTGTCATCTTTAATATCCTGTAATGCATAGATCGTATCATAAAAAAGTGTCCAGAATATGCATGCAAAATACATATAGAAAACTTGAATTGATAATTTTTCAAGACTTGCTGAATAACCTACTAATACACCCCAATTAAAAGCTAATCCAAGAAAAATCTGTGGCCACCAGGTAATTCTCTTTGCTAAGGGATAGATTGCTACCAGAAAAAGAGAAAGGCATGCAATAAAAATACTAAATTTATTAAATGTTAATAATATTAAAAAAGCAAATAAAGACTGCACAATCATCCAGATAAAAGCTTTTAATATTGTAACTTGTCCAGATGGTATTGGGCGGTTTTTCGTTCTCTCAACTCTGGCATCATATTTTTTATCCAAAATATCATTCCAAGTGCATCCAGCTCCACGCATTAAAAATGCACCTAATCCACATGCAATTAATAACCATATTTCGTAAAAGGAAATACTTGTGTTTTTTTCATTATAGGCTAGTAATATTCCAAACCAACAAGGTAATAAAAGAAGCCAAGTTCCTGTAGGTCTGTCTGCTCGGCTTAGGCGAAGATAAGGAACACTCCAATTTGGGAAATAACGATCAACAAAATTTCCTTCTGAAGAATCTGAAATTTTAAATAAATTATTTTTTAATGAATTCAATTAGATCTCCACAAGTCACCAAAAATATAACAAGACTTTTTTGTGAAGTTAATTTGGCCAAGTTATATGAATCAAAAGGATATTATGATTTAACAAAAGATCAAATACATTATTTGGTTGATGTTAAAAGAAGTAAAGAAAGTGATCAAATAAATTTAATTGATGGTCGCTCAGGTGAATTTAGATGTAAAATAATGCAGTTTTCAAAAAAAACGGTTAGGTTAAAAATTAATCACTTAATAACTGAAGCGACAGTTCCATCAGACCTTATAGTTCTTTTTTCACCAATTAAAAAATCGAGAACAGATTTTATTATTGAAAAGTGTGTTGAATTAGGCGTTAAAACAATAATTCCAATAATTTCGGATTATACTGATATACATAATTTTAATAAAAAAAGAAGTAAAAAAGTAATGATAAGTTCTGTACAACAGTGTGGAAGTACATGGATGCCAAATTTGCTTGATTTAAATAAACTTGAAAATGTTTTAAAAGATTGGGATCCCGAAAGGGTATTATTTTTTTGTGATGAAAAATTAAAGGGTGATCCAATTTTAAAAGTGTTTAATAATTTAGATCCCTATCCGGCTGCAATTTTAGTAGGTCCAGAAGGAGGATTTTCTAAAAAAGAGAGTGAATTAATGGACAACTTGTCTTTTGTTAAAAAAGTCAGTTTAGGCAAGCAAATCCTAAGGGCAGAAACAGCAATGGTTGCAGCAGTAAGTATTTGGCAAAGCTATTTTGGAAAATGGATAAATGACTAATTTAATTTATTTCCTTTTCATCATATAAAATTTCTTTCAAATAAGGATGATCTCAAATATGTCGAAATTGAATTCAATAATTGAAAATAAAAACCAACTAATTCAATATTTTGAGGATGGTTGCAAACCAAAAAGCTCATGGAAAATTGGAACAGAGCATGAAAAGTTTGGGTTCATTAAAAGAAATTTAAAACCACTTCCTTATCAAGGGGATTGTTCTGTTCTGAGTGTTTTAAAAGGCTTAATAGACACATTTGGATGGAAACCTATTGAAGAAAATAAATTTATTATTGGTTTAAATAAGGATTCAGCAAATATTACTTTAGAACCAGGAGGTCAATTAGAACTATCTGGTGCACTTCTTGATAGTGTACATGAAACTTGTTTGGAGGTTGCCACTCACTTAGCAGAAGTTAAAACAATTGCTGATAGAATTGGTGCTGGTTTCATAGGGCTTGGATCTGCACCAGAGTGGAAGCACAAAGAAATGCCTATTATGCCTAAAGATAGATATAAACTTATGGCTCCATATATGGAAAAAGTGGGATCCAGTGGAACAAAAATGATGTTTAGGACTTGTACTGTTCAAGTCAATTTAGATTATGATTCAGAAACAGATATGATAAAAAAAATGAGGGTTGGATTGGCTTTACAACCAATTGCGACTGCACTCTTTGCAGCATCCCCTTTTTTTGAGGGTAAGATTACAGGATTTAAAAGTTACAGATCTAGGATTTGGCATGATACAGATAAGTCAAGAACGGGAATGCTTCCATTTGTTTTTGATGAGGGCTATGGTTTTGAGGCTTGGGTAAACTATGCATTAAAAGTTCCAATGTATTTTGTTAAAAGGAATAACAAATATATCAATGCTATGGGTTTATCCTTCAATGATTTTTTAAATGGTCAATTGTCAGTACTACCAAATGAAAGACCTAAATTATCTGATTGGGTTGATCATCTTACTACAATTTTTCCAGAAGTTAGATTAAAACAGTTCATTGAAATGCGAGGCGCTGATGCAGGCCCGTGGTCTAGAATTTGTGCTTTACCAGCATTTTGGGTAGGAATAATTTATGACCAACAAGCATTGGACACAGCGTGGGACATTTGCAAAGACTGGACAGATGAGGAAAGATTTAAACTTTATAAAGATGTTTCAAAACTAGGCTTCGATGCTACTATTCGTAATAAGTCAGTCAAAAAACTTGCTCATGAAATTCTTCTGCTGTCTGATAACGGGTTAAAAAATAGAAATAAAATGAATATCCACAATACTAAGGAAAACGAATGTGAATTTTTGTCACCTTTATTTTCAAGTTTAGAACAAGGCATTTCTTTGGCAGATGAAATTCTTATTAGATATAATAAGGATTGGTCAAAAGATCTAAAGCAAATTTATAAAGAATACTCATATTGAGAATTTACAAATATTAAGTAAGTTTAATTTTATTTTCTTTTCCTAAAATTAATTTTACAATATTACCTCTATGGCTAGTTATTATGGAAAATACTAATATTATCTGTACCCAGATATAACTTAAATCATTTAATATAATTAAAATAAATAAAGATAAAATAGATGAAATTATTGAAGATAAAGAAGAGTATCTAGAAATTATAGCAATGGAAATCCATGTGATACAAATAAAAATACCAAGATAAATGTTCAAAACTATTTGTATTCCTATAAATGTTGCAACTCCTTTTCCACCTTTAAAAAATAAAAATATAGAAAAAAGGTGGCCAAAAAATACCCCCAAAGCTGCAAAATGTGAAGCTGTAATTCCTAAAAATTCTTTAGCTAAATATACAACTACAAACCCTTTACTTATGTCCATAATTAAAGTAAAAAAAGCAGCTTTTTTGTGTCCTGTTCTTAAAACATTTGTAGCACCTATATTACCAGATCCAATATCTCTAATGTTACCTAATTTAAAAAGTTTAGATATTAAAATTCCAAAAGGGATAGAACCTATTAAGTAAGAAAATAAAAATATATTAAATACCCAAATTAAACCTACATTAGATGTGGGAGATGCCCCCCAAATTCTTAAAATATCAGGTATCATTTATATTCCTCGATTTATAAATTTCTTTGCCCCTAACAAATGTTTTTAATACTTCACCAAACAATTGGTAGCCATCAAATGGAGTATTTTTAGCTTTTGACAAAAGATTGAATCTATCAACTATTAATGGTTTGTCAGGATCAAAAAGTACCAAATCTGCAAAGTACCCTTCTTCTAAAATTCCAGACTTTATATTTAATATCTTTGCTGGATTAAGTGATATTTTTCTAAATAATTGAGGAAGATCTATAATTTTATTATTAACTAATTTTAGACATGCCGGTAATAGGGTTTGTAATCCAATAGCTCCAAAGGCAGCTTTTTCATAGGGCAATCTTTTACTTTCTTCATCTTGTGGTAAATGGAAAGAACTAATCGTATCTAAAGTACTATCTTTAATATTTTGTAATAAAAATAATTTATCAGAGTTTGATCTTAACGGTGGTCTTAGTTTAAAAAATGTTCTGTAGTTTTTAATATCAGTTTCATCAAAAAGTAGATGGTGAATTGATGTTCCAGCAGTGACATTTTTTCCTAAAGATTTAAGTTCTTTAATTTTGAGAAAACTTTTCTTTGTGGTTATTTGGGAAGCATGATAATTTGCTTTAGATAAATCTGCTAACAAAAAATCTCTTTCTAGGCCCATTAATTCAGTTTCTTTTGGAGTAGATGATAAACCCATTTTAGTTGCAAAAGCACTTGAAGTTGCAGACACTCCTTCAGAAAAATAATAATCTTCACAATGTCCTATAAACAAACTATTAAGAGAAGAAGCATAATTTAAGGCTCTCAACAAAATTTTAGGGTTTTCTATAGATTTTAGGCCATTTGTAAATGCTACTGCACCAGCATCTTGCAAAAAGCTTAGTTCTGAAATTTCTTTTCCCTCAACTCCTTTTGTAATTGCAGCTGCTGGCCAAATTCTTACTTTACTAGCGTCTCGTGCCCTTTTCATAAAAAATTCAAGAAGTTCTGGATTATCAATTACTGGTGTTGTATTCGGAAAAGTGACTATAGATGTAACTCCACCAGCTGCAGCTGCCATACTGGCTGATTTGAAGCTTTCTTTATGTCTTTCACCTGGTTCACAGATATGAACCCCTATATCAATAATTCCAGGTGCTAAACAATATTTCCTACAATCAATAATATTACCTCTTGCTGGTCCGTTAATTCTTTGTATGAAACCTTCTTCTATTGTAATTGAACCATTTGTTTGAGTTAGGGATTTTGGATCAATTAAAATTGCATTAATTAATGTGGTTATTTTAGACATTTTCAATTTTCTTTTTTAAAAGCAGTTCTAAGATAGACATTCTAATAGCCAACCCTGCTTCAACTTGCATAGTTATAACAGATTTATCCAAATTATCTGCAAGATCACCATCAATTTCTATACCTCTATTCATTGGCCCTGGGTGCATTATAATTGCTGAAGGCTTAGCATATCTCATTTTTCTATCATCTAGACCATAAAGATGAAAATATTCTCTTTCAGAGGAAAAGTATCCACCGTCCATCCTTTCTTTTTGTAATCTTAAAACCATAATCACATCTACATCACGTAATCCGTCAACCATATTGTAAAATACTTGAACTCCAAGCTTATCAATATCTTTTGGTATAAGTGTTTTTGGTCCAATAACTCTTATTTCATTACCTAACTTTTTATGGCAAAAAATATTAGATCTAGCCACTCTGCTATGTGCAATATCCCCACATATGGCTATTTTAAGATTGTCAATCCTTCCTATTCTTTTTTTTATAGTTAGAATATCAAGTAAAGCCTGGGTAGGATGTTCATGATTTCCATCACCTGCATTTACAACAGGACAGTCTACTTTTTCAGAAATTAGTTGAACAGCTCCAGAATTAGGATGTCTAATTACCAAAATTTCAGGGTTCATAGAATTTAAAGTAGCGGCAAGATCTAGAAGTGTTTCTCCCTTTGATTGTGAACTATTATTTAATGGAAAATTTACAACGTTAGCACCTAGTAAAGTGCCAGCTATTTCAAAACTTACTTGAGTTCTAGTCGAATTTTCAAAAAAAAGATTTATTTGAGTTAAATTATTTAAGACTTTTTTTTTCGCTTTTATTTTATTATCATGATAATAATTATTTGCATTATTAATGATAGATATAATTTCATTTTCAGATAGTTCATTAATGCTTAACAAATCTTTATTATTTAACAATTAAAACTACCCCTTAATAACATATCTAATTATATATATTTAATTACTTTCAACAATAACCTTTAAATATAAAAGTTTATTCTATTAATTAACAAAAGAAAACAAAGTGGATTACTTAAAAAAAACAATTTTTACTACTATTTGGGATTATGAACAAGCTGGTATACTCGATCCTACTATCGATAAATATAAATTATTGCTAACTAATTTTTTTAAATCAAACGCAATTCAAAGTTCAGAAAAAACAATAGATCATAAAAATTTAGAATATCAAATTAATAAGAAAATTGAAAATCAACAGTATCAGTTTTCAGATAAGACAAATCAAAATCTAATTGATAATGATTTAATTTTGGAAGTGGAAAATTTGGCTGACTCATCAAAAGATATTACTAGTCTTGAAAATAATATTACTAATTTTAAAAAATTCTATTCATTAAAAGGATCCAATAAGCTTCTATTAGGTGCTGGTAATTTTAAATCAAAAACTCTTTTCATTTCCGAACCTCCTTCTTATGAAGAAGAATTACAGCAAAAACCGTATGTTGAAGAAAGTAATAAATTGTTTGAAAAAATTATTGAATCAATGGGATTAATTCCTTTGAATCAAAATAATTGTAATATATTTGTTATACCTGCCACTCCTTTCAGACTTGTTAAAAATACAGATAATAAAATTTCTGATTTGGAATTGATGAAACCATTTTTAAAAAAGTATATAGAATTAATATCTCCAAAGTTTTTAATTTTTATAAGTAAAATGCCTGCAAGCATTTTAGGTCTGACCGATTTTTTAAAATATGACAGCATAAATGGAGGTTTTATCGGGGACTATCTTGGTATACCTACTGTCGAAATTGAAGGTATGAAATCTATGATTAAAGATCCAGAAAAAAAAAGAAATACATGGAATAATTTAAAGTTAATTATACAATTAATTAATAAAGAAAATGAACATTAAAAGCAAAGAAAGACATTTCATCCCAATGGGTTTTGGTATTCTGACAGTTTCGGATAGTAGAATATTTTCTAATGATAAGTCAGGTGATATTTTACAGGAAAGAGTTCTAAATTCTGGTCATTATATTATCTCAAGAGACATTGTGAAAGATGATAAAGTATCCATAAAAAAAGTATTAAAAAAATGGATTTTAAAAAAAAATCTTGATGTAATAATATCTACAGGGGGTACCGGTCTCACGGGAAGAGATGTGACCGTCGAAGCTCATAGTGAACTTTATGAAAAAAGGATAAATGCTTTTGAAATTCTTTTTACCAAAGTGTCTATGGAAACAATTGGAATGTCAGCTATACAAAGTAGAGCTTGTGCTGGAGTTGTATCTGGTAAGTTTCTCTTTGCATTACCTGGTTCACCTTCAGCATGCAAGGATGCTTGGGATAAAATATTATGCAAACAGTTTGATTATAGAAATTTACCGTGCAATTTTGTTGAGATTTTACCTAGGTTAGAGGAACATAAAAGAAGAAAATAATTTCTCTTTAAAAAATAGATTTTAAATAGATTCGAAATGTTAATTAATCACTTGATTAATTTATTTAAAAATCTATTTATTATCGAAGATTCTAATTTTTTAATTGTGTAGGTAATGAGATTTTTATTAAGAAGCTTCTTAGGCTTGATAATACTAAGCATCACTTTAGGTTTTTTAATTTTTGGATCCTTCGTTTTATTTGATGCCTTAAAAAAGCGTTCTGAAAAATCAGATAATAGACGTTTTCAAAAAGAAAGAGTCTTTGCAGTAAACGTTGAAACTTTAGAGAATCAAACGGCTAGACCTAAAATATCCTCATATGGTGAAATATATTCTAAACGTATGTTAGAAATTCGACCTTTAGTTTCTGGAAGATTAGATTATGTATCAGAAAAGTTTGTTGAAGGTGGTTATGTAAAATCGGGAGATATTTTATTTAGATTAAATCAAAAAGACTTTTTTAACGAATTAGAAATAGCTGAAATTGATTTAGAAGATACTAAAGCACAATTATCAGAAGCAATTTCAAGATTAGAATTCGCGAATATGGAATTTGAGGTTTCTGAATCACAACTTAAATTGAGAAAAAATGCCTTAGATAGGCAAGCCGAATTAGCTGCATCAGGATTAATTACTAGTACTCAATTAGAAAATACGCAGCTAGCCTATTCATCATCCAAGCAACAATTTTTAAATAAGCAAAACTTAGTTAAGTCTTCTAAAAATTCAATTGAAAAACTTCAAATTCAGTTGAAAAGGAGGTCTATTTCTATAGATAAAGCTAAAAGAAATTTAGATGAAACTGAATTTAAAGCACCTTTTAATGGAATAATTTCTTCTGTAAATATACTACCAGGCAGTGTTATTAATAAAAATGAAAAATTAGGGACTTTAGTAGATCCAAATTCATTAGAGGTAAAATTCAATTTATCTGCTAATGAATTTGCTAGGGTAATTGATAAAGATGGAAAGTTGTTAAATTTAGATATTACCGCTTATTTAAAGTTATCTGATAAAGATATTCCTTTTAGTGGAAAAATAGAACGTATAAATCCTGAAATTATTAATATTGGTAGTGGAAGAAAGTTATTTGCTTCTATAAACCTTGGTGAAAATAAAACATTAAGACCTGGTGATTTTGTTGTCCTTGAAATACAGGAACCCTCACTTGAAAATGTTACAGTTTTGCCCTCTACAGCTGTGACTATTGATGGAAAGATTTTCATACTTGAAGACGAAAATAGATTAAAAGAGTTAGTAGTGAATATTCTACGCAGGCAAGGAGATAAAGTAATTGTATCTGGTGCTCCAATTGACAAAGAGTATGTGATGCAAAGATCTCCACAGTTAGGAAATGGTTTAAAAATAAAACCTTTAAGAAAAAAAGATAGAGAAATTTCCAATTCCAAAAGTTTATCTAATAATAATGATTTAGTGACAATAAGCCCTGAAAAACAAAAGAAACTTATAAAATTCTTAGATAATATGGATCGTATGCCTAAGAGTGTAAAAGATCGATTATATGAAGAAATCAATAGTGGAAAAATGAAAGCTAAAACTTTAAAAAGGTTAGAAAAAAATATGGGCAGTAACTAATGGAAGTTTTAAAAAAATCAATTTCTTCTAAATATATAAGTTACTTTGCTAGGCATAATACTGCTGCAAACTTAATATTTGTTTTGATGATAGTTTTTGGGTTATTTGCAATTAATAACATAAGGTCCCAATTTTTTCCTGATGTTGCAATAGAAAAGATAAATATTGGAGTAAAGTGGGCTGGTGCTGGTCCTGAAGAAATTGATGATGGAGTTGTATCTCTATTAGAGGCTCCATTACTTGGAATAGATAGTGTTGAACAAATTATTTCCTCTTCTACTGAAGGTAATGCTAGAATTTACCTTGATTTTAAGCCTGGCACTGATATGTCGAAGGCAAAAGAGGAAGTACAAACAGCTTTAGATTCCGTTCAAAATCTACCTGAAGCTTCTGAAATACCAACTATGAAAAAAATATCTTGGAGTGATAGAGTTTCTGACGTTGTAATTTCAGGACCTCTAGAGCTTGAACAATTAGCTATTTTAGCTGATGAATATGTCAGTAAACTATATAGAGAAGGAATCAGTAATACTCAAATTATGGGTGTTAGTGCTCCTATTATTAAAGTTAGTGTTCCATCAATAAATTTGGTTCAATATAAATTACCCTTAAATCACTTGGCAAAAGTTATTGCGTCAGAAGTGGATATTGATCCTTCTGGTGAAGTAGGAAATTCAAATAGGGTGAGGAGTGGATTTTCCAAGAGGTCAATTGAAGATATTGGAAATATTGTAATAAGGTTACCAAACTCACAGAAAGAGGTATTTTTAAGGGACATATCTGATATTTATTTCGATAATATTTCCCAAAACCGAGAATATTTTTCTAATGGGAATAAAGCAATTGTAGTAAGGATTGATCGATTTGCCCAAGATGATGCTATAGAAATTCAAAGAAATGTTGAAAAAATAACAGAGGAATTTGAAAATTCCCTTCCCAATGGGGTGGAGGTAGTTCTTTCAAAAACCAGAGCAGATGCTATTTCAAATCGCCTTGAAATTTTATTACGTAATGGTTTACAGGGTTTAACTTTAGTCCTAATTCTTTTGTTTGTTTTTCTTAGTGCAAGAACAGCATTTTGGGTGGCCGCTGGTATCCCAGCTGCTCTATTTGCCGCAATTGGTATAATGTATATATCTGGACTAACTATAAACATGATTTCTCTTTTTGCGTTAATTATTTGCTTAGGTATTGTAGTGGATGATGCAATTGTTGTTGGGGAGCATGCAGATTTTAGATTAAGAAGATTAGGAGAAAATCCTGAAGAGGCAGCAGAGCGTGGTGCTACTAGAATGGCATTACCTGTTTTTACCGCAACCATTACGACCGTAATAGCTTTTGCAGGTTTAGTTGCTGTTGGTGGTCGATTTGGTAGTTTAATAGCAGATATCCCATTTACAGTAATTGCAGTTTTAATAGCCTCACTTTTAGAATGTTTTTTAGTATTACCCAATCATATGGCCCATGCACTTAGACAGAAGGTTTCTAAGAAGAAATGGTACGATTGGCCATCAGATAAATTTAATATAGGATTTAGAATTTTTCGAGAAAGTTTATTTCGACCTTTTACAAAATACGTAATGAAATTACGCTATCCTGTTTTAAGTATATCAATATTCCTATTTTTAATAAGTACGGTTCTCTTGATATCAGGTGAAGTAAAGTGGAGGTTCTTTGACGCGCCTGAGAGAGGAGGATTTACTGGTAATATTGCAATGTTACCTGGGTCTAGCAGATCAGACACTAAGGAAATGCTTGATGAAATGGTAAGAGCATTAAATGCAGTCTCTTTAGAATATGAAAAACAGTATGGTCAAAATCCTTTAAAATTTTCTATTAGCCAGCTTGGAGGTAACTCAGGTAGAGGTATTTCCGGAGCTAAAAATAAGGATCCTGAAATGTTAGGTGCTGTTTCAGTAGAACTTATTGATGCTGATTTGAGACCTTATTCATCTTATGCTTTATTAGGTAGGATACAGGATGAAATTATCAGACACCCTTTATTGGAAACGTTAAGCTTTAGAAACTGGACATCTGGACCAGGAGGTGACAGCCTCTCAATTGATTTACTAGGTTTTGATGTTGAAAATCTAAAAAATGCATCAATCTATTTCCAAAATCAGATAATTAACTTTCCTGAAATCACAGGATTAGAAGACACACAATCTTATGACAAAAATGAGCTTATCTTACAATTGACTGCTAGAGGTGTAGCTTTAGGTTTTGACATAGATAATGTTGGCAAACAACTTTACCAACAGCTTAATGGTATTGAAGCCGTTAGTTTTCCTTTTCGAAATCGCTCCTCAAAAATAATTATAGAGTTACCAGAAGATGAGATAAAATCAGATTTTCTAGAAAAAGTAAATCTAGTTAGTCCACAAGGTGAATATGTTAGACTCTCAGATATTGTTTCTGTAATATCTAAATTTGGTTTTTCATCTGTTTCAAGAGAAAATGGATTGCGAAAAATTTCTATTACTGGAGAAATTTCAGAAGACAATTCAGCTCGTGCAATCGAGATTACGGAATTAATAAAATCAAAAATACTTCCTGATGTAAAGGAGAGGTATGGTATAGATATTAATTTAAGTGGTTTATTTAAACAAGAAAGAGAATTTTTAAATGATGCATTAATTGGATTTCTACTATGCTTAATCGGTATATATTTAGCCTTAGCATGGGTATTTGCAAGCTGGGCGCGTCCGATAGTTGTTATGTCAATTATTCCGTTTGGTCTAATTGGTACCCTTTGGGGTCACTATTTATGGGGAATTAATTTATCTATGTTTTCGATTATTGGTTTGATTGGTATGACAGGTATAATAATCAATGATTCCATTGTTTTAGTTTCAACTATAGATGAATATTCAAAAAATAGGGGGCTTAAACCTGCGATAGTTGATGCTATATGTGATAGACTCAGGCCAGTTTTGCTAACAACCTTAACTACTGTTTTAGGTTTAACGCCACTCCTTTTTGAGACATCTAAAGATGCTCAATTTTTAAAACCTACTATTGTTACATTGGTATATGGTCTAGGTTTTGGTATGTTGATTGTACTTTTTCTAGTTCCATCGATACTATTGATTCAAAGAGACTTTGCTGATCTGGTTAGGTCTTTTAAAAGAATTTTTTTAACAAAGAAAACGTCTATTCTTATCAAAATGGTTTATTCAATTTCTTTATTTTTATTTTCTTTTATATTCTTCTTAGTGGTTTCATTTTTTACAGGCATTAGTTTTGATTTTTTTAATTTTCAAACTTCTAATTACCTTTTATATATACCCTTATTATTAGTCATTTTAACATGTATTATAATTTTTTTATTTCCTTCCAAAGTGTTAAACAAAAAAATCCGTTAATTGTAATTTTAATTGCAACCATTTATTTGAAAACCACCACTCTTTGTGATTATTGTATATTTAATCTTACTCTTATTTAGTAAAAAATTTTCTTCTTCGATTGACTTAATTTGAGCAATATAATCTTTATTGCTTAACTTTTTAGTTTCTGAAAACCAAACTTGATCATCATTATATTCTAATATTAAGTGATCAATATATTTTTTTTTTGAAAAGAAATTATTATCAAATTTAGAAATAATTGTCATCTTATTTCCAATTTTTTTAATATCACAAGAAACTAATTTTTTTGAGGATAAAAGCTCTTTGGGGTTATTTTCTAAAGAGTGTGAAATCATTTTATTCATTTTTTCTGACGATTTAAAAGCATCTTTACTGTTTAACAATAATTTTACTGGTATACATATATCTTCACAAAAACCAATTGTTAATTCAATCTCGAACTCTACTTGACTTTCATTTTTGTTTTTTAAAAAAAGTATGGGTAGTATTAAATCTTTCTTATACCCATTTATAATGGTTTCGCTTTCATAAAAAATTTTTGGGGTTGGCCAATATATTTTTATTTTTTTTAAGTTTTTGTCGCTTAATAATTTTAACTCAGGAGCAAAGCCAGATTCACCTGGATTTCGCCAATATGTTTTCCATTTTTCTTTCATTTTTATATATAATGCAAATAAGTTTCCTTGTTTTGTCTCCCACGCATTAATAAAAGAAATCTCAACATAATCATTTTTAAAGCTATTATATTTTTGATTTCCATATACATCTGGAGCTAAAAGGATAGAAATAACTGTAAAAAGCAAAAAGAAGATCACATTTGTTTTTGGTAAAAACATAAACCGAGTATAATTAGTACGCATCTTGATATATCCTATTTATTTTATAAATTATTTTGAAATTTAATTTCAAAATAATTATATCAAATTAAGTATTGTTTTAATTTTTATAAAAATAAAATGTCAAAAGAAAAGAGCAAACTTACTGATACTATTCATACAAAAATTATTGATGGTTTTTATGCTGGATCTCTTCTAGTGTCTACACCTGATATTTTAGATCCTAGGTTTAATAGATCTGTAATTTATTTGATTTCTCATAATGAGAAAGGTGCTATGGGGTTTATTATAAATAAACCAATTGAGGGTATTTATTTAAGTGATATTATTAGAGTAAATGAATCTCAAAAAAAAATTGATACTAATAAAAACAATATAGTTTTGTTTGGTGGTCCTGTGGAGTATAAAAGTGGTTTCTTATTACATTCAAAAGAATACCAAATTAAAAATACCACATTAAAAATTAATGAACATTTTTCTTTAACTAACGATACTAAAGCAATTTCTGATGTATATAAAGGGAAGGGGCCTGTTTCAAGCCTTTTTATGCTTGGTTACGCTGGATGGTCTCCAGGTCAATTAGAGAAAGAAATAATGGAGGATTCCTGGTTAGTTGCTAAGGCAGACCCAGAATTAGTCTTTAATAATAGGTTCTCAGATAAATATAATCTTTCTTTAGAAGTCCTAGGAATTGAAAATGCTTTTTTTTCAAGTAGTAGTGGAAAAGCTTAATTTTTACATGTTTAGCTACATGCACGTTTAAGTCTATCATTAATTGCAATTCCAATTCCTGAATTGGGGATAGTATTAATAGCTATGGCATCATTACTATTAATTAATGCTAATTCATCTAAATCAGCAAGAGAACTATAAAGGTTCATTGCTGCCTCATTTAAATCAAATACTTCTGATAGACTAATTCCATTTGTACCTTTTGGTAGAGGTCCAAATGATAAAAGTAATTCATTTTTTTTTGGTTTTTTTACATTTAAGCGTAATGGTGTATTTGGACGATAGTGAGAGGTTAATTGACCTGGTGCTATTATATTTTTATTATTTTCTTTTTTTTGTAATGAATAATTGCATGCTTTCAATCTTTCCTCTGTTATTTTACCAGGCCTTAAAATAGATATTTTTTGATTTTTTATCTTGATTATTGTGCTTTCCACTCCAATTGGGCAGGGTCCACCGTCGATAATAGCATCAATTATTCCTGAAAAAGATGATAATACGTCTTCAAATCTAGTTGTAGTTAATTTACCTGAAAAATTTGCAGAAGGACATGCAATTGGCAAATTACATTTTTTTAATAGATTTCTAAAAACTGGGTGAGCAGGTACTCTTACAGCTATTGTTGATAAATCTGCAAGTGCATTTTTAGCAATTTTTAGTTTGCTATTATTTTTTTATTTAAAATCAAAGTAAGTGGACCAGGCCAAAACTTTGATGACAAATCTTCAGCAAGTTCATTTTTATCAGCTACTTCGAAAACATAATTATTATCCAAAACATGAATAATTAGAGGATTAATGGAAGGTCTACCCTTAGTTTTATAAATTAAATCTATTGCTTTAGGATTTGTAGCGTCTGCGCCAAGTCCATATACTGTTTCTGTAGGTAAAGCTACTAAGCCACCAGATTTTATAATATCGGAGGCTCTTTTAACTCCAACATCGTCATTTGATAGAATTTCAGTTTTTTTTATTTTAGAAATATTCAATTGAACTTTTTCCTTTTTTGAGAAATATATAAGTTTAAACTGTTTCATCAACCCTAATCGTTTAATTATTAAGGCAAAACATATTGTATAAAGCTCCTATAAGTGAAATTAAATTTTTAATAAAAGATTTCTTTAAAATAAATGAATTATTTAAAGATCGAGAAAATAGTTTTTTTGATGAAGAGACTTTGGACGGAATACTTGAAGAAGTAAAAAAGTTGTCCGAAAATTTAATTTCTCCAATTAATAGAGATGGAGATATAAAACCAGCATTTTTAAAAGATGGAAATGTTATTTTGCCTAATAGTTTTTTTAAGGCATATAAATCTATTGCAGAAGGTGGCTGGATTGGGATATCTGGGGATACAAAATATGGTGGTTTAGGTTTACCCCTAATAATTACAACTTGTGTTAATGAACTATTATCAAGTGCTTGCTTATCTCTT
>CACFXF010000012.1 GCA_902570265.1 uncultured Alphaproteobacteria bacterium | reverse complement strand
TGAATGAAGTAGATTCTTGGGCTAAAAAATTAGCTAAAAGATCTCCCTTAGTAGCAAAAGAAACAAAAGAACTTCTACGGTATTCTAAGTATAGTGATTATTGGTCTACTTTTAATAAGGAAATTAAAATTCAAGCTAATTTAGCAAAAACAGATGATTTTAAAAATGCTGTGAAAGCTTTTTTTAATAAAGAAAAACCCAAATTTTTCGGTAAATAATTTTTTTGTAAATACCAATTAATTTTTAGGATTAACTTGATTACAAGTTTAAGAATTAGAAACTTTAATTATCTCAAAAGCATTTTTTTAATGCTTTTGACAGGTTTATGCTTTGTTGCAGTAATGGTCAGTGTGAAATATTTAAGTAAAGATCTGCCTTCTATGCAGGCAGCTTTTTTTAGATATTTATTTGGTTTGATTCTGATTTTGCCTTTTTTCAAATTTCAGTACAAAAAAAATACAAATCAATTACCTATATTCAAATATGGCTTAAGAGGAGTAATCCATGGTTTTGCTGTAGTTCTATGGTTTTATTCTGTTGCTAACATTCCTATGGCAGATGTAACTGCAATAAACTATTTAACACCAATTTTTACAACTATTGGTGCAATATTAATTTTCAAAGAAGTTATTACTCTTAATAGAGTAGGTGCTCTTCTATTATCATTTATAGGTGCTATGTTAATTTTAAAGCCAGGCTTTGAAATTTTTTCTTATGGTAAAATTGCTCAACTATTTAGTACTATATTATTTGCTACTTCATATTTAATAGCGAAAAACCTAACTAAAACAGAAAGTACAAATTTAATTGTAATTTTCCTTACTTTTTTTGCAACAATTACCCTATTACCTTTTACGTTTTTTCTGTGGGTTAACCCTTCAATAGGTGATTTATTATTATTATTTGGTGTGGCAATTTTAGGAACACTTGGTCATTATTTTATGACTATGGCCTTATCATTAGCACCACTATCTGTTACTCAGCCAGTTATTTTTTTTCAGCTGATCTGGTCAACTTTAATTGGATTATTACTATTTGGTGAGTCGCTAGATATTTTTATATTAATTGGTGGTTCATTTATAGTGGTAGCTATAGTTCAATTATCATCTAATGAAAAATTAAAAAATTAATTAAAAAAACCCCCTAGAAAAGTTATCCTAGAGGGTTCTAAATTTAGAAATTTTTATACTTATCCAAACATGTCAGATGTTATACCAGCATACCATCCAAGACTTTCTTCATAAGTAGCTTTTCTAACAGCAGCATCTTCCCCAGTTTTGGAAACAAAACCAGAAACTTTAGCAATTTTCTCATCTGTAGCTTCATAGCTTGCTCCTACTTTAATACCATCATTAGTATCAACAAGGGACCAGCAAGTATTTGAGAATTTGGCTGGAAATACTTTTGAATCTGTAAGTTCACCTCTGACTGCCATTGCGCACACTTTGGCTTGAGAATTAGCAGAAAAACCTGATTTTGGCATATCACCTTGAGCAGCTGCGTCTCCTAGGATATGGATATCACTATTTTTTTTACTCTGCATTGTATGTGCAATTGTTGGTGCCCAATTACCGTCTGTAACTCCTGCTAATTCAGCAATCTTACCGGCTTTCATAGCTGGTATTACGTTACATACGTCAACCTTTTCAGCTTCACCATCAACAACTACCTCCATGCTGTCGGGCCTTACTTCAACCCCTTTACCACCCATTTCTGGTCCTATCATTTCAATCATACCGGCATAGTGCTTATTCCAACCTTCTTCGAATAATCCCTGTTTGGAAAATTTTGGTTTTGGTTCGAGGATTAAAATTTTTGCACTTGGATTTATTTTCTTAAGCTTATGAGCCACCATTGAAACTCTTTCATAAGGCCCTGGAGGACACCTATAAGGATTAGGTGGTGCCACCATGCAATAAGTCCCTCCTTGTCGCATATTCTCAATTTGAGCATTAAGAAGTTGAGTCTGAGATCCAGCTTTATAGGAATGGGGCATTTTATTTTGAGATGATAAATCCCACCCTGGTACAGAATTATCTACGAAATCAATTCCTGGAGAAAGAATTAACTTATCATAATTCAAAGTTCCTCCACCAGCTAAAGATACGGTTTTACCACTAGAATCAACATCAACTGCCCAATCATGAACAACATTAATACCAAAATCGCTGGCTAACTTTCCGTAACTATGGCCAATAGAATCAAAATCTCTAAAGCCTCCTAGATATAGGTTTGAGAAAAAACAAGTATAATAGCTTCTAGTTGGTTCTACTAATGTAACATCAATAGCACCTTTTGAATCTTTGGCGATATACCTTGCTGCTGTCGCTCCTCCTGCACCACCACCTATCACCACTACTTTTGGTCTTGATGCTCCAAAAACCATTGGTGAAGACATTGTAGCGGCTATGCCTGCTGAAGCAGAAATAAAATTTCTTCGATTTAGTTTCATATTTGATCCTCCTTGTAATTTAATTATTTATCGATTCAAAAAAAATTGCAAGAGAAGCAATTTCTTCATTTGATAATCTTTGGGTAATCATTTCCATTATTGGATGCTTGCGTGCCCCACTTTTATATGAATGAAGGGACCAAACAAATGATTCTATAGGCCATCCTGTTATCGAAGGAATACCTTCATCTAACCCCTGTGCATGATGGCATGTAGTGCACTCACTTGAAAGATACTCTCCATAATCTATATCACCAACAATGGCTAAAATTTCGTCAGAAACTTCAAATCCATCTTCATCATTGACTTGTTCACTTGCCAATACATAAAACCCCAAAAGATTTAAACATATAATTGATATAGATAATACTAATATTAAGCTTTTCATAATTAAATTATACATAGGAAATATGCTCCTGCAAGATATTAACTTATCTGAATGGCTACTATTTTACTGTAAAAAGACTTAATCTGGTCAGATATTAATTCTGGACTTTCTTCATGCATAAGATGTCCTTGTTCAGGATTAGTTATAAATTCTGCTTTTGGAATATCCTTTGATGCTTTGAAATTATCATTATTTTTAATAATGCTATCATTTCCCCCAACTATTAAACAAACTGGAATTTCAATTTGTTTCAGTTTCAATATGAGTTGGTTTAAATTCCATTGTGACATCATTGATAATGTTCCTTCGACATGTTTTTTGTCTGAAATTAATTTTTTATAATAGATTATACCTTTAGGATTAATCTTACTTCCTGTTAAACTGAGAAATTTTTCAACTTGATTTTTTGAAGAGTATAAAGAGGTAAAAAAAGGAACCGTTAGAGGACTCATCGATAAAAATTTAGCTAATAAAGGATATAATAATCCTGCAATACCTGAAAAATTACCTAATGCTCCATTTAAACATAATATACCTTGTATTTTAATTTTTTTTGATAGTGCCAAATTTAAGGCAACTGCTGCTCCTGCAGAATGACCTACAACTAAATCGGGATTAACACTCATTTTAATTAAAAGAAATTCTAAATCTTGAGTTATAGACTCTAGACTGGATCGATTTTTTTTTCCTAATCTTGAAAATCCATGTCCTGGTAAATCTACAAGAATTACTCTAAAATTATCTTTCAATTGATCTAAAACTAATCGCCAACTATGTGTTGATGCACCAGCCCCGTGAATAAATAAAAATATGGGTAAATTTTTTTTCTTGGGATTAAGTTCGTCAGTATCTTGTATGTGCCAAGTATGAGTTTCGGAATCAATAAAATTACTTAATTCATGATGGGGCCAATCAAATTTTTCTTTATCCCATTGCATTAGTTTAATTTATTTAAAATCACATTTGATAATTGGTGAGCATTGGCTCTAGGTAGGATTACATATTCCCCATCTAAATTTTTAGCTAAATCTTTTGCAGATTGAGAAATCCTTTGAGAAGTATCAATAACTATTGATTTTAATCTATTTGATACAAATAATTTTGAAACTTGAGAACTATCTTCTAAAGCTTTAATTCTTCCTTTTTCTCCTTCTAGATCTATATTAGCTTTTCCATCTGTTAAAATAATACTTACTGGTGAAAACCCTTTTTGAGAATAATCAATAGATAATTTAAGTGCCGACATTAATCCCGATGCTAAAGGGGTTCCACCTCCGCCTGGCAAAGAACCTAAAAGACGTTTAGTTTTACTCAGTGATCTGGTTGGAGTTAATAAAGTTTCAGCATTATCTCCTCTAAAAGATATAAGCGCTACTAAATCCCTTGAAGAGTAAGCATTAGCAAGAAGTAATTCTATAGCACCTTTTGCTTCTGCTAGTCTTCCAACTGCTAATGAGCCAGAGGCATCAACCGTAAAAATGATGACCCTATTTTTTGAATCCTTAAATTTTTTTATCTGTATATCAGATGTTCTGAATTCAATTTTTAATTTATTTTCATTTGATAATGTTTTTTTTCTGATCAGCTGCCAAGGTGCTGCGGATTTCAATGTACCTATAACATCTATTTTATTTCTTCCATTAGGAATTCCATTGATAGAAGGAAGTGGACGTCCACGCTGAAAAGAAATTTTATTTTGCCCGCTACCTGACTTATTAACCAATGATTTGTTGTTACTTTTTCCATGAATTATGTTTTCCAAAACATTTGATGGTAAATTAACTTTCACTGCATCTAAAAGTAATTCAAGAGGAATATCGGCAGATTTTTTTTTATTTTCTTTTTTATCCTCATTAGTTTCTTTATTCTTTTGGTTTTGTTCTTGATTATCTTCAATAGGGGGAGGAAAATTTTTTATTTTATGTGCTAGTGTTAATCCGATACTCTCAATTAGATCTTTTTCTTCAACAACTTTTAATCCTCTCAGTGCTGATAAAGCACTAGCCACTTTTACAGCAAAAAATAAAGGTCTAATACTAGTTATTCCAGTTGTAGACATAATTTTAAATAATTCGTTATAAAAATTTTCTGGCATTTCAATTTTATTTAAGAGAGACATAGCGTTGGAAATACCAAATTTTTTTATTTTGAAATTTTTAATTTTTTTAAAAGGCATTGAATTTAAATCAATATGAAAAGAAATTCTTTCTTTGAGGCAATCAGGTATTTCTTCTTCTTCCATACCTTCATCTACTACTAATAATAAAAAATTGGGCTTTACATCCATTTTTTGGGCAAAAATAGCAGCCACTCTTGGTTCAAACCTTTCCCCCATCATTAATTTTAAAATTTTTGGATCATTATCAAAAATACTTTTTCTATAAACTGGTTTTCCTAAACTAAGGGTTTCTGAAAAATCTAGCCCTCCTTGTAATTTTGAATCTGAGATTTCTGGATATATTTTTTTTATAGGAAATTCATTTAAATTTTCTTCTATAAGATTTAGTGCTATTCTTCTGGTTTCACTATGGCGTGATTTTATTATTAATCCCCCTATATCAAAAGGGGCTAATCTTAACACAGCAATAATTTTTTCAAGTTTATTTAATAAAAAGTCATTGCTATCTTTTTCATTAAAGGTTGTTTCTTTAAATATTTTTTCCTCCGATATATTTCCATTTTAAAAAAATCATTTTCCTAAGACTTCTTCAATTGCTCTTTCAACTCTAATATTTGATCCTACATCATCGAGAGGGTCTTTACGAAGTCTGTGTCCCAAACAAATCGAAGCAACTTTTCTTAGTTGTGAAATTTCAACAGAATCCTTATTTTCAAATGATGCTTGTGCTTTTGATGTTCTTATTAAGGTTAATTCTCCCCTTAATCCATCCGAACCTAAAGCAAGACATAATTTTGCACAACTTTCCAATACTTCATTTGATATTTTAACATCATTTAGTTTTTTTCTAGCTCTAATGATTTTTCTTCTTAATTTTGAGTCTTCTTTTTCCCAGAAAAGTAAAAAATCTTGATCTTTATTATCAAATTTGGTCCTTCTTTTTATAACTTCCATTCTTTCTTCTAATTCTCTGGGAGATTTTACTTCAACTGATAACCCAAATCGATCAAGGAGTTGAGGTCTTAATTCTCCTTCTTCTGGGTTCCCCGAACCAACAAGCACAAATTTAGAGTCGTGCTTTACTGATAATCCTTCTCTTTCAATAAGGTTTTCTCCTGAAGCAGAAACATCTAGTAATAGATCCACAATATGATCTTCCAATAAATTGACCTCATCTATATATAGATATCCTCTATTAGCGTGAGCTAAAAGTCCTGGCTCAAAGCTTTTTTTGCCCTGACTTAATGCTACTTCTAAATTTAAAGATCCTACTACTCTATCTTCTGTTGATCCAAGTGGTAAATCTACAATTGGTGTTGGTTTTTTTTCAAGTTTTTTGACAGAAACACTGCAATGAGAACAATTTTCATTAAGGTTTTCACAGTTGTAGGGGCAACCTTTAATTGACTTTATTTCAGGTAACAAAGCCGTTAGAGATCGGACTATTGTTGATTTCCCTGTACCTCTTTCACCGAAAACTAATACCCCGCCTATCAATGGATCGATAGCGGTAAGAATTAGGGCTTGTTTCATTGTTTTCTGCCCAACAATAGCAGAGAATGGATAATCCAACTTCATTTTATTTCCAAATTAATTTAAATAACAGATTTACCACACCATTTTCCAATCGCTTTTTCTACTTTAAATCTTGCATATAATTCCTCAGAAAACCAGTTACCTTCTCGAACTGATTTGATTGCTTTTGCATGGGGGCCGTCTTTTCTTGCAAAATTAGACATTGCTTCTGCATTTGGCCAAATAGAAAAGGTTACTTGATGAAACCATGGAATTTCTCCTAATCCCATTTTAAAAAGCACATTTTTGTCATTACCTATAACTTTGGAAATTGCTGGTACTCTAGACCAAAACTTAAGCATTATTTTAGGTTTTATAGTAGCCCTTGTTAATGCAGCCAGCATTTTCTCTTCTGGGTTTATTTCTTTTTTTATTGGATTGAATGGATTAATTTTATCCCAATATCCTTTGCTTGAAATTGGAGTAAGGAAAACATTCCAGTTCTCAACTGATTTGGTTCTATATTTTTCATATATTTCTCTTTCAAATATACTCTTTTCAGCTATGTTAAGATCATTCCAAACACTTAAGATAGCATAAACACTTGTATTAGGATAAGGTGTAAATCCCTCGCCAGTTCCAGAACCAAATAATTTGAAAAAAGATATTTCTTTGATATTTTTCAACTTTTTACGTGCAAAACCCATTTGGCAAAATGCCCAAAATTTTTGGAAGATTCCTTTGAATCTAAAAAAACTTATAACTACAATTTGTGTATCTGTTTGCAAAGATTTTTGACCAATTTAAATTTTTTATTTTTCATACTTTAGATAACAAAGAAGCATTCATTTAATATGTTGTCAAATTTTTCTGACATGATAAGTTTATAATATGTTAAAAAGATCTGACAATACTGAATTTGACTTACCTAACTCTTCTGAAAATGTATCAAAAACAGCTATAATTATAGGCGCTGGGTTTGGTGGTTTAGCAGCAGCAATGCGATTAGGAGCAAAAGGATACAAAGTCGTTGTTTTTGATAAAATGAATAGCCTTGGTGGTAGAGGTTCTTCAATAAATTTAAAAGGTTACAGATTTGACTTAGGTCCAACTATAGTAACTTTGCCTAATATGTTCAGATCTCTTTGGAATTATTGTGGTCGTGACTTTGATAAGGACGTAGAACTTAAATCACTAGATCCATTCTATAAAATTAAATTTCCAGATAATTCAGAATTTTCAGCTTCAAATGATACTTACCAAATGAAAAAGCAAGTAAAGGAATTTTCTCCGAGTGATTTAGCTGGTTACGAAAAATTTATGAGAGAATCAAAAATCCGTTATGATATAGCCTTTTCTGAAGACAAAAGCATTGGTAGAGTATCCATGCATAAACTATGGGATACGCTAAAAGTCCTGCCCTTGTTTGGTTTATTAAGAGCAGATAGATCAGTTTATCAAATGGCTGCTGCAAGAGTCAAAGACTCGAGACTTAGATTTGCTCTAAGTTTTCACCCTCTATTTGTTGGTGGAGATCCATTTAATGTAACATCTATGTGGGGGTTAGTAAGTCATATTGAGAAAGTTTTTGGAGTACACTGTGCAATTGGAGGCTTTAGCGCAATTGCAAAAGCAATGGGTAAGATAATTTTAGAACAGGGTGGAGAAATTTATTTAAATTCCGAAGTAAAAGAAATAACATATGTGGATAATAAAGTCACTGGCGTTAAATTGAAGGATAATAGAAATGTTAAAGCAGACATTGTAATTTCTAATTCTGATCCAGCTTATACTTATAATGAATTACTAAAGAAAAAAATTAAAAAAAGATGGACTGAAAAAAAATTAAAAAACAAAAAATGGTCCATGGGTTTATTTGTCTGGCATTTTGGTACCAAAAATACAAAAAATATGTGGTCAGATGTTGGGCATCACACAATTTTACATGGCCCAAGATACGCAGGTCATGTGAAAGATATATTTATAAATGGTGTTTTGTCAGAAGATATGAGTCTTTATGTTCACCGACCTTCAGTAACAGACCCCACATGTGCCCCTGATAATTGTGATACTTTTTATGTCTTATCTTGTGTGCCTCATTTAGGTCATTCTAATTCTATAAATTGGGAAGATGAAAAGGAAAAATATCTAAAAAAGGTAGCAAAATTTTTAGATAGCAGATTACTTCCAGGGTTTCAGAAGAAAATTGTAGAAAGCTACATAATGACCCCAAATGAATTTGGTAAAAATTATTTAAGCCCAATGGGTACTGGATTTTCAATTGAACCCAGAATGTTTCAAAGTGCATGGTTTAGGCCTCATAATATATCTGAAGAAGTTGATGGTCTTTATTTAGTTGGAGCAGGCACGCATCCAGGCCCAGGGGTTCCTGGGGTAATAGCATCCGCAGAAATTATTGCAAAACAGATTCAGGATGGAAAATTAAATCAAAATCAAAATAAAAAACTTCATGAAAAAATTGATGTAGGGTGATTTCAAATGAAAATTGATAGTAATGATTTAAAAGAATGCAAACTACTTATTAAAGAGGGGTCACATTCCTTTTATGCTGCTTCAAAATTATTACCAAAATATGTTCGTGATCCAGCCATAGTACTTTATGCATTTTGTAGAATTGCAGATGATGTAGTAGATCAGGAATCAAAACTCAAAAACCCTATACAGGATTTAAGAAACCGGTTGGATTTAGTTTATAATGCTAAACCAAGAAATTGTAGTACCGATAGAGCTTTTGCAGCATTAGTAAAAAGCTATGAACTTCCAAAAGAATTACCATTAGCTTTAATTGAAGGGCTTAAATGGGACCAGGATGGGAGAAGGTTTAAAAATTTGTCTGAATTATATAGTTATTGTGCCAGGGTAGCTTCTTCAGTGGGAGTAATGATGTGTATTCTAATGAATGTAAGAGATGGAGATGCACTAGCAAGAGCTTGTGATTTAGGAATAGCAATGCAGCTTACAAATATTGCTAGAGATATTGGTGAAGATGCTAGAAATAATAGAATTTATATTCCAACAGATTGGATGAAACGAAATGGTATAGCTGTTGATGCTTTTCTTAAAAATCCAGAAAATTTTCCTGAGGTGAGTATTTTAGTAAAACAACTTTTGAATAAAGCTGACTATTTTTATAAACGAGCTGGTGCTGGTTATTTTTCTCTTCCTAAGGAATGTAGACCAGGTATTTTTTCAGCTGGTAAAATTTATTCTAAAATAGGTAAACATATAGCTGCTGCAAATTATGATAGTGTTAGTAGAAGGGCCTATACAACTACTTTTGAAAAATTTCTAATGCTTATATCATCTATAGGTGATTCTGCACTAACAACAGTAATGCCAATTCCATCTACAATTCATGCTGCTGCATTACCTGAAGTTAATTTTTTAGTAAATTCTGTTAAAACACCTAAAGAAAGCAAAAAGTCATTTAAACAAAGGTCAAGTAAATTTATTAATTTACTATTTGATTTAGAGCAAAAAGATAGAGCACTTGCTGGAATATAAATTGTTTTATTTTTAAAGAAAATAATTTTATGGATTGGATTGCATTTACTCTCTTTTTTTTAACTTGTTGCGTAGCTGCTTCTACAGGAGCACTTTTCCCACCAAATGACTGGTATAAAAAATTAAAAAAACCTTTTTGGAATCCACCAAACTGGTTATTCCCAATAGCCTGGTCTATTCTTTATATAATAATAGCGTATGTAGGAATGAGGATTTCAGCTCTTCCAGGTTCAAAAAATTATTTAGTTGCATTATGGGCTTTACAAATTTCATTGAATACGATTTGGACACCTATTTTTTTTGGATTAAATAATATAAAATTGGCAATGCGATTTATGGTTGGACTTTGGATATCTGTTCTATTGATGGTTTTAACTTATTGGTCCGAAGATACACTATCAGCAATTTTAATATTACCTTATTTTATTTGGGTAAGTTTTGCTGCAGCTTTAAATTTTCGTATCATGCAACTTAACGATTAAAAATTAAAATTGTTTATCTATTAAATCTAGGTACTTTTACAGCTAGCATTGGTTTCAAAATCGGATTTGAAAATCTATTAAGATCCAAAGCTTCATGAACTCCAATACTTTTTTCTCCCAAAATTGAAGTTTCTACTCCTGATCTTGTATAAAAAGGAGTATCAAGCATATGTTTAATTTGTTTTGGTTTGAAGTGTTCATCTGATCTTGTTTCTCTCTTAACAAGCCATAAAGATCTTGATAATTTAGTTACTTTTGGGGGATTTAGGACTTTTTCTACTTTCCCGTTTTTTTTAAATAATAAAGCAATATTTACATTTTTTTCTCTTCTTGGGGTAGCATCATAAAAAGTATAACTTCCTTCTTTTGTTGGAAATCGACCCCATGTCCAATATGAGAAATCTTGTTCTAATGCACTTGAACCAAAATTTGCATCAAAATATCCGTGGCCTTCCCATTGCCATCCTGGTTTATTTATATCTACTTGAATTTTTGATAATGGAGCAAATGGTCGCCAAATATGACTATTGTTATCCAATAAATTACATTCTATATCAGAAATAAATTCAGGAAAAATTTTAACTGTTCCTTTTACACAGTCAAAATGCGGAATAGAATATTCTTTAAAATTAATTACTAGGTGGTCTTTTTTCCAATGAAAAAAACTTGGTCCAACTTTAAGTATATCCTTGTCTCTTTGGAGTTGTTTTTCACCTCTTTCTGTCATTGTCCATCTCCAGCCCTTCCCGTACATGGCTACATTTATACAAACATGGTTTGAGGGATTTTTTCTTCCTGACCAATAATACCAAGGTGAAAATACAGAGCCAATAAAACCGATTATTGATATTGCTTTATTACCATCATTTGAAATTCCATCTACATACCACCAGGCATATCCATTAGGTTTTACTTCTATATCAAACTTAGGTCTTTCAATATCATTTCTGCTGCGTGCCTTCCTGACAGGCATGCCATTGGTACTCCTGCTCCTGGGTGCGTTCCTCCTCCCACTAGAAGTAAACCCTGTATTTTGTTTCTGTTCATGGGTCTCATGAAAGTTGATGTTATTCCGTGAGGTGTTCTGCCATAGAGAGAACCTTGAGAGCCAGGAAACATTAGGTCGAATTCTTTGGGTGTAGTAAGCATTTCTTCTGATGGTTTTAAATCTATTTTTAAACCCATTGACTCCAGAATAGAAAATGTTATTTCCTTGCATTTGGTATATTCCTTTTGTTTGTTATAAGTCTTATTTAATGATATAGGGGATCCATTAATTATTATTTCAAAACGTCCCAAAACGTTTTCCTTAGGATAAGGATCATTATTGTTTCCTTGTGCACAAATATAAAGTGTTGGGTCTTTTGGAATTTCACCTTTTTTGATATCTTCAAATTCATTTTTATAATTTTTATTAAATAAAACATTATGGTGACGAAGTTTTAATCCCTTTGTTTTGGCTGAAAAACTCCAAACATATGCTGATAGAGATCTCTTCTGAACATTTTTAGTTGATACGGCCTTTTTCACATCTTTTCCTACAAGTCCATCTAAAAGTGCCTTTGGATCTCCATTAAATATTACTGTATTGGAATGAATAACTCTGCTATTATCTAATTCTATTCCTTCAATTTTATTATTTTTCATTAAGATTTTTTTTACTTTGCTTTTGTAAAAAAATTGTGCATTAGATTTTTTTGCTATGGCTTCAATTTCTTTAGCAAGATTATACATGCCACCCTTTACCCTCCATACTCCTCGACATTCCACATTCCAAATTAGAGAAAGAATACTAGGCGACATAAATGGTGAACCACCAACATAAGTGGAATATCTAGAAAATAGTTGTTTTAAACGATAATCTGAAAAACTTTCGTTAAGATAATTATATAAATTTTTATTTTTGATTAATAATTCTTTTAAAAGTTTCAAATAAACAAAACTATTTAAAAATAATGGAAATATTTTAGGTTTTGGACTCATTATTATTGGGTCTTTAAAGAAATCAAAAAGACTTTCAGAAAACTTATTGAATTTTTCAAATTCTAAAGCAGATTTATGGCCTGCAAATTTTTTTATTTCTTCAAAATTTTTTTCAAAAGAAGAATATAAGTCTAGTGTGCTCCCATCCCTCCACCAATGCCTTGCAATTATTTCTTCTTTAATGAAATCTAAATTTTCATTGATATTATGGCCACAAGAGTTAAATAAATCTTCAAAAACTTTATGCATAGTTAAAACAGTTGGGCCTGCATCAATAGGTCCTGCTTTGCTTTTGAAATACCTAATTTTTCCACCTGGCTTTTCGTGTTGCTCATAAACTTCAACATTTACACCTGACGTGGAAAGTTTCATAGCTGCTGTCAATCCAGCAATACCAGCCCCAATAATTATAACTTTTTTATTTTTCAAAATTAATTTGCAATCTTTAAGTAATGTCATTAAATAATTACATATTGTTGTCAAAAAAAATAGACATTAATTTTTATTTATGTTATGCCTCTGATCAGGAGTGATTATGAGAAATATAAGAAATATTCACGAAAGATTAAATTTAGCACTTTCAAAAACACTTAAAGATGCTAAACAAACACCAGCTCCACCTAAGTTAGCGGCTTCGGTTGACTATGCAGTTTTCCCGGGTGGGGCGAGAGTAAGACCTACACTTTGTTTATCAGTTGCAGAAGCCTGTGGTGAAGATGACTATGGTATTGCCGATTCTTCTGCGGTAGCTTTGGAACTAATTCATTGTGCTAGTTTGGTTCACGATGACCTACCATGTTTTGATAATTCTGAACTTAGGAGAGGTAAACCAACCGTTCATAGAGCTTTTGGTGAGACTGTTGCTGTTTTAGCGGGAGATTCATTGATTATTCTAGCCTTTGAAAATTTAGCTAAGGGTTGTGAAAAAAAACCAGAAAGATTAGTTCAGTTAATTAAAATATTATCAAAATCTTCTGGTGTTCCTTTTGGAATATGTTCAGGTCAGGGTTGGGAAAGTGAAAATGAAATTAATTTAAGTGCCTATCATCAATTAAAAACAGGTTCTTTATTCGTAGCTGCAACTTGTATGGGAGCAGTTTCGGCAGGGGAAGATCCAGAACCATGGGTAGAACTTGGAGCTAGAATAGGTGAAGCATTTCAAGTTGCTGATGATTTAAAAGATGTTACCAGCTCTGAAAAAAATGTTGGAAAACCAACTGGCCAAGATGCAAAAAATTCTCGGCCTAGTGCTGTTAATGAATTTGGTGTTGACGGAGCAATTAATCGATTGCAAGACATACTGAGCGGTGCAATTGCCTCAATTCCAGCTTGTCCAGGTGAGGCAAGATTATGCGATATTGTAAGAAAACAAGCTAAACAGCTAATGCCTTCTTTTGCTGCTGACAGAGTTCTTTAAGAATCCTGAGATTATTTATGGAAATATTCACCAGTTGGATGAATAATCTAGTAGCAAAACCATCTTTCCATTCATTAATTAAGAAAATTCCTATTATTAGGAGATTGGCATTTAATGATGGAAAAATAATCTATGACCTTGTAGCAGGATTTGTATATTCACAAGTGCTTTTAGCTATAATTGAATTGGGGTTAATAGATTTTTTAATTACTGGAAAGAAGAAAATAGAAGATATATCAAGGTTTACTGGTTTGCCATATGATAAGTGTATTTTATTATGTAATGCTGCAGCGTCGGTTGGATTATTAAAAAAAAATAAAGATTCTACTTATAGACTTACAAGAATTGGAGCTGCTATCAAAGGAGTTTCAGGGTTAGATAAAATGATATTACATCATAAAATTTTTTATCGTGATCTAATAGATCCTGTAAAACTCTTGAATAAAAACTTTAATACTGAACTTAGAAATTTCTGGACCTACGTACCATCAAGCAAAAAAATTACCAAAGAGGAAGCTAAAACTTATTCTGAATTAATGGGTATTTCTCAGCATATAGTTGCAGAAGAAACCCTAAATCTAGTAAATTTAAATCCTTTTAAAAGCCTTTTAGATCTAGGTGGAGGTAATGGTACATTTATTTTAGAGGTTAGAAGACGTTATCCTAATTTAATTTTGAATGTATTCGACCTTCCTAGTGTTATAGAAACAGCTAAATCTAAAATTAGTCATTTAGGTGATAAATCTAAAATTAAACTAATTCCAGGTAATTTTATTGAGGATAAATTACCAGATGGCAATGACATAATTTTTTTAAATCGAGTACTTTATGATCACAATGACACGAATGTAGAATTATTAATTAAAAAAATTTATGATGCACTATCTCCGGGTGGGCATTTAATAATATCAGAGCCAATGGCAGGAAATGAAAAACCCACACGTTCAGGGGATGCTTATTTTGGTTTTTACACACTAGCAATGACCTCTGGAAAGCCAAGAAGTAAAAACGAACATTTTAAAGTGCTAAAAAAAAGTGGATTTATGCAATTAAAATTTCTTCAAGGTACCAATGATTTTGTTACTTCGGTCATATTAGCAAAAAAAAATAAATAATTTATGTTTAAAGTGTAAATTTTAGTTGACACTATAAACTGTCAGTATAAAATTACACTAGTTTTGCAAAATGTAACTAAAACCTAACGTGAGGTATTTTTGAATTGATTACTAAAGCTGTAGTTATGTCTGAGCCAGGTAGCTTGTCTATTCGACCTGTAGATTTAAAAAACCCATCAAAAGAAGATGTTGTTATAAAAATTAATTACTCTGGTATCTCTACTGGTACTGAAAAACTATTTTATAACGGTAAGATGCCACAGTTTCCTGGTATGGGTTATCCATTAGTTCCTGGATACGAATCAACAGGTGAAGTGGTACAGGCTCCCAAGGATTCAAATCTTAAAATTGGTGATATGGTTTTTGTGCCTGGTGCTGATTGTTATTCAGGATCTGTAAAAAGTTTATTTGGAGGAGCAGCACGAATGATTATTTCTGCTCCAAATAGGCTTATAAAAATTGATTCAACTATGGGATGTAATGGTGCTTTATTTGCTCTTGCAGCTACTGCAAGACATGCAATTGCAGGTTTTGGAAATAAAATGCCAGATGTAATCGTAGGTCATGGTGTACTAGGTCGTTTGCTAGCCAGGCTTGTGATACTGGCAGGTGAAAAGCCTCCAATAGTTTGGGAAAAAAATATTTTACGCCATTCAGGAGCAACAGATTATGAAGTTGTATTGCCTGAATATGATGAACGTTCAGATTATGATTGCATTTTTGATGTTAGCGGAGACTCTGAAATCTTAGACAGTTTAATTGGAAGAGTTAGAAAAGGTGGAGAAGTAGTTTTGGCTGGCTTTTATCCAGAAAGATTAGGATTTGGGTTTGCCCAAGCTTTTCTTAAAGAAGTTTCACTTAGAGTCTCGGCAGAATTTACACCCGAAGATGTTGCAACTACTAAATTGCTAATTGAAGACGGTTCATTATCATTTGATGGACTAATAAGTAATGTTTCTTCTGCTAAAGAAGCAAACAAAGCCTACAATATCGCATTTAATAATGCTGAATGTTTAAAAATGGTTTTAGATTGGAGAAATGCGGCATGACTATAGAAACAATAAATGTTAAGGGGAATGCCAGTAAGGCTCTAGAAGACCACCATAATAGGTTAAAAACGGAAGCCAAGGAACCAATAGATGGTCTGCATTTGAATGAACCTAAGAAAAAATGTCAAATAATAGCAATATATGGTAAAGGTGGGATTGGAAAATCTTTCACCTTAGCAAATTTAAGTTGTATGATGGCCGAGCAAGGTAAGCGTGTTCTGTTAATAGGTTGTGACCCTAAATCAGACACCACATCCCTATTGTTTGAAGGTAAAGCATGTCCCACAATTATAGAGACATCTACAAAAAAGAAACTTTCTGGCGAAGAGGTCGCTATTGGCGATGTTTGTTTCAAGAGAAACGGTGTTTTTGCTATGGAATTAGGTGGTCCAGAAGTTGGAAGAGGGTGCGGTGGACGTGGCATTATTCATGGTTTTGAATTACTTGAAAAACTAGGTTTCCATGACTGGGATTTTGATTATGTATTACTTGATTTCTTAGGCGATGTTGTTTGTGGAGGTTTTGGTTTACCAATAGCAAGGGATATGGCCCAAAAGGTAATTGTTGTCGGATCTAATGATTTACAGTCTTTATATGTCGCAAATAATGTATGTTCAGCAGTTGAATATTTTCGAAAATTAGGTGGAAGTGTTGGAGTAGCTGGTATTGTTATCAATAGGGATGATGGAACTGGAGAGGCAAAGAAATTTGCAGAAAAAGTTGGGATCCCGGTTCTTAGTACTATACCTGCAGATGATGATATAAGAAGGAAATCAGCTATGTATCAGATAATTGGTACAAAGCAAAGTCAGTGGGGAAATCTTTTTGAAACATTGGCTACAAATGTAGCTGGAGCTCCCCCTGTAAGACCTACAACTTTAAACCAAGACGAGCTTTTAGGATTATTTGATGGTGGTCAAACAGGAGCTGGTTTTACGTTGGTGCCAGCAACAGATGCAGATATGCGTGGAAAGTTTTCAAAGCCGAAGAAATCGTTGGAAGTTATATATGACAAGGTTTGATACAAAAAATAGGTCTAATAAATGAGTACAGAGATCAAATATGATCAAACGAGTGAGGTCAAGTTGACAGAGGCTAGTCAAGATCAAATGGAGAATTTACCAAAATCTTCTGAGCTTGAGATTTCTGGATGTCATTCAAAGCTCAATAAAGAAAAATCTATAAAGTCTATGAATGGTAATAATAAGCTTTTAGATAAATTTAAAAAAGATTACCCGCTGGGGCCACATGATAAACCTCAAAGTATGTGTCCTGCTTTTGGATCTTTGCGAGTTGGTCTTAGAATGAGAAGAGTTGCTACAATTTTATCTGGCTCTGCATGTTGTGTTTATGGATTAACATTTGTTTCTCACTTTTATGGTGCTAGAAGATCTGTTGGTTATGTTCCTTTTAGTTCAGAAACACTTGTGTCTGGGAAATTATTTGAAGATATAAGAGATTCGGTACATAAAACTGCTGATCCTTCAAAGTATGATGCTATTATAGTTACAAATTTATGTGTCCCTACCGCATCAGGTGTACCATTAAGATTGCTGCCAAACGAAATTAATGGTGTAAGAATTATTGGTATTGATGTTCCTGGTTTTGGAGTTCCAACTCACGCAGAGGCTAAAGATGTTCTTGCAGGTGCCATGCTTAATTATGCTAGGAAAGAAGCAGAGAAAGGCCCAGTATCAACACCACTATCAGGTAAATCGGATAGACCAACTGTAGCTTTGCTAGGGGAAATGTTTCCAGCAGATCCTATTGGAATAGGTGGGATATTATCTCATTTAGGACTAGCTGCAGGGCCTGTGGTTCCTTGTCGTGAATGGAGAGAATTATATGGTGCCTTAGACTGCTCATTAGTTTCAGCTATTCACCCGTTTTATACTGCTTCAATAAGAGAATTTGAAGAGGCTGGTAGACCAATTTTAGGATCAGCTCCAGTTGGAAGTGAAGGAACTGAGGATTGGATTCAATCAGTGGGTGAAATTTTTAATATTAAAAGAGGTATAATTTCAAAATGTAAAAATGAAATTCTTCCGAAGATAAATGAGGGTTTAAAATTACATAAGATTAAAGGAACAATAACACTATCTGGTTATGAGGGATCTGAGCTACTTGTTGCTCGTCTGTTAATAGAAAGTGGGGCAAAAATACCTTATGTTGGAACTGCGTGTCCTAAGACTAAATGGTCAGAAAAAGATAAACAATGGTTGGAGTCAAAGGGAGCAATGGTTAAATTCAGAGCGAGTTTGGAAGATGATTGTGCTGCTGTCGAAGCAATCAAGCCAGCTCTTGCAATTGGTACCACGCCCGTAGTCCAAAAAGGTAAAGAACTTGGAATTCCATCTTTATATTTTACAAATTTAATTTCAGCTCGTCCTTTAATGGGTGTTGCTGGGGCTGGAAGCTTAGCACAAGTAGTGAATGCAGCTATGAAAAATAAAAAAAGAATGGCTGATATGAAAAGCTTTTTTTCTGGAGTTGGGAGAGAAGATACATCAGGTATCTGGGAAAAAAGCCCGAATTTAAAGCCTCAATTTCGAGAGCATAATTTAAAAAAGATAGAAAAAAGAAAAAAAGCTGAAAAAGCAGCGGAGATGATTTAATGCTAATTCAAGATCATGACAGAGCAGGTGGATATTGGGGATCTGTATATGCCTTTTGTGCAGTAAAAGGTCTTCAAGTTGTAATTGATGGACCTGTTGGTTGTGAGAACTTACCAGTTACATCTGTTTTGCATTATACTGATGCATTACCACCTCATGAATTACCAATAGTTGTAACTGGATTAGCAGAAGAAGAGTTAGGACGAGAAGGTACCGAAGGTTCAATGAAGCGAGCATGGAAAACCTTAGATCCCGCGTTGCCATCTGTAGTTGTTACTGGTTCAATTGCAGAAATGATTGGTGGTGGAGTAACACCAGAGGGAACAAGCATTCAAAGGTTTCTACCCCGCACCATTGACGAAGATCAATGGCAGTCTGCCGATAGAGCTATGACATGGATATTTACTAACTTTGGACAAACTAAAGGTAGAATGCCTAGGGAAGCAAAACGAGAAGAAGGAGCAAAACCAAGAGTAAACATTTTAGGTCCTATGTACGGAACATTTAATATGCCATCTGACTTAGCAGAGATAAGAAGGTTAGTAGAAGGTATAGGGGCAGAAATAAATATGGTTTTCCCCCTCGGTAGTCACTTGGCAGATGCCAATAAATTAGTAAATGCCGATGTAAATGTAGTCTTATATAGAGAGTTTGGAAGAGGTTTAGCAGAAATTCTTGATAAACCTTATCTTCAAGCCCCGATTGGAATAGACTCTACAACTAAATTTTTGCGCAAATTAGGAGAATTATTAAAGCTAGATCCTGAACCATTTATTGAGCAAGAAAAACATTCTACAATTAAACCTGTCTGGGACTTATGGAGATCAGTTACTCAAGATTTTTTTGCAACTGCTAGCTTTGGAATTGTAGCTAATGAAACATATTCCCGTGGAATACGAAATTTTCTTGAAAATGATCTAGGTTTACCCTGTAGTTTTGCAGTAGCAAGAATTTCAGGGAAAAAAACAAATAATGACGAAGTAAGGTCATTGATAAGGGAAAAAAGGCCGTTAGTATTAATGGGTTCCATTAATGAAAAAATGTACTTAGCAGAATTAAAGAAAGGATTTGGACCTAGTACTTCCTTTATTCCTGCAAGCTTCCCGGGCGCAGCAATTAGAAGATCAACTGGGACTCCGATGATGGGTTTTGCTGGTGCTACTTATTTGTTGCAAGAAGTTTGTAATAGTCTCTTTGACTCTCTTTTTCATATTCTACCACTTGGTTCTGATATGGATGAAGTTGATGCAACACCGACAAATTTAAAAAGAGATTTCCCATGGGATAAAGATGCTCAGGAATTTTTAGATAAGATTGTTCAGGAACATCCAGTAATTACAAGGATTTCAGCAGCAAAGAATCTTAGAGACGAGGCAGAAAGATCAGCATTAGCAGAAGGTAATGAAAGAGTTGTTTTAGAAACAGTTAAGAAAATTAGAAATAAAAGAATTTAATAGCAAGGAAAAAGGGGAGAAAGAAAATGAAGCAGTCAACGGTTAAAGAGTTTTGTGTTTCAGATTACAGAAGGACAATTAAGTTAGAGTACAGAATTTATTTTGCTCTAATTTTTATGATTTCCATACCTTTAGCGACTTTTACATGGGTAACCTGTTTAATTATGAATATTTTTAATTTTAATGCAAAAAAAAATGAGGGGATTTTTAGAAGGGCATGGGGACATGCACAAGTAATAACCCCAATGATATTTACCGCATGAGGGCGGTTTACGAAATTCGGTGGCCCTTTAGCTACCGGATAGTTCTGAGCCATGAGGGTTCAGAAACGTCAAGCCTGCGAGCAATCGTGGGATCAGTCGAAACAATCCGGAGGATTAAACATGGCTGGAAATAACGACCTGTCATTATCAGGTTTAACAGAGGATCAAGCACAGGAACTTCATAGTGTTTATATGAGCGGTCTTTGGACATTCACACTTATGTGTGTCTTAGCTCATATTGCAACATGGATTTGGCGTCCTTGGTTCTATTTCAGTTAAAGGAGAATTAAATGAGTCAATTTTACAAAATATGGCTGATTTTTGACCCACGTAGAGTGTTCGTGGCTCAAGGCGTATTTCTCTTTTTATTAGCAGCGTTAATACATTTAGTGTTGCTAAGCACAGAACACTTCAATTGGTTTGAGGCAGCAGCGAAGGCAGCAGGCTAAAACCAATTTAAAGTGGCCGTGGGCGGGCTCCCCCCCCAAACAACCCGCCTACGGCAAATATATTAAGATCTATTGAATGTAAATAAAAAAATGAAGAATTTTAATAGGAGGTCGCGAGATGGCATTACTCAGTTTTGAGAGAAAGTATCGTGTTCCCGGAGGCACCCTTATCGGAAGAGACTTATTCGATTTTTGGGTTGGGCCTTTTTATATTGGCTTTTTTGGTTTAATGACCATATTTTTTGCCTCATTAGGTACATTGCTTATCTTATGGGGAGCCGCATTACAGGGAACTTGGAATCCTTTCCTTATAAGTATAAATCCACCAGCATTGGAGTATGGTTTGCAATTTGCTCCACTTAGGGATGGAGGATTATGGCAAATAATTACTATTTGTGCACATGGTGCGTTTATAGCATGGTTATTGAGAGAAGTAGAAATTTGTAGAAAGTTAGGTATTGGATTTCACATACCTATTGCTTTTGGATTTGCTATTTTTGCATATACTACCTTGGTTGTAATTAGACCTGTTTTAATGGGTGCATGGGGTCATGCATTTCCATATGGAATTTTTTCTCATTTAGATTGGGTATCTTATACAGGTTATGCCTATATTAATTTTCATTTTAATCCAGCACATTGGATTGCAATAACATTTTTCTTTACAACTACACTAGCACTTGCACTGCATGGTGGTTTAATTTTATCTGCAGCTAATCCAGAGAGTGGACAGGATTCAAAAACTCCTGATCATGAAGATACGTATTTTAGGGACTTAATTGGTTATTCAATAGGAACTTTAGGTATTCATAGAATAGGATTACTATTGGCATTAAATGCTGTATTTTGGTCTGCAGTTTGTATATTGATTTCTGGTCCAGCTTGGATATTCCCTGAAGGATCTAGTTGGGTTGAGTGGTGGAATTGGTGGCCAAGGTTAACTACTTTTTCTGATGCTCAATATCAAGAAACAATGAATTTTATAAACAGTCTCGAATGGACGCAGTAGGAGGTATATGATGGCTGAATATCAAAATATTTTTACACAAGTCCAAGTAAAAGGTCCTCCCGAGATGGGAATGGATGAGGCTGGGAATTTATCAAGTGAAAGGACTAAATCAACTAGAAATAATACCTGGTTAGGTTATATTGGAAACGCACAGCTTGGCCCAATCCATTTGGGAATGTTTGGCGTTGTATCCATATATCTTGGTGTTGTATGGTTTTTTCTGGTTGGATTTGGAATGCTCCAACAAGTAAACTTTGATTTTGCTCTTTTTATAAGAACATTATTTTGGTTATCCCTTAATCCACCACCTGAGCAGTATGGATTATCTTTTCCACCTATTAATGATGGCGGGTTATACATGATTGCAAGTTTCTGCTTGCTTTTATCCGTATTAAGTTGGTGGGTAAGGTCTTATTTAAGAGCTCATGAATTGGGAATGGGGAAACACATTTGTTGGGCATTTGCAGCAGCAATATGGTTGTTTTTAGTAATTGGACTTTTTAGACCACTTGCTATGGGATCATGGTCAGAAATGGTTCCATATGGAATTTTTCCTCATCTGATATGGACGAATAACTTATCAGTAGCTTGGGGAAATCTTTTTTATAATCCATTTCATGCTTTATGTATCGTTTTTCTGTATGGTTCAGCTCTCTTATTTGCTATGCACGGTGCTACAATTTTAGCAACATCTAGATTAGGAGGTGATCGTGAATTAGAACAAATTTATGATAGAGGAACAGCTTCAGAAAGAGCTGCACTATTTTGGAGATGGACAATGGGTTTTAATGCATCAATGGAAGGAATTCACCGCTGGGCTTGGTGGTTTGCAGTATTAGTACCTATAACAGGTGGCATAGGAATTCTACTTACAGGTACAGTAGTAGATGATTGGAGATACTGGGCTGTAGAGCATGGATTTGCGACTGAAATAGAATATTCAGTACCAGAATCTACACTATTAGGAGAATAATTATGGAACCATTTTTTTCAAATTTTGATATTGCACAATTAAGTCTTTACCTTTTTTGGGCATTTTTCATTGGCTTAGTTATTTATCTCCAGAAAGAAAATATGCGAGAGGGATATCCTTTAGAAAATGAGCAATCTAATACTGCTCATAATCAAGGGATGTATCCCTTGCCTTCGCCCAAAACTTTCAAGCTTATGCATGGGCGTGGGGAAATGAGCGTGCCAAATGATAAAGGTGAAACAAGAGAACTAAATCTTGAAATAAAGAATGTTGCAAATGGTTCTCCTCTTTTCCCTAAAGGTGATCCTATGGATGATGGATTGGGTGCTGCTGCTTGGGCTGAAAGAAGAGATGTTCCTGAGCTAGATGGTCACGGAAATCCTAAAATAAGGCCTATGAGTAGCTTGAAAGGCTATGATGTTTCGGCGGGTAGAGATCCAAGGGGAATGGATGTTGTTTCTGCAGATAAAGTGACAGTAGGAAAAGTTACTGATATGTGGATTGATGTACCTGAACAATTGGTAAGATATCTAGAACTTGAGTTAAAGGATGGAACAAAAAGACTACTCCCTATGCCATTATCTAAAATCAATACTAAGTCCGTAGATGTTCATTCATTATATGGTAAGCACTTTAAAAAAGTCCCAACTATAAAAAAACCAAAAGAAGTTACTATGTTAGAGGAAGAAAAAGTAAGTGCTTATTATACAGGTGGTAAATTATATGCATCCTATGACAGGTTAGTATCACCAGTATAAATTATTTGAAAATAGCAGGGGAGATCTTTTTCACTCCTGCTATTTATTAAAGGGGGAAAAATGTCAAAACAAGCTATATTGGATAGGGTCAATTTTCCAAGTGATCTCAGAAAATTAACAGATAATGATCTTAATCACTTGGCTAGTGAATTAAGACAAGAAACTATTTCAATTGTTTCTAAAACGGGTGGTCATCTAGGTTCAAGTCTTGGTGTTATAGAACTAACTATAGCGATTCATTCGGTATTTAACACACCCTTCGATAAATTGATTTGGGATGTTAGTCATCAGTGTTATCCCCATAAAATTCTTACGGGTAGAAGAAAGGGCATGATGACATTGAGACAAGATAAAGGCTTGTCAGGTTTTACTAAGAGAACTGAGAGTGAATACGACCCTTTTGGTGCAGCACATTCTTCAACATCAATTTCTGCAGCTTTAGGTTTTACAGTAGCTCGTGATCTTGGTTCTAGTGTAGGGGATTCAATTGCGGTTATTGGTGATGGGTCAATAAGTGCTGGTATGGCTTATGAAGGTTTAAATAACGCAGGATCTGAAGGCAGGAGGTTATTTGTTATTTTAAATGATAATGAAATGTCTATAGCTCCCCCAGCAGGTGCAATGTCAAAGTATTTGTCAAGTTTATATGCTAATAATGAATTCTACAGTCTTACACAATTAGCAGAAGGTTTAGCAAAAAATCTACCTGGTCCATTACAAGAAGGTGCAAGACGTGCAAAAAGTATAATCACAGGCCTTGCTGCTGGTGGTACATTTTTTGAAGAATTAGGTTTTTCTTACTTAGGTCCAATTGATGGTCATGATTTGAATCAACTATTACCTGTGTTAAGAGCAGTTAAGGCAAGAGCAAAAGGCCCCATTCTAATACACTGTGTAACAAAAAAAGGAAAAGGTTATTATCCAGCAGAAAGCTCCGCTGATAAATATCATGGGGTATCAAAATTTGATATTAGTTCTGGGGAGCAAAGTAAATCAAAACCTAATGCTCCTTCATACACCTCTGTATTTGGAAAAGCCTTAGTAAGTGAAGCTTCTAGAGATCATCGTATTGTTGCTGTTACCGCTGCTATGCCATCTGGTACTGGAGTTAACTTAATGCAGAAAGAATATCCCCAAAGAACCTTTGACGTTGGAATTGCTGAACAACATGCAGTTACTTTTGCAGGAGGTATGGCTGCTGGTGGATTAAAGCCTTTTTGTGCAATTTATTCTACTTTTTTACAACGAGGATATGATCAAATTGTGCATGATATAGCATTGCAAAATTTACCAGTAAGATTTGCAATAGATAGGGCAGGTCTAGTTGGTGCAGATGGAGCCACACATGCTGGTTCATATGATATAGCATATTTATCTAATCTACCTGGTTTCGTGGTTATGGCGGCAGCTGATGAACTTGATTTAATGAATATGGTTGCAACTGCAGCATCATATGACGATGGTCCTATTGCATTTAGATATCCAAGAGGTGAAGGAGTAGGTATTGAATTACCTGAGAAAGGTAATCCTCTTGAGATAGGAAAAGGTCGAATGATAAAAGAAGGTAAAAGTGGTGTTGCTATTCTAAATTTTGGGTCACATTTATTGGAAGTTAAAGAGGCTGCCGAAATATTATTACAATCAGGAATTGATATAACAATTGCAGATGCGAGATTTGCAAAACCACTAGATAAAGAACTAATTACTAATTTGGCAAAAAATCATTCAGCTTTGATATCAATAGAGGAAGGGGCTATTGGTGGTTTTGGTTCTCATGTATCCAATTTGCTAAGTGAGTCAGGACACTTGGACGGAAAATTAAAATTTAGATCAATGTTTATGTGTGATAAATTTATTGATCAAGGCAAACCTGAAAATATGTATAAAGAAGCTGGCTTAGGTGTGCAGGATGTAGTAGATAAAGTGATGAGTTTAATGGGTGTTTCAGTAGTTAAATTCAAAAAAAATGATTTATCAGCTTAAATATCAGAACTTACTATAATTAATTATCCTAGAATATCTATAGAATATTCTTTCATGTAAATTTTAAACCATTCTGTAAAAATTTTAGGAGATTGATCTATTTCTTCTAAAACTGATGTGACTGTCATCCATTTTGTAGACATTACTTCTTGCGGATTTGGAACCATAATTATATTAAAATTTTTTGGAATTTCAGAAATAAAAACACTGACTACCTCATGCTCTATGAGGCTATTCCCCACATCCGCTTTATATTCTATTTCTTTACAAAATTTTAGATCTAAAGATTTTATATTAAGTTCTTCTTCAAGTCGTCTTATTGCACAATTATAAGAATCTTCACCCCAATGTGGATGAGTGCAAACCGTATTAGCCCAAAGACAAGGGCTATGATATTTGGAAGCAGATCTCTGTTGTAATAAGATTTCATTTCCTCTTTTTAAGAAGACAGATACTGCTGGATGCTTGAGCCCTCTTTTATGAACTTCCAACTTGTCTACAGGAGATAGTATATTATCTTGCCACGCAGCAATTGGTTGGTTCATGTTGTAGCTCTGATCAAGCCAGTTAAATGAAGTAAATTTTTGATCATTATTTTTAAATGAGCAGTAGGTTTCTTTGTGACTAACTTTTTATTCATATAAGATTCAAAAGTTAATCTTTGTACATCTTCATCTTTACATAAGCTTACAAATCTTTCCCTTCTATCATCTGATTTGTAATAAGCATTTTGCATAGCTTCCAAAACTCTGAAAACAGTTTTATGCTCAGACATAAATCTTTTTCTAGCTAATTTTAAAAATTTTGGATTTTTATATTTTATACATTCATTTACTGCGTATGCAGCTTCTTGACCACCAATCATAGCATAATAAATACCTTCTCCAGACGATGGAGCAACTACTCCTGCAGCATCACCAGCTAAAACTAAGTCTTTCCCATTATCCCAATTATCAAGGGGTTTTAATGGGATAGGAGCACCTTCTTTTCTAATAGTATTACATTTATCTAAACCAGAGGATTCTCTTATTTTAGCAGTAGCTTCCTTAAGGTCAAATCCATTCTTCCTAGTTCCCATACCAACGCTAGCTGATTTTCCGTGTGGAAATACCCAGCCATAAAAATCCGGCGATATTCTTCCATCATAAATTACATCACATCTGTCTGGATCATATACTCCTCCTTTTGGTGCTTCAATTATTTCATGATAAGCAATTACATAAGGAATGGTTTTACCTCCTGGCATTTCTGATCTAGCTACATCTGATCTAGCTCCATCAGCACCAATAACGAATCTTGATTTTAATTCAATTTCTTTTCTTGATTTTTTGTCTTTGAAAAAAACAGAAACTATATCCTTTTCAGCTATTCTTTCTATCCTTAAAAAAGTTCCAGTAAAACGCTTCGCCCCTTTATTACTAGCCCTATTTCTGAGAAATTCGTCAAAATTTTCCCTTTCAACCATTCCAACATAGCCATTTTCTATAGGTATATCTACCGTCCTAGAGGTAGGGGAAATCATTCTTGCTGTTTTTATTTTTGCAACTATTTGACTATCAGGTATTTTAAAATCACGAATCAGTCTAGGCGGAACAGCCCCGCCGCAAGGTTTTATTCTTCCTTCGCGATCTATAAAGGCAACTTTACGATTTTGAAGAGCTAGCTCTGTAGCTGCAGTAGCTCCTGATGGTCCTCCACCTATTATTATAGCATCATATATCATTTCATTTTCCACTATAAGATAAGTTGGCTGCATTAGCAGGTATTATTATTAGCTTAGTCGCTAGAATAGCAGATGCCAAGAATAAAATACCTTCTAAGGTAAAAATTATTCCATAAGAAAAAGCAGCATCTTTGGTTACACTTTGCAAGACATCTACAAATAAAGTAGAAAAAATCATAGCATTTCCAGCTGCTATTGCTTGACCAGCTCCCCATAAACCCATTCGTGTGCCTTCCCGTTGTTTAATGCCATATCCTGCAAGCTCCATCATTGAACCAATTGCTCCTACGGCAAAATTTCCATTAAAGAAACCTAATAGTGCAACTGAATAATTTAAAGCATTTTTTGAAGGATAAATTTGTCCTAATATAGCGATTAATATAAGTGCAGAACCAGACCCGACACATCCAAAAAGTACCCAAAATCTCAAAGAACCAAACTTAATTCCTGTCACAAAAAAACCAACAAGAATCATTCCCAATAAAATCCCACTTTGATGATATCCTGTAAGTTGAGTAGACTCACCCACTGAGAATTTAAATATTAAGCCAGCATAAGGTTCAAGTATCGGTTCTTGCATAAAATATGCTGTCATAGATAAAAAAACAAATATTGTAAACCATCTGGTGTTTTGTTCTAGTAATACTTGTTTAAGTCCCTGATAGAAAGTAATGGAGACTGGTTCAAAGCGGTGAAGAACTTTATGTTTATGAGTGCTTTCTAATTTATATAATGTTATAAATGATGTAATTATCCAAAATAAACTTATTATAGTTACAATTTTTAACAACTTTTCAATGGAATATGGGTCAATAATTTTCCCTACAAATATTGCTGTAAAAGCAGCTCCAAAAATCATCATTATCCAAGTTATAGTAGCTGCTGCTGCTTTTTTGCTATTATCAGTCCTGGTTGCTAAAAAAGCTAATAAGGATGTACCAGAAGCACCAACCCCAATTCCTATTAAGATGTAAGCGAATATTGATATAGTTAAACCAAGTAGGTAATTTTCTGGAATTAATAAAATACCAATACAAGCTAATATTGATCCAAGACATAATATTATTACACCTATAATAATCCAAAAAGTTCTATTACCACCTTTGTCAGACAAAAAACCCCAGTTTGGTCTACTTATCTGAATAAAATAATGTAAGGCTAAAAGAAGACCTGGAATAATTTGTAATAGTGAAAGTTCTACAACCATAACTCTATTAAAGGTCGAGGCTGCAATAGATACCAATGACCCTAATGCCATTTGAATAAATCCTAATCTGATGATTCCAAACCAAGTAAGGTACATTTTTAAAAATATCCTAAACCAGTGGCACTAACCATCATCCCAATAACATATAAAAGGACACCAGTGCCATTGTACCAAGGGACTAATTTTTTTGGATCTCTAAGCATTTTTGACATAGCAACTAACTGGATGCAAAGCAAAATAAGTATAGCAAAAGCAATAAAATATATTTTTAAATGAAAAAATATACTAATTACAGCAATCTGTCCTAATGACATAATTAGACAAGATAGTAATCCTGCTTTTCTCGGACCTAGTGTGACTGGAAGTGAATTAATTCCGAGCTTTTGATCTCCTTCTATAGCTTTAAAGTCATTTAAAACCATAATACCAAATGCTCCAAATGCGTAAAATCCAGCTACTAAAATCGTAGTTATTGATGGAAATTGGGAAGTTAAAATGGCTACCCCAGTAAACCATGGTAACCCTTCGTAACAAAGCGCCACAATACTTGGACCAATGATTCCAGAGCGTTTTAATCTTATTGGTTCTGCCGAGTAAGCCCAAGCACAAGCTATAGCAAGGAGAGTGGCAAAAAACCCCCAAAAACCTAAAAACCAAGAAACTATAATCCCTGTCATTGACATAATTACAGCTATCCAAAACCCCCAACTTCCTGGCACCTTACCTGAAGGAATTGGTCTGCTTGGTTCATTGATTGCATCAACTTCTTTATCACACCAATCATTGATAGCTTGGCTCATACCACAAACTATTGGCCCTGATAATATTAACCCGATTAATAATAGCATAGATTTATCAAATGAGATATTTGAGCTTGAAACCGCCCCACAAAGGAATGCCCACATCGGAGGGAACCAAGTAATAGGTTTTATTAGAGTAATAATTGATGATATGGATGGAATATTTTTATATGGATAATTTTCTAGGGATTTCATTTTAGCTCACTAAATTAATAATTATTTTATGTGTTTACAAAAGGTTATATTTCCTAAGTTTAACATAAAGACTTTGGCGAGACAGATTAAGCATTTCAGCAGTTGCAACTCTATTATTTTTGGTCATTTTAAGCGCAGTTTCGATACATATTTTTTCAACAATATCGCTTGTATCTGCTACTAAATCTTTTAAAGGAGCTGAACCTACTAATTTCATTATTTTTTTGGTTGCTTTTTCACTAACTACATTTTCATTTATATTATTTTCAGTTTCTTCTTCACTTTCATTAGGTCTGTGTGATATTAGAAAGCATATATAATCTACAAAATTTATTGAAGTCTTGGTACTTGTGATTTCAATTTCAGTCTTGATGTCATAATTTGAAATCAACTGAGTTTTAAAGGGCATTGTTGATCCATTTTCTAATGTCGCTTCAATTAATACCTTCATATCAATTATCCCACGAGCTAAAAAGTCAGAAAAGGGTCTTTCAATTAACAATTGCTGGTTTTCAATTTTGCATAATGAAATAAAACTATCATTTACATATTTTATAGTTCCAATACTGTCTGTAAAAACTATTCCATAACGGGTGTTATCATAAAATTTATTTAAAATATTATTTAATTCATTTTCCTTTACTTTGACTTCATTTTGTTTTTGTAATCGCACAATTATACAAATTTCATTTTCAGCTCTAAAAATAGACGATTGAAAATTAAAGTTGGCTTTACTTTTGATATTTTTACTTGAGTTATAGTTCTTAACAATTTCGTCAGATTTTAATAATTCAATAAATTCGTTATTATTTTTAAAATTAAAAAATTTTGAAAGAGATGTTCCAACTAACTTATCTCTTTTTTCATTTATAATTTTAGCTGCTGAATCATTTAAGTTTAAAATTTTTCCTGTAACGCCATCTAGTAAAAATAATGGTTCTTCTGAAAACTCTATTAAAGCTTTATATTTTGTTTCAAAACTTCTGTATTTTGAATATTCTCTTTCTAATGCTAATTGGGAGTTTACAAACTTTTTTTGAATTTCTGCGACTGGAGATAAATCATTACCTATAAGAATAACATTTTTTTTATTAGCTGCTTTAAATCCTTTATATTTTACAGGAAACTCACCTGTATTTTCAGATATATGATTTAACTCGAACCATTTTGTACACGATTGACTTAAATCTGAAAGGGAAGTTAAATGAAAATTAAGTTTTTCTTTACTCTCAATCGTTAAAAAATCATAAATATTTTTATTAATCCAACTATTTAGATTTTTAATTATAGAGCCTGCTGGAGTTTTTATTTGTAAAATTTTACCCCTAGTATCCAATATAATATTAATATCACCAAATTCAGAAATAATATTTGTGTATATATCGGATTTCGTTTGGGTTTCATAACCATCAATAAATTCTTTTAATTTATTATCTTCCAATTCTAGAACTCTTCATTAAATCAAAGAATAAGTATTTTCAATTTACCTTTTTATATTTTAAACTTAATTGGTTTAAAATCTCTTCAAGATTTTGTGTAATAAAATCAACCTTTAAATTTCCGTTTGTTTTTTTATAGGTATTTACAAGATTTCCACCTAAAACGACTGGGGTTTTTCTTTCTATAATATCTGATATTTTAGTAGATAAATGATTAATTTTTTCTATCATAAAATTATTAGCTGAAGATATACCAATAAAATCGTAATTTCTTTCAAACAGTAAATTTTCTAATTCATTTTTTTTAAATTCAAAAATTAAAAATGCATCTATACCCATTCCACGTAGTTTTCTGGTTGCAGCAATACCACCGTAAGTATGATCTTCTCCTTTAGGTATTATAATTAACGTCTTAGTTTTGTAATATGCTGAATTAAGGCAGGAAATATATAGTGGCTCAAATTTAGAATTCAAAAATTGAATTTTACCTAAAGCTATTGTTACATCCGAAAAAGAAATTTTATCTGCAACCCAAGCATCTCCTAATTTTTTGGCAATAGTTGGTAAATAAGAATCTAAAATAAGTTCTATCGAACGACCATATCTTATTAATTTATCAATTAATTTTTCGTTAGTTTTTATAGATTTAGATTTAATTGAAAAATAAAGTTTTTTTAAATCACTATCAAAATTAAAAGTACTTAGAGGTTTACTTTTTTCTACTAATTTTTCTAAAGTCTCCAATACGAGTGGGTTCACATTCGAAATATTCTCTATTCTTTTCAACTCTTTTGAGGAGCTCATTGCTTTATGCCTTTTTTGTAGATCGATTCGTTAAAAACTAATTACATCAAAAATTAAACCCTAATTATTTAGAAAATAAATAATGAAACTCACAATTAAACAAACGATACTGGAATAGTTGACTTTTTCTTTCTTAAAATAACTTGTTAACCTATCAATTATGTTGAATTTTCTAAAAAATGTCAAAGATTATTGACACTTTTACATTTTTTGAAACGAAAGAATTGAATTTTCTTTTCTTTTAGCAGTAAAATTTATAAATATTCATTAAAAACTATTAAAAAATATAGTAAATATTTTTGATTCACTAAGTAAGATTTAATAAATATTTACAATAAATTTTAAAAAAACTTAAAAAAGTGTAAATTTTAGTTGACACTTTTTGGTACTTTATTACTCTCAATAGTAGCAATTAAATTAATCTGGGGGTTTTAAGATGCAAAAAATTACAGCTGGGAAAGAGCGTTCACCCCAGCTATATACACCAGATCAAAAATTGCGCCGTGATAATTCAGTATGGACAAAAGTTCAGGCTATATTGGCTCCTTTACAATTTTTTGTATGCTTTGTCTCAATAGTTTGTGTTATAAACTACTTATATACTGGAAACGGCTACTTAATAGCGACATTATCGATTCTTTTTAAGACTGCAATTTTGTACTTAATAATGATAACTGGCGCAATTTGGGAAAAAGAAGTTTTTGGGCAATATCTTTTGGCGCCTTCTTTTTTTTGGGAAGACATAGTAAGTTTTTTTGTAATCGCTTTTCATACAGCTTATGTATTATCTCTAATCTTGAGTTTAATGGATGCTGAGAAGTTGATGTGGTTGGCATTAATTGCTTATTTCGCTTATTTCATTAATGCAGCACAATTTTTGATTAAATTTAGGCTTGGCCGTAATAATAAAAAGCAACTTGCTCAAATAGAGAAGGAGGTTGTAATTTGAATATTTCTTCCTCATTAAAAATTAAGCAAGGTTGTAACAATGTACCAATTTTAAAAGAAAAAGGTCAGAATGAGGTTTTCTGTGGTTTAACTGGCATTATATGGTTGCATAGAAAAATTCAGGATGCCTTTTTTTTGGTTGTAGGTTCGAGGACTTGTGCACATCTCATGCAATCAGCTGCAGGTGTTATGATTTTTGCTGAGCCACGTTTTGGAACAGCAATTCTTGAAGAGAAAGATCTAGCAGGTATGGCTGATGCCCAGGATGAACTTGATCTTCAAGTGGAAAAACTATTGGAAAGAAGACCAGAGATAAAACAATTATTTTTGGTTGGTTCCTGTCCCTCAGAGGTTATTAAACTTGATTTATCGAAGGCTGCAGAAAGGCTTACGTTGAAATATGCTCCGAATGTTAGAGTATTAAGCTATTCTGGGTCAGGTATAGAAACTACTTTTACTCAAGGTGAAGACGCGTGTCTTGCTTCTATAGTACCTACCTTAGAAGATACCTCTCAAGAAGAATTAATATTAGTTGGAGCTTTACCAGATATAGTGGAAGACCAATTTCTTTCGCTTATAGGTAAATTAGGAATAAAGAAAGTTACTTCTTTTCCAAGTAGAACAAAAAATAAGGCACCAAAAGTAGGAAAAAATGTAAAGTTTATACTTTGTCAACCATTTCTAGGAGATACTTGTGAAGCTCTTGAAAAAAGAGGAGCATATCATATAAAGTCTCCATTTCCTTTTGGTGAGGAGGGGACAACTTTATGGTTAAAGGCAATAGCTAAAGCTTTTAATGTAGGTAAAATTAAATTCGATGAAGTAACAAATGGTCCTCGAAGTAGAGCAACAAAAGCTTTAGAAAAAATTAAGCAAAAATTATCGGGGAAAAGTGTATTTTTCTTTCCTGACAGTCAACTTGAAATTCCTTTAGCTAGGTTTTTAGTAAGGGAGTGTGGAATGAAAGCTGTTGAGGTTGGTTCTCCCTATATCAATAAGAAAATAGTACTTTCTGATATGGAGTTGTTACCAGAAGGTCCAATTATTTCTGAAGGTCAAGATGTTGATCTTCAAATTGAAAGATGTAAGGCCAATAAACCTGATCTTACAATTTGTGGGATGGGACTTGCTAATCCTCTAGAGGCCGAAGGCTTAGCTACCAAATGGTCTATAGAATTAGTTTTTTCACCTGTTCACGGTTATGAACAAGCAGGAGATTTAGGAGCTTTATTTTATAGACCAATAAAAAGAAGAGAGGTACTGCAAATTTGAAACTTTCTGTCTGGACATATGAAGGTCCGCCACATGTTGGTGCAATGAGAGTAGTTACAGCTATGCAGAATACACATTATGTTTTGCATGCTCCTCAAGGAGATACTTACGCCGATCTATTATTCACTATGATAGAAAGAAAAAACTCCAGGCCACCTGTAACTTATACTACTTTCAAGGCTAGAGATTTAGGTTCTGATACCTCTGAAATATTCAAAAAGGCATGCAAAGACGCTTATGACCGGTTTAAACCTCAAGCTTTAGTTGTAGGTGCTTCTTGTACTGCTGAATTAATTCAAGACGACCCTGGAGGTTTAGCGGAAGCTCTTAATTTATCTATTCCAACAATTCCATTAGAATTACCATCATATCAAAGAAAAGAGAACTATGGGGCTTCTGAGACATTCTATCAAATAGTAAGAAAATTAGCTAAAAAATCGAATAAAACAGATCAGTTATCTTGTAATATTCTTGGTCCTGCTTCTCTTGGTTTCAGACATAGAGATGACATAATAGAAATAAAAAAGATTTTAAATGATATGGGAATTGATATTAATTTGATCGCACCAATGGGTGCTTCTCCAGAAGATATTCAAATAAAGACTGCTAAAGCACACTTCAATGTTATGTTGTACCCAGAAGTTGCAGAAACAGCTTGTAGGTATTTAGAAAAAGAATTTAACCAACCTTATACTAAAACAATACCAATTGGCATTGGTGCTACAAAGGAATTTATAAAAGAAATTTCAGATATCTTTGGTCTTAAAACGGATAATCATTATAATGAAAGGTTAAGGGCTGATTGGTGGTCAAAATCCATTGATTCAACATATTTTACAGGTAAAAGGGTTTATGTTTTTGGCGATGCTACTCACGTAAAATCATCAGTGAAAATTGCTAATGAAGAAATGGGTTTTGAGGTAGTTGGACTTGGTTGTTATAATAGAGAATTTGCAAGGGATATAAGATCTCTAGGTAAAGAGTTAAATTTAGATTCTCTAATTACTGAGGATTACCTTGAAGTAGAGGCTGAAATTCAAAGGTTGCAACCTGAATTAATCCTTGGAACTCAAATGGAAAGGCATATTGGTAAAAGATTAGGAATACCATGCGCAGTTATATCAGCACCTTTTCATGTACAAGACCACCCTGCTAGATATTCCCCTCAAGTAGGTTGGGAAGGTGCCAATGTTATCTTTGATACATGGGTTCACCCTTTAGTTATGGGATTAGAAGAGCATCTTCTTCATATGTTTAGAGAAGACTTTGAATTTAACGATAGTGCTGGCCCTAGTCATTTAGGGGGGCATTCAAATCATGATATTAATAAAAATGAAAAGAGAAAAGAGAATATAAATACTATCGAAGAAATTATTTGGGAAAAGGAAGCGGAATTAGAGTTGAAAAAAATCCCTTTCTTTGTGAGAGGTAAAGCAAGAAGAAACACTGAAACTTTTGCTAAAGACAAAGGACTAAACTCCATTTCTACTGAAACTTTATATGAGGCTAAGGCGCATTATGCTAGATGAAAACCTCAGTAAAATTAAAGCTAATAGTTATAAATTTGTAATTATAACTTTAGATTCTCATAGTGCAGGTCCAGTTTCAAGAGTACAAGCTAAACTAAAACCATTTTTCCCAACATTAGAGATTACTGTTCATGCAGCAGCAGAATGGGCAGAAAACCCTAGTTCTTTAGATACTGCCAAAAAGGATATATTTGATGCAGATATAATAATAGCTAACCTACTATTTTTAGAAGAGCATGTGAGAGCTATATTACCAACACTTAAAACAAAAAGAGAAAATTGTGACGCATTAGTGGGTTGTATATCCTCAAAAGAGGTTGTTTCCCTTACAAAAATGGATCGACTCGATATGAGTAAGCCAACAACAGGTTTTTTGAGTCTATTAAAAAAACTAAGGGGTAGTAGCAAATCAGGTAAGCCTGCTAGTGGAAAAAGGCAAATGTCAATATTAAGGCGCTTGCCAAAAATATTAAAATTTATTCCTGGAAAAGCTCAAGATGTACGTTCTTATTTTCTTACTATGTTATATTGGTTAGGTGGATCTGACGATAATGTTGAATCAATGATAATATATTTATGTCAGAAATATGGGAAATTGAAAGGAAAGGGTAATTTAGTTGCAAAACCTCCGATTGAATATCCAGAAACAGGTCTATATCACCCTAAACTGAAATCAAGAGTTTCAACAGAAATTCGAGATATTCCTGTTAGAAAAAATGTAAAGGGGAAAGTAGGTCTTCTATTAATGAGATCATATGTTTTATCTGGAGACACAGCTCACTATGATGCAGTAATTAGCGAATTAGAAAATTTGGATTTACAGGTTATTCCAGCATTTTCAGCCAGCTTAGATTCACGACCAGCAATCAATGAATTTTTCCATGTAAATGGTAAATTAAATGTTGATTGCATTTTATCTTTAACTGGATTTAGCTTGGTTGGAGGTCCTGCATATAATGATAGCCAGGCCGCAGAAGAGATTTTATCTAAATTAGATGTACCATATATTGCTGCACATGCTTTAGAATTTCAAACGCTACCAAATTGGGAAGAAAATAATTTAGGTTTAGGACCTGTTGAGACTACAATGCTAGTAGCCTTGCCAGAAATTGATGGTGCGATTGCACCAACCGTATTTGGCGGTAGAGTTGCTCATGGTTTGGAAATGCAACCCTGTCATGAAAGAGTTAAAAATTTATCATTAAAAGTAAAAAAATATGTAGATCTTCGCACAAAAAGCACTAGTGATAAAAAAATATCGATTGTATTATATGGGTTCCCTCCAAATGCAGGTGCAGTTGGTACAGCAGCTTATCTAGATGTTTTTCAATCACTATTTAATACACTTTTAAGGTTAAAAGAAGAAGGTTATTTTGTTGAACTACCTTCAAGTATTGATGAACTAAAAGAAAATATTCTTAATGGTAATAAAGATCGTTATGGACAAGAAGCTAATGTATACAAAAGAATTTCTGCTGATGATATAGTTTTGAATGAACCATACCTGAAAGATATTGAGGAGACTTGGGGGCCAGCTCCAGGAAAGCTACAATCAGATGGTTCAGGTTTGTTTATTTTAGGCCAGAAATTTGGAAATATATTTATAGGAATTCAACCGGTTTTTGGTTATGAAGGCGATCCTATGAGACTTCTATTTGAAAAAGGTTTTGCTCCTACCCATGCGTTTAATACATTTTACAGATTTATTAGGAATGAAATTAAATCGGATGCGATTATTCATTTTGGAATGCATGGAGCACTTGAGTTTATGCCTGGTAAAAAATCTGGTGTCAGCGAAAGTTGTTGGCCAGATAGATTAATTGGGGAAATACCAAATATTTACATTTATGCTGCAAATAACCCTAGTGAGGGCTCATTAGCAAAGCGAAGATCCAATGCTGTGATTATCTCCCATCTCACGCCACCTTTATCGAAAGCAGGATTATATAAAGGTCTTTTAGAGTTAAAAGAATCTCTCATTCAATTTAGACAAGAGCATGACAAAACAAAAAATTTGTCTGATCTGAAACAGCTTATCAAAGATCAAGCCGAAGCTCTTGAAATTGACTTTGGGAATGATTTTGAAATACTTCAATCTAAACTATATGAATTAGAAGAAGCACTAATCCCTGAGGGGCTTCACATAATTGGATCACCACCCTCTAAAAATGCACGAGATAGTTATCTTGACGTCATTCCTGGTTTAGAAAATAAAAAAGATCGCGATCATTTTGATCAGTTACTGACTGTTGATTCTGAGCTACAAGGACTAATGGATGCACTTAACGGAAAATATATAAAACCTGTTCCTGGTGGTGATATTATTAGATCTCCAGAAATACTTCCAACAGGAAGAAATATGCATGCATTTGATCCATTTCGAATGCCAACAAGTTTTGCAATGCAGGAAGGTAAAAATCAAACTAAAGCATTATTAGAGGCTCAAAGTAAAATGCCAGAAACAGTGGCAATGGTTCTTTGGGGTTCAGATAATATAAAAACAGATGGTGGTTCTATTGCACAAGCTATGAACCTTATGGGTGCAAAACCATTTTTTGATGATTATGGAAGACTTTCTGGGGCTGAATTAATTCCGTTAGAAGAATTAGGTAGGCCAAGAATTGATGTTTTGATGACACTATCGGGAATTTTCAGAGATTTGTTGCCACTACAAATAAAAATGTTGGCAGATGCAGCAAAAAAAGCTGCCTTAGCTGATGAACCTTTGGAGATGAATTATGTAAAACGAAATACACTGGACTTTGTTAAAAAACACACTTTAAAAATTGAGCAAGCGGTACTTCGTGTTTTTTCTAATGCTGAGGGAACTTATGGATCAAACGTAAATCATCTTGTAAGTTCAGCTACTTGGGATGAAGAAGATCAACTAGCAGATACTTACGAGAATCGCAAAAGTTATGCTTATGATTCAAAAGGAAAGTGTTCTCGGCAAACACAATTATTACAAGCAATATTGGAGCAAGTTGATTGTACTTATCAAAATTTAGAAAGTGTAGAACTAGGTGTAACAACTGTTGATCATTATTTCGATACTTTAGGGGGAATAACTAGAGCTGTAAAAAGAGCAAGAGGTGTGGATACACCTGTTTACATAGGTGATCAAACAAGAGGGGGTTCAAAAGTACGAGCACTGGCAGATCAAATCGCCCTTGAAACTCGCTCAAGGTCTTTAAATCCAAAATGGTTTGAGCCACTACTCAAGCATGGTTATGAGGGGGTAAGACATATCGAAAGTCAGGTCACAAATACCCTTGGTTGGTCTGCTACTACAGGTCAAGTTGAACCATGGGTTTATGGAAAATTATCAGAAACATTTATCTTAGATGAGGAAATGAGAAGAAGACTTGCTTCATTAAATCCAGCAGCAAGCTTAAGGGTAGCAAATAGATTGATGGAAGCTCATGATAGGTCTTATTGGGAACCAGATGACGAAACGCTGGAAGCATTGAGAGATTCACTTGCAGAATTGGAAGATAATCTAGAAGGAGTGAAGCTTGCAGCAGAATAGAAAAATTTTAACCAAAAATAAATTTAAAAAGTAGATGGAGAGATAAAATGAGCCCTTTGGATAGCAATAAACAGGTTCCAAATCTTCGTGGCGAAGATGGAGAAGGATCAGTTCAAGTTCAAATGGATCCTAAATTAAAAATTGATGGTGCAAAGGTTTTTGCAGTTTATGGCAAAGGTGGTATTGGCAAATCAACCACTTCATCCAATTTGTCTGTTGCTTTTTCCAAATTAGGTAAAAAAGTTTTGCAAATTGGGTGTGATCCAAAACATGATAGTACTTTTACTTTAACAGGTAGATTAGTTCCCACAGTAATTGATATATTGAAAGAAGTAGACTTTCATGCTGAAGAACTTCGACCTGATGATTTTGTTTATGAAGGTTATAATGGAGTAAAATGTGTGGAAGCTGGTGGTCCCCCTGCTGGTACAGGCTGTGGAGGTTATGTTGTTGGTCAAACTGTGAAACTACTTAAGCAAAACCATATGTTAGAAGAAACTGATGTTGTTATTTTTGATGTGCTTGGGGATGTAGTATGTGGTGGTTTTGCGGCTCCGTTACAGCATGCAGATAGGGCTATTATAGTTACAGCCAATGATTTTGATTCAATATATGCAATGAATAGGATAATTGCAGCTGTTCAAGCAAAGTCAAAAAATTACAATGTTAGACTTGCAGGTTGTATAGCAAATCGATCTAAAGATACTGATGAGGTTGATAGATATTGTAAGGAAGTAGGTTTTAAAAGAGTAGCCCATCTTCCTGATCTAGACGCTATTAGAAAATCAAGATTAAAGAAAAAAACACTTTTTGAAATGGGTGGTGATGAGGAAATTGAATTGGTCCAAAAAGAGTATATCCGATTAGCTCAACTACTTTGGGATGGGACAGACCCCTTAGCACCAGATCCATTAGAAGATCGAGATATATTTGAATTATTAGGGTTTGATTAAGAATGAGAACTTATTCTCAAAATAGAGATAGAATAGCCGAATACTTTGATAAAACAGGTTTTCGAGCATGGGAAGCCTTGACAACTGAAACACCTGTTTCAAAAATAAGATTAAAAGTTAGAGAAAGTAGAGAGAAGATGAGAAGTAGAATGTTATTACATTTACCCAATGATCTCTCTGGAAAAAGAATTTTAGATGCAGGATGTGGTGCTGGCCAGTTTTCTATTGAGTTAGCCTTAAGGGGAGCTAATGTCTTAGGTATAGATATTTCATCGAATCTAATTGAAATAGCTAAAAAAAGAGTGCCTAAAAATCTTAAAGAAAATACTGAATTTATTACATCCGATATGATCCAAAATCATGGAAGTTTTGACTACGTTATATTAATGGATAGTTTAATTCATTATCCTGAAAAAGATACTGTTAATATTTTGGAAAACTTACTGAAAAATACTAATGAAAAAATATTATTTACCTTAGTTCCTTCAAATTTTATTCTGACATTAAAACTGATGATAGGCCGTCTTTTTCCAAAATCAGATCGTTCTCCTACTTTGTCACCATTAAATACTAAATCTTTTATTGAAATATATAGAGATAAATTTGAAAGAGAATACAGTGCAACTGTTTCCAGGATTAGTAAAGTCAATGATCTTTTTTATACATCTGAGTTTCTAGAACTGAGAAAATGATTATTTCTAAAGAACATATATTTAAAATAAGTAAAAATATTTTACCTTTTTCGGATGCTGGAAGTTCAAACTTTTCTTTATTTCAACTTTTGAGATTATCTCTTTTCCAAATATCTGTAGGAATGGCTACAGTTATGTTAGCAGGTACATTAAACAGAGTAATGATTGTAGAGCTTTTAGTTCCAGCATCACTAGTGGCTGTAATGATTGCAATACCAGTTTTAATTGCACCTCTTAGAACTTTCTATGGCCATAAATCAGACACTTACAAGTCTTTCATTGGTTGGAAAAGGATACCTTATATGTGGTTTGGCAGCTTGTTCCAGTTTGGAGGTCTTGCCATTATGCCTTTTGCCATTATTATACTTTCTGGTGATCAAACTGTAGGTCCAAGTTGGGCAGGAGAAGTTTTGGTCGCAATTGCTTTCTTATTTACTGGAATTGGAATGCATATTACTCAAACGGTTGGATTAGCTTTAGCAGCCGATAGAGCGACAAAAGAAAATCGACCAAGAGTGGTAGCTTTACTTTATTTTATGTTTCTATTTGGCATGGGAATTTCAGCTGTAGTGATTGGTATTTTATTGGCAGATTTTTCAAAGTTACGTTTAATACAGGTAGTTCAAGGATCAGCAGTACTTACCTTATTTCTTAATCTTGTAGCAGTTTGGCGACAGGAACAGATAATTATTAATAGCCAGAAAAATCATAAATCTGAAAAGTTTATTTTATCGTGGAAAAAATTTATCTCTGATCGTCAAACAAACAGTTTAATTTGGGTTGTTTTCTGGGGAACTTTGGCTTTTTCAATGCAAGACGTTTTATTGGAACCATATGGTGGTCAAATTTTGGGATTAAGTGTTGCTGAAACAACTAATCTGACAGGAGTATGGGCTTTGGGTGCACTACTTGGGTTGGCACTAGCTGCCAATAATTCAAAAAAGACAGTTTCTTCTGTAAGTAATGCAATGACAGCACTTCTCATAGGTATAGTAGGATTCTCTGCCATCATATTTTCAAGCCCTATGCAATTTCCTTTTTTATATTTTCTTGGAACATTATTTATTGGATTTGGAACAGGCTTATTTTCAGTTTCACTTTTAATAATTGCAATGGCGTTGTCATCAAAAACTAATTTAGGCAGTGGTTTTATTTTAGGTTCCTGGGGTGCTGCTCAAGCCATAGGAGCTGGATTGGGTATAGCTGTGGGTGGAATATTACGTGATGTAGTAAATAATATTGCTCTATCTGGTTATTTAGGATCAACTTTTGAGAATAATTCGATAGGTTATATTTTTGTATACCACTTGGAAATTCTTTTCATTTTTATAACTTTGATTGCTCTTGGGATGCTTTCACAAGAAATAAATAAAAGGAAAATTAAAGATCATACTCAAAAAAGCTTTGGATTGACTGAAATACCATCATAATAGGGAAAAAGAATGTATAAGATAAATAATACACCACCAAAAGACATATTAAGTGTTATTCCTAAAGATGAGGAGATAATTTGGCATGGTAGGCCAGATTTGAGAAGATTTTGTTTAACTGCAATAGGAATAAAGTATATTCTGATTTATCTAATTATAATTACTTGTTCTATAATTTACACAAGGTATGGTGATTTTAATTTAATTATTATTTTACAGGTGCTTGTCCCTTATTTATTGAGTTGTTGTTTAGCTATTATACTACTAGTTATTGTTGGAATTTCACAAGTTTTACCAACAGTTTATGTTATTACAAGTAAGCGAGTAATTATTAAAAGTGGCTTGGCACTAATTTTTATGCTTAATGTTCCATTTGATAAGATTGCTAGTATTGACAAAAATCATTATAGAGATGGATCTGGAAATATTTCATTCAAACTTATTAGTAATAAAAGAGTTCCTTTTTTTGCAAGTTGGCCAAGTGTAAGGCCTTGGTATTTCAGTAATCCTGAGCCAACATTCAGATGTATTGCTGATGTAGAAGTTATAGCGTTAAAATTATCGGAGGCAGCTCAATCTAGAGTTTCTGAAGTAAATTTAAGAAAGACAAATGATATTAAAAACGTTAAAATGCAAGATGGGGGAATAACTGCATGAGAGAAAACACTAGGACACATGAAAAAGAAGTAATTCCTATACGATTAGTACAAGCTGTTGGGGCGTTACTTTTAGTCACATTATTAATGGTTGGATATGCAAGACTGTCTGATATGCCACTTATTGGAACTCCTAAACAAGTTCCAGTGGTTTCTGAAACTTCCTTAGAATTTATTAAGCAGAAAAATGGATCTGTTTCTATACTTAACAACAATGGTCAGGAAGTTATTAATTCAAGGGCTGGTCCATACGGTTTTATAGTAGTAGTATATAATGGTTTTATGTCAGAAAGGAAAAAGAAAAAAATTGATATTAACAATCCACTAAAACTTATTCAATACGAAGACGGTAGACTTACAATTGTTGATGAATCTTCTTCTTGGGATATGCATCTAAATAGTTTTGGGTCTATGAATGCAGCAGTATTTGAGGAATTAATAAAATAAAAAAATGGGGGGATATTTTAATATGATAAGAAGAAGAAAAGAAATGACGCCTTGTACCATTGAAGTATCTCATACTTTTGAGAGTTTGCATGCTCATGTTCGCTTTAATAATGGTGCGATCGTTCACCCGGGTGACGAGGTTATAGTTCATGGAGATCCTGTTATTGCTCCCTATGGTAAGGTAGTAATTGAGGATAGAATAGCTACTATAAAAAGAGCTGTTTGGTTTCAAAGATTATGGACAAAAATTACAGGAAATTTTGAATTTATGGAAATTTGTGAATTTTCTTTTTCAGAGGAGATTTCATTATGAAAGAAGTAGATTATCAAAATGAAAAAGTTGATTCTATTAATGAAACAACCGCTATGGCACATGAAACTACACTACTAAATCCTCGTTTTTATACAACTAATTTTAAAGAAATGGATGAACTTAATGTAGAAAGTGTTAGAAAAGATTGGGATGAATTAATTTCTGAAATGAAATCAGATCCAAATCGTACACACTTCAAAAAAACAGAAGATTGGGATCAAATAGATTTTAAAAGTTTAGAACCCGAATTAAGGAAAGAGTTTATTGATTTTTTAGTAAGTTCATTAACAGCAGAATTTTCAGGATGTGTTCTTTATAAGGAAATGAAGAGAAGGGGAACTAATGAGGAAATTTGTGAACTATTTTCATACATGTCTAGAGATGAAGCTCGGCATGCTGGTTTTATTAATGATGCTCTTAGGGAAGCGGGTATAGGAGTAAACCTTGGTTTTCTTACTAGAAAAAAAAATTACACATATTTTACGCCTAAATTTATTTACTATGCCACGTATTTATCAGAGAAAATTGGTTATGCTAGGTATATAACAATTTATAGACATTTGGAAAAAAATCCTGATAAGCGATTTCATCCAATTTTTAAATGGTTTGAAAAATGGTGTAATGATGAATTTAGACATGGGGAAGCATTTGCTTTAATTATGAAGTCTGATCCTAAATTTACATCTGGAATAAATGTATATTGGATTAAATTTTTCTTAGTTGCAGTCTTTGCTACGATGGTTATACGTGATCATGCGAGACCTGCTTTTCATAAAGCACTTGATGTTGATATTGAGTGGTATGATGAAACTGTTCTTAGAATTACTTCAGAAATTACTCGACAAGTTTTCCCAATTGAAATTGATTTAGAAAATCCAAAATGGAAATCAGGATTGAAAAAATTATGTGTTACGTTTGATAGTATGGAAAAAGCAAAAAGGTCGGGTGGTATTAGTGGAAAATTAAAATACTATGCATATTCTGCAAGAGCATTAATGATTTTTGTAGGACTTTATTTAATTCCTTCAAAGAAAAATTTAGTTCCCGAAACTTCAAGACTTCAACCTAGTTATTAACTTGGAGAGTTAATGTATCAAGGAATATTTACAGTTTTTAGTATACCCTGGGTGGCTGCATTCACAGCAGTTTTTTTTTGGTGGTTTTTAACAGGATTGATATTATTCATTGTTAAAAAGGTAGACGAATTGAATCATAAAGCGCATATTCTTGTAACACTGATATTAAGTCCAGTAATTTTCTTAGGCATTTATTTATTTTTTAATTCTCTTCCAGCGATAACACTGTCATCAATTTATAGTTCGTTTTTTGCAAGTTTGTTAATTTGGGCTTGGTTTGAACTTGCATTTTTGTCTGGATTTATCACGGGGCCTAGTAAAAAACTATGTCCTAAGGATATTAATCAAATGAAACGTTTTGGTTATGCTTTATCTAATATTGCTTATTCAGAGTTAATTCTCTTTTTCACATTATTTTTTATGGTTTATTTTTCATTAAATGCAGAAAATACAGTAGGTTTATGGACATTTTGGATTTTATTTTTTGCTAGAATTTGCGCGAAATTGAATTTATTCCTGGGAGTCCCAAATGTGAATACAGAATTCTTACCGTCACCTGTTGTGCATCTTGCTAGTTACTTTAGAGTCGGGAGTACAAGTTGGTTTTTTTCCAGTTTCAATATCATTGATATCATTTACCCTATTTTTTTTAGTAGATAGTATTTTTGATGAAAACAACCAAACTCCATCAGTTATAGGCTATACTTTGTTAGCGTCACTAACTACTTTAGCCCTAATTGAGCACTGGTTTATGGTTGTGCCATTAAGGGATGCAGAACTCTGGAAATGGATGTTGCCAAAGCAAAAAAAAGATACAAAAATAAATAAATCAACTAGTGAAAATTTTAGTTCGGAGAAAATTCATGGATTATGACCATTTATTTAATTCACAACTTCAAAAGTTAAAAGATGAAGGAAATTACAGAATTTTTGCCGAACTTGAAAGATGTCAAGGTAACTTTCCTAAGGCTAAAAATTATTCTAAAAGTAATGAAACTTCAGAGGTTACTGTTTGGTGTTCAAATGATTATTTAGGTATGGGACAAAATCCAAGCGTTTTATCATCAATAAAAAATGCCTTAAATGAGTGTGGAGCTGGAGCTGGAGGGACAAGGAATATTTCTGGGACAAACCACTATCATGTTTTACTTGAAAAAGAATTAGCAGATTTGCATAAAAAGGAATCTGCACTATTGTTTACATCTGGATATATTTCAAATTGGGCAACCCTTTCAACTTTAGGTGCAAGGTTGCCAGGCTGTACTATTTTATCTGATGAGAAAAATCATGCTTCTATGATAGAGGGAATAAGACATTCTCGGGCAGGTAAGCTAATTTGGAAACATAATGATCCAGAAGATTTAAGAAATAAACTATCCTCTTTACCCAATGATGCTCCAAAAATAGTTGCATTTGAAAGTGTTTATTCTATGGATGGCGATATTGCTCCAATAGATGAAATTTGTGATGTTGCAAAAGAATTTGGTGCAATGACTTATTTAGATGAGGTCCATGCAGTAGGTCTTTATGGAAAAAGTGGAGGTGGAATCTCAGAACAAGAAAATGTAGCACATAAAGTTGATCTTATTGAGGGTACTCTTGGTAAAGCTTATGGAGTAGTAGGTGGCTACATTACGGGTTCAAATGTGCTTTGTGATTTTATTCGTTCGTTTTCTAGTGGTTTTATTTTTACAACTGCTCTTCCACCTGCAGTTGCAGCTGGTGCTTTAAGTTCAGTAAAACATTTAAAAACAAGCCAAATTGAACGTGATAATCAAAAAGTGAAGGTAACTTATTTAAGGAGCAAATTGGATTCTATGGGTATTCCTCATTTAATAAATCCCAGCCATATAGTTCCTGTTATGATCAAAGATTCTATTAAATGTAAACAAATAAGTGATATTTTACTTAACGATTACTCAATCTATGTTCAGCCAATTAACTATCCCACTGTGCCTAAAGGTACTGAGAGGTTGAGATTTACACCATCGCCATTACATACATATGACGATATTGATTATCTAGTTAATAGCTTAGCTTCTCTATGGAAGCAGTGTGCCTTATCTAGGGTAGTTGCTTAAATAGTTTGCCATTATCATTTAATTAGAGTAAATCATCTTCGTTAAAGATATAAATATAATTTTTTTATATGAGGGAAAAATGAGAAAGCTTTTTTTAATTATTACCACAATAATTTTTACTTTTACTTTTAATTCAGTTTTTGCTGCTGAAATTGAAGTTAAAATGCTTAACAAAGATGCGGACGGTAATAAAATGATATTTGAACCTATGCTAATAATGGCAGAAAAGGGAGATACGGTTACTTTTTTGCCTACAGAAAAAGGACATATGGCAGCCAGTATTAAAGGTATGTTACCAAAAGGTATTAAAAAGTTTAAAGGTAAAATCAATAAACCAGTAAGTATCGTCGTTTCAGAAGATGGCCTTTATGGTGTGAAATGCACACCGCATTTAGCAAATGGAATGGTAGCACTTATAGCTGTTGGTGATTTTAATACAGATGGTTTCTTAGACGGAGTTAAATTACCAAAGAAATCAAAAGCTAGAATGGAAGAAATGCTTGCTCAATTAGCAGCACAGTAAATGTTTAAGTATAGATAAGCTGCCTTAATTCTGATGGTAGCTTATCTTTTGTAAATTCTTCGCAAATAAAGTCAGCTTGTTCAAAATTATCATCAATATGATATTCACTAGGAGAGCAAACTGTCTTTAATTTTGCTCTTTTAGCTGACATAAGTCCATTATTACTATCTTCTAAAGCTATACATTCCTCTGGTCGTAATGATAATTGATCTAAAGCAAGTAAATATAATTCAGGGTCGGGCTTTTTTCTCTTTACCATATCACCTGTGGCTATAACTTTAAAAATTGAATTTGGTTTAGTCTCAAAACATTTTATAAATAATGTTTCTACATTCATCAGACTAGTAGATGTGGATATAGCCAATTGAATTTTGCTTTTTAAAGCATTGTTTATGAGTGATTTTATGCCTGGTCTAAGCTGAAGTAAACCTTCATCCACCCATTGTTTGTATAGTTCATTTTTTTTTGAATGGATTCTTGAAATATCATTTATATCCAAATGGTAATTTTTTGGAGTAAAATTTTCATTATAGTGTCTTAAACGTTCTTTACCTCCAGTAATTTTTAATAATTCTTTGTATAATTTCTTTGACCAGTTCCAGCTAATACCTTCATCAGAAAATATACTATTATATGCTTCTCTATGTAATTCTTCTGTTTCAGCGATTGTACCATCAACATCAAAAATTAATGCTTTCACCAATTAAAATTCCTTTCAGGATTTTATTTTCTGATTGAATATATTTAGGATATTTTGTTTTCTTAAACAATAAAATTTTTTCAAATTTAAGTGAGGTTAAAATGGAAGATTTTTTTGAAATTGGATTAAGAGAAAGAAAAGCAACTTTAGGTGAAAAATATGTAGAAAAAAATTTAGAGGAAGCAGATGAATTCACAAAACCTTTTCAGGAAGCTATGACGTCTTGGTGTTGGGGCTTTGGATGGGGTGATAATAGTATTGATAGAAAGACTAGATCTATGATGAACTTAGCAATGATTGGAGCTCTTGGTAAAATGAATGAGTGGGAAATACATTGTAGAGGAGCTTTGAAAAATGGTGTCTCTAAAGAACAAATAAGAGCTATAATTCATGTAATTGGTATCTATTGTGGTGTTCCCCAAGCTTTAGAATGCTTTAGAATTGCAAAAAAAGTTTTTTTAGAAAGGTAGACACCAGAGAGAGATTTGTTAAAAATTCTTTAATTATTTATTAATTTATTTAATTATAGTGTTAAACTTAAATTTATTATTTAAAAATCAAAAATGCTGAAAAAGAATTCAACCAAATTAAAAAAAGAAAATTGTATACGATTTTATTTAAATGATAATTTGATTGAAAAATCGATTAGTGATCCACAACAAACATTATTGGATTTTTTGAGAATTGACCAAAATTTAAAAGGAACAAAAGAAGGTTGCGCTGAAGGTGATTGTGGTGCGTGTACAGTGCTAATTGGTAGAGTTAATAAATATAATAAAGTTTCTTATAGGACTGCAAATTCATGCATAGTTTTCTTACCATCAATTGATAGTTCACATTTGATTACAGTAGATGGTTTATCTAAAGGTTTGGAAGAACTTCATCCAGTACAAGAGGCAATGGTAAAAAACTCTGGAGCTCAGTGTGGTTTTTGCACACCTGGTTTTGTGATGTCAATGTATGGATTGTTTTTAAAAACCAAAAAACCAAATAAAGCTCAAATCTTGAATTCAATTCAAGGTAACCTTTGTCGGTGTACGGGATATGGTCCTATAATTTCAGCTGCCGAAGACCTAAGTAAAAGTTTTTTTTGTACAAATGATTTTCTTATAAAAAATAACAAAAAATGGGCTCAGAAATTAACAGATTTAATAGAGAATGATTCTAACGAAAAAGAAAAAAATCCGAATTACTCTATTCCGAAAAGTACAATGGAATTAAAG